>DATHGV010000001.1:0-3500 GCA_035490135.1 Candidatus Methylomirabilota bacterium
GGCAGCGGCGATGACTTCCTCGATGCCGACTAATCCGGTGGTGGGTTCTTTCAAACCAGCATGGCGAAGATGCACGTGCACGCTGGCCTTTTCCGCTGCTGCTACGCGGAAGACGTCCACGATTTCATCATGCGATGCGCCAGCAGTGTAGTTGATACCCATGCCGACGGCGAGCGCTCCACGCTCAAGGCCGTGGTGAATTTGATTTTTTATTTCTTCTAGCTCTTGCAGCGTGGCTTCGCGATGGGCGGCATCGCCGGTGGGGAGAAAGTTTCCTGGGTCGTGCATCACTTTCATGCGCACCGGAATGTGGCCCGCGCTTACGCCAAAATTGATGAGACTTTTGCTTTCACGCTTGGCATACCAGGTGTCCACGTCGTCGGTGCCCACTTCGAGTTCGAGCGAAGTGGTCACGCCATCGTGAGCCTGAAACTGGTAATTGCGGGGTTCCTGGGCATGTTCGTGCAAATCGATGAAGCCTGGCGCGACGACCAGTCCTTCTGCGTCAAGAACCGTCTTTCCTTTTAGGGGTTCCACAGAGATCGCGCGAATTTTGCCGGCGGTGATGCCCACGTTGCGCACTGCATCGAGTCCAGACTCAGGGTCCATCACCCGGCCGTTGGCGATGACGATGTCGTAACTGGATGCTTGGACTTGAGACGCCGCAGCGGTTTCGCCAGGCTCCTCGGTGCGCGCGCGACCGCCAATGATCGCGGTAAGCACCACGATGAAAAAAATAGCCATCCGCAGCTTCGTTCTGGTCATGAATACTCCCATTTCCGTTCTGGAGATTCTGTACACGCACGGAGCAAGAGTCAAAAAAATTCACAAGGCCTCCGAGTGCGGAAAGGCTTGATAGCTATAATGGAAGCGGCCTCGGTTGGAAAGGACTTTTAATGAATTACCGGCGATTTGGACGCACGGGTTGGAATGTCAGCGAGATTGGTTACGGAATGTGGGGCATGGCGGGATGGACGGGATCGGAGGATCAGGAGTCGCTCGACTCACTGCAACACGCGGTAGATTTGGGATGCAATTTTTTTGACACCGCGTGGGCCTATGGCGATGGGCACAGCGAAACCCTGCTGGGAAAAATTATTCGCGCCAATCCGCGGAAGACCCTTTACGCGGCAACCAAGATACCGCCCAAGAATCGTCGATGGCCAAGCCAGCGTGGATTTTCCGTGGACGAGTCGTATCCGCCGGAGTACATCGAAGAGTATGTGCACAAGAGCCTCGAAAATATTGGAGTCAGCAAGCTCGATCTGATTCAGTTTCACACCTGGGAAGATCACTGGCTGGACGACGATCGGTTGTTGAAAGCCTTTGAAAAGCTGCGCATCGGCAAGGATGTGCGCGCGGTGGGAATCAGCATCAATCGCTGGGAGCCTTGGAACGGTATTCGCGCCGTAAAATCGGGCCTGATCGATGTGGTGCAGGTTATCTACAATATTTTTGATCAGAACCCCGAAGATGAATTATTTCCGGCCTGCCGCGAAAAAAATGTGGCGGTAATTGCGCGGGTTCCCTTCGACGAGGGCACGCTCACAGGAACCCTCACACCAGAAAGCAAATGGCCGAAGGGCGATTGGCGTAACACCTATTTCGTGGCAGAAAATCTGAACAGCAGCGTGGAGCATGCCGACGCGCTGAAACCTTTGCTGCGTGACGCTATGACCATGCCGGAGATGGCGCTGCGCTTTATTTTGAATAATCCGGACGTGAGCACCATTATTCCCGGGATGCGTAAGCGTCATCACGTGGAGACCAATCTGGGCGCGAGCGCTCGCGGGCCGTTGCCGGGCCAGCTGTACGCCGAGTTGCGGAAACATCGGTGGGATCGCACGCCGACTTCCTGGTCGCAGTAATGCGGCTTGAAGTACTTCGCTTGATTTGCTAGGCGGATTGTTTCAGGGCGCGTTCAACGAGCACCAGGCAGCGCTCCGCTTGTTCGCGCAACACGCCTTCGCGGTAACCTAGATCGCGTTGCGCGCTATGCAACTCATCGGCGATAGCCAGGGCCGCGAGCACGGCAACTTTTTGGGTGTCTACTGTCGCGGTAGCGTTCGCTACGGCGCGCATTTTTTCGTCCACAAAGTTGGCCAACTTCAAGACGTAGTCCTCGTCCAGTTCCCCGCTAATCGTATATGTTTGGCCGAAAATTTGTGCTTTTACGGACACGCGCATGAAACTCGTTTCTATGGAGTGACTGGGGCCAAGATAGCACAGTCATTCGCGGTTGTGGTGCACCCGGTTGTTGAAAAAGTGATGGGTGTGGACAGAGTATTTGGCAACCTGAACATCTTATCGGCGGAAGAATCGCAGCTTATGCCGTTCGCAACTGGGCGCCCAATTGCTTTTCCAGCGCGGACACGATGCGCGCGGAGATGTCGCCGATTTGCGCGTCCGTCAGAGTCGCCGAACGCGGCTGTAGCGCAATTTTAATCAGAAGCGAATATTTTCCCGCGGGAATATTTTTACCCCGGAATAGATCGGCGGCTTCGACGGAAACAATTTCTGGAATCTTCAGCGAGGAGATGGCTTTTACGACGTCGGAAAAGTGCGTACCGTCAGAAAGCACCAGGGAAAAGTCGCGCTCGACAGTGGGGAAACGCGGAATGGGTTGATACCGGCGCGAATTTTTCACCCCGTAGAAAGCGCAATAGAGTGGGCCAAGATTTATTTCGGCGAGAAAAACATCTTGTCGACATTTGAGACGTTCCGCAACACGGCGCGAAAGTTGGCCGGCAACACCCAGCGCTTCGGCTTTTAGAAAAAGCGCGCCACGACGCGCGGAATTCATATATTCGGTGGCGCTTTCTTCCCAGCGCAAGCCGCCTGCGAGGGAGCCGAGATTGTCGAGGTCCCCTTTTAAATCGGCAAAAGAATAATCGCGAGCGGGCTGGTACAGGTTTTTGTCGCGGGCGGCCCCGGTTGCGCCGAGGGTAAGCACGCGAGTTTCAATAGGCTTACTACCATTCAAGCGATAGTGATGGCCAATTTCAAACAGCCGCGCGTTACGCTGGCCATGATTTAAATTCCATTCGAGCGCACCGGCCATGGTGACGGTGCCGGTGGAGCGCAGGACGCCAGCCTCCTCCGAGAGCGGATTGGAGAGGCGCGCGGGAGTGACATCAGCCGGCCGAAACAGCGCGTCGCGTTCCTCGGCCACATGTGGGATGGTGACAATTTCTCGGTAGCCCAGGCCGATCAGCCGTTCGCGCAAGCGCATTTCCGCTTCGTAATGAGGCAACCGGGCGGCGCCCTGTCGCGAGGCGGGCAAGCGCGGCGGAAATTTATCGAGGCCGTAGATGCGAACAATTTCCTCGATCAAATCAATCTCGCGGGACACTTCTGGGCGCCAGGAGGGTTGCGTGCACTCCCAAGCGGCCAGGATCGAGCCGACTGCGCCGCGGTTTTGATCAACGCGCACAGGAGCAAAGCCTAACGCGCCAAGTATGGATTCGATTTCTTTGTCGGGAACGTCGGCGCCCATGACG
>DATHGV010000002.1:0-6855 GCA_035490135.1 Candidatus Methylomirabilota bacterium
GGTCTAGAACGTTCGCCACACTTTCAACAGCGGCAGCAGCAGTAGTTTCACTCATCGCAACGTTCCCTTGCATTGACTCTTCATCAGTCTCACAAAGGTCGCATGATGGCTGTCTGCAATCTGTCCTAAACAGCTCAGCGCACGACTAATTAAGCCACTTGATGCCTAAAAAGAGCTATGGCCTTCAATGAAACCACACCAAAGCGAGGCCGAAGCTTCATGACCTTGGGGGCGAGGCGTACTCCGAACACCCGGCACCGAAAATTCGCGGCCGACCTTTTTTGACGCTGAATAGTACAACTAACCGCCAACCTCCAGTTAGGTCTTGATAACTATCGGTAGGTTTAGCCTTTCTTCTTGCCGTGCTTCGTGGCGAAGTAAGCGGATTGTTTATCCGCTTCCAGTGACTGTTGATGTGCTTTCGCGGAATGTTCCATCGCCTGTTTCGAGTGCTCTTGGCCGGTCTGATGTTCTTCCTTTCCATGATGGGCCGCTGCAGCTCGATGTGCGTGTGCAGCCTGCTCGTGTAGTTCTGCCGCTCTCTGATGCGAGTCATGAGCCATAGCTTTTCCTCCAGACTCCTTACCAACGGTAAATCCGGTTTATGCCCGGGTCTATACCCTCGCGGAGCCGTGCTTTCAACATATGGAGAGCATGTAACTGGTCGGAAAATGGAGCCGTGTTAGGCGGCTAACTCCGCTTGATGCCTTTCGCCGATTTAAGCGGGCGTTTCAGGTCCGGGCAAGGTGCTCGCTTTCCGCTGTTCTGTTAGTGGTCGATACGTAACGGTGCCGTCCGAATTTTCGTTGGGAGTCATACCGACGTGTTCCTTGAACGCCTCAAGTATCTCAGGTACGGTCATCCCGCCATCGCGGGCTTTGGCAATCGCGGTTGCGATTTCCTGATAAAAAGTCTTCTTTATTGGGGTAGTATCCTTCGGCTTAGTCATTATTCTGTTCCTTCCTTAGCCGACTTCTTGAACACGTCTAGCGTCGCGTCTGGGGCTGCTGGAACGAATCGATTCCGTACCGCTCAGGGATGTAGCCCTAGGCTGCCGGCGATGTGACGATTTGCACGGTGCATTCCGGCAGGTGCTAAAATCGCCGTCACGTCACAGACGCAATCCGCCGAATAGATACAAAACCAACACGATAATCAGGATCAACCCGCCAATCCCTACACCTCCGCCCGTTCCCCATCTCCGATATCCGTAATAGCCCCCGCCGCCCCCGAACACGAGTACCAGGACAATAATCAACAAGATCAGCAACATCGAAATTTCCTTTCTGCTACAAACTGGCTTCGACCTAAAATCAACGCGGCTGCACGAAGGGCAGGGGCGTGACATTTCAATGGAACTTGGCGGCAAGGGTAGCTTCCAAGCGGCCAAACTGCAAAGGTCCGCCCGGACTACCGTGTGCAGTCACTCCACTAGGGACATGGCCGCCATGCGTTCCATCGAATCCAATCACGATAATGACGATATTCGGGACGAATGTCTGTCCAGTTGGGAACAGTCATAAAGTGGGACCGTAACCCCGTTCTGGGTAATTTTCGCGTGGCCGACGATACGCCCTCAAAATAGGCCTGCGCGTGAACGGCACTTGTATGCCTAACGTGTTTCTCAGGCCCTATCCGACGTGTGTGCTGTATGGGGCACGAACGTCACAGCCAGCGCGTACCTCCAATCGACGTGAGCGTAAAACGACGCAAGCACATAGGCAAACAAGAACGAGCGTCAATCATTTGAAAATCTTCGCGATCCGCTGGTAGGAAGTCCAAATCAACAGTCCAAAGATGAACAGCGCGTAGAACGGGACTTAGATCAGTGCTCGAATCCCCGTGATGAGTTGCGTGGCCTCCGCCATGCCGCCGAGATCAGCACCGATGTTGATGACGTTGGCGACGACGAGAATGGAGCACGATCCCCAGAATACCCCGCGGGGATAATAGATCCGCACCGCGGCTGCCAGCCCTCTCCGCGTAACCATACCCAGCCATGCGCACATCAGCTGGATCGCGGCCATCAACGGAAACGTGAGCAGCGCGATCCACAGCGTGGCATATCCATAGGCTGCTCCAGCAACGGAATAGGTTGAGATTTCCGACGGATCATCGTCGGCCACCCCGATGATCAACCCAGGTCCCAAGATCCCGAAGGACCTCTTCAGAAGCTTGAATCCTTTGGTCTTTTCGACATTTTTGGCAGGCAAGTTTTTTATCGCCATCATTTGCGAGAATCGGGCTTAGCCGAGCGAGGACCTTCGTCCTGAGTCGTACCGAATGCTGTACGAATTGAACGTGATGCTACCGACAGGTACCGGCGGTATATTTCGCAACCGTGCAAAATGGGACTGCATGGCTTGGATCTCGATGTCATGATGGGTGCATGCTACATAAGAAAAGTAACAAAGAATCCGGTAACGCGATACGTGCCAGCGTCAAGAAGGAAATGGCGACGCCGCGGACGGCCAGGTCCGCAAGAATAACGGAACTGAATCTGGATACGGCGCGAATTCGAGAGCAGCCAAGTACTACCATGCCCGGAACCGTCGATAAAATCATTCCGTCCCCGGGTGCCAGCCAACCGGAAAAGGCGCAAATTGCTATTGGTGGGGCCGACCACCGGTACCGAGATCTCCGTATCGAAAATGCGCTAACTGACGAGCACGGCGATGATGTGAAGCTCAAAAAGGGCGCTCACGTTGAGGTTACCGTCACAGCCGAAGCGAAGAAGTAACCGCAACAACAAATCAGCGAGGACAGCTAACCGGCTGTCCGACATCCTTCCACTATCACGGCCTCCTTTCGACCTTCCTAAAGCATGCGCGTCATATTTGAGCCACTCGTCGGATATGCGAACAGCATGTGCTTTAAATCGGTGGCCCGCATCCCCGAACGGATGGCAAGCGCGAAGAGATTGATGACTTCATCAGCCTCGCTCCCTAGAATATGAGCGCCCAGGATGCGGTCCGTGCGTTCTTCAATGAGTACTTTGTAGCCGGAATATGTTTCCGCAACCCGCCGAGACGAATACCAGGTTGAGGTCATGTCTTTCTTGACCCTGAACTTAAGGTTTTGTTCAGTGGCCTCGCGTTCCCTGAGACCGACTGCAGCCAGCGGGGGAATCGTGAACACGACCGACGGAATGCCTAGGTAATTTGGTCTCTGATGGTTTCCCTTTAAGAGATTTGCCGCCACGATCTGCCCTTCGTAGCTGGCCACAGGAGCCAGTGGCAGGCCACTACTGGCGGCAGCATCTCCCGCTGCATACACACCAGGAATCGACACGCTTTGTAAGAATTCGTTGACTCGCACTCCGCGCTCCTCCCATTCGATCCCCACAGCATCTAGATTCAGATCGTTGATCTCAGGCACGCGACCTGCCGCATGTACAACCATCTCGGCCTGAAACGTGCTTGTCTGTCCGGAGGCCAATGCCTGGACATCTAACTGAGCGGAGCTTTTTTCGATCCCGATCGCTTCGGTCCCGAGGTGAACGTCAATGCCAAGTTCGTGAGTTCGCTCAACGAGCTGATCAACAAGATCCGGGTCAAAAAGGGCAAGAGGACGTGGGCCGCGCTGTAGGACGGTGACCTGCGATCCCACGCACGCGGCTATATGCGCAAACTCAAAGGCCACATACCCGCCTCCAATAAAGAGAATCCTCCGCGGCAGTTCGTTCAACTCCAGGAACTGATCGCTTGTCGTAAGGTGTTCAATGCCGGGAATCTCTAAATTCGCCGGTACCTCGCCGGCCGCAATAACGACATACCGTCCCTCCAATATTTCTTCCCCTACTTGTACTGCGGTTGGGCCGACGAAGCGCGCCCGACCATGGAACGCTGCGACGCCGGCTTTCGCGAACCCTTCTTCGCGCCGTTTGGGAACGGGCTCCGTGAAGGAGCGCTTGAAGCGCATTAACTCCGGCCAATCAATCTGAAGTTTCGCGGCCTGAATTCCCTTTCCTTTCATTCGACGCGTCCAATCAACGGCTTCGGCAGCTCCGACGAGCACTTTCTTTGGATCGCATCCTCGTAGGGCACAGGTACCTCCGAACGGCCTCCAATCCACGACTGCAACCTGCCATCCTGCTTCGCGACAGCGCGAAGCGATCGTCGACGCGGCCGATCCTGTTCCGATTGCGATCACATTAAATTTTCTAATCATAGTTTCCTCAAGGTGATCGGACCACTCAAGACTACCGCGTTACTCAGGACCAATCTCCTATTCGTTGCTTCTGACAGCGGACAATTGCGCACTTCCATCTCCCGACCGTGGCGTTGTAACAGGTTGAGCATCAGTTTTCAGGTGGACCAGGCACGACGGATACGTTAGCACCTGCTGGAAACCCAATCGAATGTGTATGAGTGCTGGGAGTCTGAGGCGCGTAAACTGAAATTATGGAAATCCTTCAACAGTTACGATCCGCTGTTCGCGAGAATGGCTTCATCGAGGTTGGTGAATCGCACGATGGAAGCGCCGCGTGGTTCAGGAAAGTAACACCGGATGCGAACACGAGCGTTCACAAGCGTTTGTGCATCGACAGTCTGACAAATAGCGCAACGGTATTCTGGGAAACCGCTCCCACACAGCTGCATTCGAAAACTTTTCGTAACGTCAAGTCGTTGGAAGACTGGCTTGCATTGAGGCCCGTGGGACATGTTGCTTCGATGACCATCGCGAAATATCCGAGCAGAGTTGATTAATGCATCTTTACTCACGCCAAGCTGGGCCGCAATCGTGCCGTAAGAGAAAGGCCTGGTGATTCTTGCGAAGGGCGAGCCGATTTAGTGGACGACGGATTCTCTGAGACCAAACTCCAGGAATTAGGCGAACTTTTCGGCAATCACCGGATGGCAGAAGAAATAGCCCTGACCCTCGCCCCAACCTTGCTTCTGTAGAAAGTCGACCTGCTCGCGTGTCTCCACACCCTCGGCGATAACACGATGATGAAGGCTCTTGCCGATGTTAATCATCGCAGTGACTATAGTGGCCGCGCCAGCATCGGCTGAAAGGCTTTTGATGAACGTACGATCGACCTTCAGAGCGTCCAAGGGAAAGCGTCGTAGATAGCTAAAGCTGGAATAGCCGATCCCGAAATCGTCCATCGCCAGCTGCACCCCGATCGCTTTCAGTGCATGAAGTTTGTCTACAGCGGACTCGGCGTCTTGCATAAGCACCGTCTCGGTTAGCTCGAGTTCCAAGTTGTGAGGATCCACCCCAGTTGAAATTAGCACAGCGCGAACACATGAGAGAAAATCCTTCGCGATGAATTGCAGTGCGGAGACGTTGACGGCGACTCGTACGGGCGGAAGCCCAGCGTCCATCCAGGCCCGGGGGCCTGACGGCCCGCTTCGAGAAGCACCCACGGGCCGATCGGTACAATTAATCCGGACTCTTCGGCGATGGGAATAAATTGCGAGGGAGGAATCAGTCCGCGATCGGGATGATGCCAGCGCAGCAGCACTTCCACGCCGGTGATCTCCCCAGTCTTGAGATCGATCTTGGGCTGGTAATTCACCCTCAACTCATCTCGGCCCAGGGCAGAACGCAAGCCACTCTCTAAACGCTGCCGCTCCAAAACACGAGCCTGCATATCTGCTCTGAAAAATTGATAACTATTGCGGCCGAGCTTCTTGGCGTCATACAGGGCGGTGTCAGCCTTTTGAATCAACGTCTCGGCGTCCTGACCATCGCTGGGGTAGGTACTGACCCCAAATGCTCGCGTTGATGTCCAAGCGCTTTTGATCTATGGAGTACGGTGCGGCAAGTGCGCTCAAACTTTTCTTTGCGCTGAAGACAGCGTCTACGGTCTGTTAAATATCAACCATCTAGTACTAGTGGAGTATTAACTTACTGTTAGCTGATAAGGCGTATTCTTGATCCACCTGGATAGGGTTGATCTCAAGTGTGTTGATCTCAAGTGTCCGGCTCAACTGGACCAGGCGGACCAATCCCGGAACGAACTTGTTCGCTCTAGTGGTTCCACCGGTCGAGGCTGTTCATTCATACTTACTTACTAATTACGCAACTGTGCATAATTGAACAGTTTCCGTAGTTCAAGGAAATGCACATTTGTGTATGGTACCGAACATGACGGAACTCCGAACTCTACTTCTAATCGACGCTGACTCCCATCATGCGGACGTGTTTATAGACGCAGTAGAGAACGCGATTGACGGACCATATAAAGGCGAATGGGTTACGAATCTTTCCGAAGGTATCGAGAGATTGCAGAAGGGAGGGATATGGTCAGTCTTTGTCAATCTGTCGCTGCCCGACCGTCAGGGCCTCGAAACGTTGGACAGCCTGTTGCTCGCTGCGCCCGGCATCCCAACGCTGATCCTAGCTGGCACCAAGGACGTAGCAGTTGCCCTGGAAGCGTTGCGGCATGGAGCCAAAGATTACCTGCTGGAGGACCATCTCGACAGAGACTCATTCGTCCGTGCTATACGGAACATGGCAGAGCGGCAGACGGCAAGAGAAATGTTGTTTGCTGAAAAAGAACGCGCGCAAATGATGCTTAACTCCATTGGAGATGCGGTGCTGAGCATCGACCTGAAAGGCAGAATTACGTACCTCAATGCTGTGGCCGAAAAGATCACTGGTTGGACGCGGGGAGAGGCCGCCGGCAGGGACATCGACGACGTGTTTATAATTATCGACGGCAGTACACGGAAACCTTGCTTGAATCCGTTGAAAACGGCGCTTGAGCAAAACAAAACTGTGGGAGTTACCCCACACTGCATTCTGATTCGACGCGACGGGGCCGAGTTTGCCATCGAAGATTCTGCCGCCCCAATCCATGATGAGCACGGGGCGACTACCGGAGCGGTAATCGTTTTTCACGAC
>DATHGV010000003.1:0-3072 GCA_035490135.1 Candidatus Methylomirabilota bacterium
TTCCATGAGGCGTGATTTTTGTCATACTGCTGCGATCTGAGGGCAAGCATGAAATTATTTGTTTCCAAACTTGGCGTGCTGTTGATGCTTGCGGCTGCGTTTACATCGGGCCTGATCCCGGCGCAAGAGAAACAGGAACAAGCTGCCTCAACTGTGATCGTCAATGCGCAGGTGTCCGATGGCAGTGACGGGCCGCTGAAAAAAGCCAGCGTGCGCATCGCCGGCGATCGCGTCACCAAGGTTGGGGTATTCAAGCCGGCGCGCGGAGAACAAGTTGTTGACGCGCAAGGGCTGGTTCTGGCGCCTGGATTTATCGATATTCATAACCATTCGGAGCAAGGGCTGGACAAGGATCCGCTGGCCGAGACGCAAATTTCGCAGGGCATTACCACGGTGATTCTCGGTCCTGACGGTTTTTCGCCGTGGCCGATTGGCGCATGGATGGACACCCGGCGAAAAGCGCCGGCAGCGCTGAATGTCGCCACACTTTTTGGGCATTCCACAGTGCGGTCCCAGGTAATGGGGAAGGATTTTCAGCGCGAAGCGAGCGCCGAGGAAATTCAAAAAATGGTCGCCATGGCCGAAGACGCCATGAATGAAGGGGCACTGGGCGTGTCCACGGGGCTCGAGTACGATGTGGCCAGCTATAGCTCCACTGCGGAAATTGTGGCGCTGGCCGAAGTGGCGGCCAAACATGGCGGCTTTTACGAGACGCACGTCCGTGATGAAGGCAACAAAAGCTTTTCCGCGTTGGAGGAAGAAATTGCAATCGGACAGAGCGCGCATTTGCCTATCGAGCATTCACATATCAAGGTGAGTACCGTGGCGGTGTGGGGAAAAGCACCTGAGTACATTAACGTGATCGAAGCGGCACGCAAACGGGGGCTGGATTTCCTGGCTGACTGTTATCCGTATGACGCGTGGCATTCCAATATCAAAGTGCTTATGCCCGACAAGCAATATACAAATCCGAAGAGCGTCGAAAAGGCGCTGACCGATGCGGGGGGCCCGGACACAGTGACGGTTACGGAATTCGCTGCGCATCCTGAATATGTTGGACACAACATCGCGGAGCTGGCGAGTGCGCGCAAAATTTCGCCGACGGAAATGTACATTCAGATTATTCGCGAGGGTGACGCTGCCAACACTGAGGCCAACATCGTCGCTAAATCCATGATGGAGCGGGACATTCAGGCTTTTTATCAGCAGCCCTGGGTGATGGTTGCGAGCGACGGCGGGATTGGTTCGCAGCATCCGCGCGGCGCAGGGACATTTCCTCGAGTGCTCGGCGTGTATGTTCGAGAAAAACATTGGATTACTCTGCCGGAGGCCATTCATAAAATGACCGGTTTGCCGGCGCAACGCCTGGGCTGGAAAGAGCGTGGCACACTGCACGAAGGCGCGTTTGCTGACCTGGTGCTTTTTAATCCCGATACGGTGATCGACCACGCTACTTTCGCGAAGCCATTTGAGCTTTCGGCTGGAATCGAGAAAGTTTTCGTAAACGGTACGCTCGTTTGGGACGACGGCAAAGCCACTGGTGCTAAGCCTGGGCGCCTTCTGCTTTCCGAAGCGGCCATGAAGGGCGACGACCCCAAGCTGAAGTCGGCACCCGGCGGCATTTCACAATAAAGAGCTGCTACTTTTTGGCCTAATTGGTAGTCGGTCAGTTTGATTTCTGAGGGCATGGCTGACATGGATCACGATTCATACTGGTATCGATACCTAATGGCACGGCACCATATGGCCCTGATTCTTGGGACCGTTCTAATGGCTATGGCGCTAATCTTCACGCTCACCGGAAGATGCTTAGTGAAGTATCAAGGGATAGTTAACCGCGACAAGGATCCCAAAACGTTTTGGCAGAATGTTGCCGTGTATTACCTGCTTGGCCTTTTATTTCTTGGACTTTATCTGTACACGGCCAACTAAAGATCCGGCGAAAGCGAAATTTCAAACTGACCCACTACCGCCTAATTCATCATCTACACAGAAACGGCGAAATCGCGTATTATCTTGGACCTGCCCTTAAGGGCAGGTAGCATCATCGAAACGCGTCCGGGGCGACGTCCATGAGTACCGCGACCACCACTGAAACCGCTCTAACCGATGGCTTAGGCGCCAAATTACGCAAGACCTTAATTGGGGCCGGTTTCGCTGTAATTCTACTGATTCCCAAGGTTTTGCGTCTTCGGCGTGATGAGCGCTCCTGGGTCATTTTTCGCCTGGTGTTGGGGGTATTCGGCGCCGCTCTGGTGATCTTGCCGATCGGATTTTTCGGCAGTTATTTTTTGGCGGTTGCAGGGCTAGTCATGTTTATTGTGGCAATTTTGTTGCCCCCTCCCAAAGCCACGTCAGGAATCGACGACAAGGCCCGGGAACTGGGGGCTTTAATGGTGGTCGACGGCGGTACATTTCAGTCAGGAAGCTTCGCGGTTCCAGTGCAGCTTTTTGTGGGTTCACAAAAGCTGTGGGCCTTGGAAGCTGATTTTCACCCCTTGTTGGTGATTCCCGTGCCCGAATTGATCTTCGCGCGGGCGGAAGAACTGGATGGGAGATGGATCTTGCGGCTGCGCTGGGCGGACCGCAGCGTGCTCTTTTCCTATTCCGGCGTATTTGCCGAGAATCTTGCG
Organism: Candidatus Methylomirabilota bacterium; assembly: GCA_035490135.1. Lineage (GTDB taxonomy): Bacteria > Acidobacteriota > Terriglobia > Acidiferrales > UBA7541 > Acidiferrum. The sequence goes on from DATHGV010000003.1 coordinate 2,634, forward strand.
CGTGCCGCCGAGAGCACAGTGCAAAGCGTGATGCATCCTTCGGTACCTGTTTTGCCGCAACGACGCGCGGCCAGCGCCTGACACTTTCCTGCGGAAAATATCCACAGAGCGCACGAATTATGTCAAAATATCGTTATGGCTAGAGGATGGGAAAGCAAGGACGTAGAGTCACAGGTCGAGCTTCTGGAAGCCAAGCAAGAGAAATCGACTTCGGCGGCCAAAACGGCCGAGCAGTTGAGACGCGATCAGGAACGTAAAGATTTGCAGCTCTCCCGGATCAGAATCGTTAATGACCTCGAATCCGCTACCCACCCGCAACACCGCAAATCCCTGGAAGCCGCCCTCGCCCACCTGGATAAAAAGATCAGCGAAATCGCTTAGCCTGCCGGGAAGTTTTACAACTCATTGATGGATTCGTTTGGCGGGGCCGCTATTCGCG
>DATHGV010000004.1:0-3555 GCA_035490135.1 Candidatus Methylomirabilota bacterium
ATAGGTCTTCTAAATCAGCGCAGTCACTCTGCTAAAATCATCGTGTGAACTCGAACCATCCGGCCGCCATGGGCCCAAACCTCGCCCGCATCCAGGTCCATCCCATCAAATCCTTAGATCCCGTCGAGATCCAAACAGCCACTATCGGCTCCGCTGGCAGCCTTCAATTCGATCGCGCCTGGGCCATCTATACCCTTGACGGTCGCCTGGTCAACGCCACACGTGTGCCCGCACTGCACCTGGTCCGCGCTGCCTACGGGCCAAATTTCGCGAACGTCACGCTATCAGTCTTCGAAAATCGGCACAGTCTCGCCCCAGCTACTTTTGTATTCCCTACCGATACCGAAACCGCCGCCGCATGGTTCAGCGAATACCTCGGGCAATCCGTAATGGTTCGTCACGACGCCAACGGCATACCCGATGATTTGATCGCCAACGGACCAACCATTATCTCGACTGCTTCGCTCGATGCGGTCTGCGGCTGGTTCCCCAGAATGACCATTGCCGAAGCCCGCTTGCGCTTCCGGGCAACACTCGAGATCGTTGGCGTCCCAGCTTTTTGGGAAGATCAACTTTTTGGGCCTGAAATTCGCAGTGTGGTTAGGTTTCGCATCGGCGAAGTCACTTTTGAAGGCAGTTATCCCTGCATCCGTTGCCCAATTCCGGCCCGCAATCCGCACACCGGCGCCGATACCTTAGGCTTCCAAAAACGTTTTGCCGAATTGCGCCACGCGAACCTGCCATCTTGGTCGCACGCCGAGCGTTTCGAGCATTTTTATTGCCTCGCCACCAACACCCGCGTTGCTTCCACCGAATCTGGCAAACATCTAAGCGTTGGTGATGCTCTGACGTTAATTTGAAAATTGAACCTTACGTGATGACTACGGTCTTTGATCCGCTGCGGGTTTTCGTGTTTCGATGCTTATTCGATCTTCGAAATCTGTCGCCACGCCGGGTTGTACACCGCCTAGCTGCGGGCGTAGCACTAAATCTGCGGTATTTTAGTGGCGGATTAGGGCTTACCCGCGGAAAACATGAAAATGGAGTATTTCGCGGTCCCTTCCCTTAGAACTTCCATCAAGATTTGTCCGAAATACTGGGTGTCGGAACGATTTCGTGCCTGGTTTTGCAGAAGGGTAAAAAGGAAATTCCGGCTAGCTTCCCAACTTCAAGCTGGCGGCGGGCTCTTATCCGCACGCCGAACGGCAAGAAGCGTCAAATCGTCGGTTTGCTTCGAACCCTCCCCGAAGCTCAGCAGATCCCCAATACATTCTGAAATCAGCCCGGCAGGCTTCATCCGTACATGCCGTGCCGCCAGTGCACGGATTCGATGGAGACCGTACTCCGCACCTGCGCGATTCCGTGCTTCCGTCAAACCGTCGGTATACAGGAGCAAGGTGTCACCGTCGGCCAGTTTTACCTGATGGACTGGGAAGTGTGCGTCACAGAACATTCCCAGAGGTACTCCCGTGGAATCCTTTGGAGTTGCGCCGTCGCAATGGAGGTGAAGCACGGGCAGGTGCCCAGCGCTGATAAACCCCACCGAACCATCGCGAGTGGCTCGCCCCACGACGATCGTAGCAAATTGCCCCGCGAGAGTGCTCTCGCAGAAAATACGATTAGCAGCTTGGACCATGCGATCGAGCGGGAGACAGGCTTCGGCGAGGGTGCGAAATGTCGCATGCAGATGGCTCATGACCATTGACGCGGCAACACCCTTGCCGGAAACATCCCCCAGCATAAAGAGCAGACCGTCATCTATTTCGAAAAGGTCGCAATAGTCGCCGCTCACCATGCTGGCGGGCTGATAGTGGTAGCACACCTCCCATCCAACTGGTGCTAGGCCCGGTTTCGGCAAGAGAACGCGCTGGATGCGAGCGGCCAGGGAAAGATCACTCTCCAAGGCACGCTGTTCGGCGCTGGTAAGATGGTCCAGACAGAACCGCACCAACGGATCGGCCAGCAAGCGTTCCGCTTCAATAGTGCTGTGGCACGTCTCGCAGAGCCCGAATGTTCCCTGGTCGAGACGGCTCAGAGCAGTGTCCACAGCCTTTAACAATTCAGAAAGAGAAGCATCGGCGGCTGGCGAATGCAACGCCTCTTGCAGGCGGTCGCGGCGTAATTCCAGCTCGCTCCGCAAATAGGTTTGTTCTGCAGTAGCCATAGAACCTCCGGCAATAGGTTGCTGTCCTGCGGCTGAGCTTTCCATCCGATTTCCTCCCTCAAATGAATGAGAAACACGGGATCGGCTTCAACGACCCGCAGTATCGGATCTAGGCTACTGGTAGGCTGCGGCCCCCAGAACTGGTATGCGGTTTTGCCAAGCCCTCGCGAATTTGTCTTTGATGCTGCAAACGTGTTCGACGATAGCAAGCACAGTTAGTCACAACTATACCCGGGAGACCGAGCAGTACTTTCACTGACTAGTGCGTCGCGTAACCGGAAATCAACTCGGTTCTAATACCGGTTACCTCCGTAACTTGCGCCGCACTTCCGGCGCTCGGGCCCTCCTAGCTCGCTCGAGCGCTTAAGCGTAACCGCCTGTCGCTTCAAAACCGTCGTGCACCCACGCGGTCGGACTGATTTATGAACACGTATTCTCACGTCTACTAAGTCGCATGACCGGAAATACCGATTTGATGGCCTCGATTGTCTCCGGGTACGTCTTGTGACTGGATCTGTTGATGTTGCTTAGTTCTTTGGCTGCCAGGCGGTCCTAAAGTCGCTCGAGGAAAAACCGGCCGAAGTTTCGCCGGTTTTTGCGTAGCGGAATAGGGCAGCGTTGAAAATTCCTTGCACTGTGGAACTGACGATCGAGAGAAACACCCAATAAATTACCATCAGCACTATTCCCGCGATTTGTCCTGGAGCGCCAAATCCCCGACCTAGCACTATGGGAATGGCCAAGCCGGGAAGCGCGACTAAAATGAAGATGAGGCCGAAGCTGAAGCTGCCGGCCACTTCTTCGCCCCAGGTTTCGCTGATGAGCGACGCGGAATCATACAACGCTTCCACCGGCCCAACGTCCTCAGCGGCGAGAATGGGAACCACAAAATAACTTGCAAGCGACCAGGCTGCACCGAAAAGTCTCACGGCGAGGCGACCAAAAAAGCCGAGGCGTTCCTCTAGCGCGTGCAAGAAAACACCGACAGTCGCTGCAAGGAGGGCCCACTGAAAAATCCGCCCTTTGCGCTCCCAGGCGGCTTGCAGGCCATCGCTGAGTGTAGCCGTGCCGCCAGCAAGCATTCTCGAGGCGATGGTCACGAGGGCCACATTGAAGTAAATAACGATAAAATAGTTCACGAGATAAAACACGAACAGAAAAATCCACATGGGCTGCGTCATCCGCTGATACCCCGGCCCGGCGGACAAATAGAATTGTATTTCCGGGCGGAAGAGTAAAGCGCCGCCGCTCAGCATCGCGACGGAAATGGCCATGGAAGCGATTGCGGAGGCCACCGGCAAGAACATAAGCGATTTGTTGCGGGCTAAGATCGAAACGCTTTTTTCGATCAGTTCCCAACTACGTCCGATTCGTCCCATGCGTGATGTGAT
>DATHGV010000005.1:0-3070 GCA_035490135.1 Candidatus Methylomirabilota bacterium
CTCAAGATCGCGAGCGCGCCGAAGCGCGGGACGGTAGTGACATGCATTCTGCCAATACAGCAGCCACGTCGCCGCCTATCCATAAGTAGCTTTCGGCGGCGTGAGAAGCGGAGGCGCTCTACAAGCGACCGAGCAAATACAGGATCAATATGATGATGAGAACTGTGCCCAGGATGCCGTGCGACCGGTAGCCATATCCATACCCGCCCGTCGGGAACGCTCCCACTAACAAGAGAATGACCACGATAAGAATGATTAGGCCCATGTCATGACGTGTACTTTTGCCTGCGCACTCGGGCAAGCCTAATCCGCGCTCCGTTTTCCCCCCGGTTAACCGAGAACTCACCCTGCAGCTGCCCCGGAGGCTAGATGGCCCTCCCAGATCTCGCTGGTACTGAGCTTACTGCGTTGGACCTACGTCCACCGGGCCGATGGGAAGCGAACTTGAATAACAATAACTACAATAAGAAAGAGAAAGATGAAAAGAGTTATACTATGCATCGCATTTGGGTTGGCCGCACCGTTCGCGTGGGCCCAAGTGTCGCAAACCACTACCACGACCACCACCACGGAGGGCGACGGCACAATTACCGAGTACACGCCCGGCAGCGGCATTGTGCTCAAAGAAACAGCCGGTCCGCGGCACTACCGTTTTGGGAAAAAGGTCGTTTACATAACCAAAAGCGGCAAAGAGCTTGATGAGGATACTGTGCGTACTCGGGTGAGAGTTGGTGTTCCAGTACATGTGCACTACCTCGGTGAGGGCGACGACATGATGGTCGACCGAGTGGTGCTGGACGAAGATTAAGGGTTAATCTAGTCCACTTGATGCGCCTCTTCGTTTCCGTGGCAACGGAACAGGAGGCGCGTTTTCTTTCGCGAACCCGATCGTCTTTCCGCAATTCGGTGTAGCGGCGGCCGCCTGCTCAGCCTATCCGCCCAGGTGGGCAAAAGGCCGCCATTCCCCGTAGGCTCAAATCCGCGTCGCATATTCGTCCGGCGCAACGCCCCGCCCAGATCGGCAGGCATATACCTGCGTAAACTCAGCGCCGAAAAGCAGTATCTGCGACGAGTAGTAAACCCATAGTAGAAGTGTGATCAAAGAGCTGGCCGCTCCATAAGCGGACGCAGCGCTCCCGCTTCCCAGATAAAGACCGAGCGCCCACTTGCCGAAGGCAAAGAATATCGCCGTCATTGCGGCGCCGATCCACACGTCTCGCCACTGAATTTTTGCGTCGGGCAGAAACTTAAAAATAATCGCGAACAACAAAATCACGACCGCGAGATCAAAAATCCAATAAACCGCCAGGGCGATCACGATTCCACCGGGCAACACCGCCTGCACATAATGGCTGAAGCCTTTGAGCACACTTTCCAATGTGAGGGAAACCAAGAGCAGGAAACAAACACCTCCCACCATCGCGAAAGAGAGGAAGCGTGACCGAAGGAATCCCCAGACGCCACCGCCCGGCTTTACCTTTACGCCCCAAATCGTGTTCAGCGCATCCTGTAACTGCCCAAAGACACCGCTCGCACCGAAAAGGGCGAGAAGAATCCCGATAATCGTGGCCAGCAAGCTCTTATTCGGCTGGGCCGCTTTTTGCGCGATGTTTTGCACGACCTCGACTGCGCTCTTATCGAGAAAATAGCTCATCTGCTCGGTGATTTTGTTCCACGCACCGCCCGGATCGTTGCGAAAGATCAGGCCGACTATCGCGAGCAAGACGAGGACGAGCGGCGCGAGTGAGAAGACAGTGTAGTAAGCGAGAGCAGCGCCTAGTTGCGGCGCTTTGTCCTCAAGCCACTCCGAAAATGTTTGTTTAAGCAGACCAAACGAATTGGCGAAAGATGAACCGTGTCTAGCCATCGCGATTTCCCTCGTCGTTAGATTCGCCCTAATCGAAAACCCAGGAACGGCTTCGATGCTTAACTCCCGGTCAACTTTCGGACAATGCGTTTGACGACACTCCCGCGGCGTTTGGTGTCACCACGATCACCTTGACCCTTCGCGGCTTTCGTTTTGGCTTTTCGCCTACGGTCGGCAGCGAGTGACCTTCCTACGTTGACCTCTTTCTTGAATTGACCTGCTTTGTTACGTCTGACGTAGCGTCGATCGCCTCTGCGTGGCTGTATGACAGTGCGTTTACTCGTCTTTCGTGATTGTTTGGTTGGCATTGATCCTTCCCTTTTTTTGCTCTTATTTCGCACTCCAATCCGTCGTTGGCTTTAGGGACGCAGAACTGATTTGCGAAGAGGGCAAAGTACAACGAACACAAGTTCCTCCGCCCCTGCGTGCCTCGACTGTAAGTTCTCCCCCAATGACGCTTGCTCTATATCGCATGTTCCTCAGTCCCATTCCCTCGGCTTTCAGCTTCTCACCGATTCCCTTGCCATCATCTGCTATTTCCAGAATGGGCCGCCCGGCGAGGATTGCTAGCTTGATCGTGATGCTATTGGCTCCTGCATGTTTCACCGCGTTTGTGACCGCCTCTTCCGCTATCCGATACAGGTGAAGAGCAAGCATCGGCTCAAAGTCGATCCTCTCCGAATGAGGCCAATGAAATTTCACGTCGGCTGGTATTCTGGTTGCAAGTTCTTCTAGGGCTGCAGGCAAACCGGCTGACGCAAGCGTTATAGGATGCAGCCCCCTCGCAAGATTGCGGCAGCTTTCGATAGTCTCGGTTATTAGCGATGGTATTTCTCCCACTTTTTCGCCTAATTTCTTGTCTAACACGCTTACTTCCTTCGCCAGAGAACCACTTAGCAGTGCAATCGCGCCGAGGCGCTGGCAAAGATCATCGTGCAAATCTTGCCCGATCCGCTGACGTTCGCTTTCCACTGCCGTTAGCAACTCGACCTCCAAGCGTCTACGCTGTTCTACTTCACCCTTCAATATTGCAACTGTGGACGCCAAGCGTAAATCGTTGGTGGCGCCAGTCCGTTTGATTAAACCGTCGTAACGCTTTTCGCAGTCGTCTAACGCAGCAACCACCATTCTATAGGCGGGGTTTGTAGCAATTTGTTTCTTCATAGAGCGCGAGCAGGCGAGGCATCGCTAAGTTTTGTCCGG
>DATHGV010000006.1:0-8100 GCA_035490135.1 Candidatus Methylomirabilota bacterium
GGTTGCTGATTTTCACTTGCTGCAGGACCTGACAAGCAGTTCGAACCGGCTGCCCATGGTTCCAAAGCCAGCGATCGAAATGGTGGAGACTCCGCTATGAAGCCCATGTTTTTTCCGAGGTCGATGTATGAGAGAAAAGCCAGGCACTGGAAGCTATGAAGGACAGTAAAAGTAGGGCAAAGCACGACTAAAAGAAGTGAAAGGAAGCTTAAGGATGAACCCAACAACAAAACCAGTCACCGAGCGTCGCGCATGGAATACTCTGGTCGCTCATTATCAGAATATCCGACAGCTGCATCTGCGGAAACTTTTTGCCGATGATCCCACACGCGGTCAGCGCATGACCGTCGACGCGGTGGGTTTATTTTTGGATTACTCGAAGAATCGCATCACGGACGAGACTTTGAAGCTCCTCGTGCAGCTCGCAGACGAGTCGGGACTGCGTGAGCGGATCGAGGCCATGTTTCAGGGTGACAAGATCAACATCACGGAAAACCGCGCAGTGCTACACGTGGCGCTGCGCGCACCGAGAGGGGCATCGATCGTCGTCGATGGCGAGAACGTTGTGCCACAAGTCCATGCCGTTCTCGACAAGATGGCAGACTTCTCCAATCGCGTGCGGAGCGGCATATGGAAAGGCCACACTGGCAAAGGCATTCGCAACGTCATCAACGTTGGTATCGGTGGTTCTGATCTCGGGCCGGTCATGGCCTATGAAGCGTTGAAGTATTATAGCGAACGAGCGATGACGTTTCGCTTTGTTTCCAACGTAGATGGTACTGACTTCGCTGAGGTCGTTCACGGCCTCGAGCCAGCAGAAACACTTTTCATCATCTCTTCAAAAACTTTCACGACCCTCGAGACAATGACAAATGCGCGCACCGCCCGTGAATGGTCTCTTGCAGGTCTTGACGGTGATGAAAAGGCAGTCGCCAGGCATTTTGTTGCGGTGTCGACCAATGCTTCGGAAGTAGCGAAGTTTGGGATCGATACGGCCAATATGTTCGAGTTCTGGGATTGGGTGGGCGGGCGCTATTCGATGGACTCGGCGATCGGCCTTTCAACAATGATTGCGATCGGGCCAGATAACTTTCGTGCTATGCTGGATGGCTTTCACCAGATGGACGAGCACTTCCGCACAACGCCCTTTGACCGCAACCTCCCGGTTCTCATGGGGCTATTGAGTATTTGGTACAACGACTTCTTTGGCGCAGCGACCGTAGCCGTTCTTCCCTACGAGCAATACCTGAAGCGATTCCCGGCTTATCTCCAACAGCTGACAATGGAGAGTAATGGAAAACATGTCACACTTGATGGAAGCAAAGTCTCCTGCGACACCGGCCCTGTTTACTGGGGTGAGCCGGGAACCAATGGGCAGCATTCGTTTTATCAATTGATCCATCAGGGGACACGACTGATTCCCTGTGACTTCATAGGGTTCTACCAGACGCTTAATCCAGTCGGTCGTCACCACGACATTCTCTTGGCAAACGTGTTTGCGCAGGCCGAGGCGCTGGCCTTCGGCAAGACGGAGGAACAAGTCAAGGCCGAAGGCACACCGGACTGGCTTGCGCCGCACCGGGTCTTCGAAGGTAACCGCCCATCGAACACGATTCTAGCCGAGCGACTCACTCCCGAAACTCTCGGCAAACTAGTCGCCCTCTACGAGCACAGTGTATTTACACAGGGGACGATCTGGAACATCGACTCGTTCGACCAGTGGGGTGTCGAGCTAGGCAAGCAATTAGCCCAGCGGATTATCACGGAACTAGAGAGCAAGGAGAAACCTGCGCTTAACCATGATAGCTCAACCAATAACCTGATTCACCAATATCGAAAATTTAAGGAGACGTTATGAAATCGATCGGCTTGAACGAACAACAACTGCAGAAGATGAAGTCAGATCCCGGCTTCATCGCGGCGCTGGATCAAAGTGGTGGCAGCACGCCAAAGGCGCTGGCTCTTTATGGAATCAAAGAAGGCGCATGGTCGAATGAGGACGAGATGTTTGCGATCGTGCACCAAATGCGCAGCCGTATGATTACCGGCCCCAGTTTCACTGGGGAGCGAATCATTGGCGCCATCTTATTTGAGAACACCATGGACAGAGAAATCGATGGACAACCCACGGCTGACTATCTTTGGAACGTAAAACGTGTGGTGCCGTTTCTAAAAGTGGACAAGGGTCTTGGGGCTGAGAAGGACGGGGTCCAGGTGATGAAGCCGATTCCGGCGCTAGGCGCCCTACTCGAGAAGGCTAACTCTAAACGAATCTTTGGGACCAAGATGCGCTCGGTCATCAAACAAGCCAACGCAGCAGGCATCAAGGACGTCGTGAACCAGCAATTCGACCTAGCTGCGCAGATCATTGCTGCCGAACTGGTGCCGATCGTCGAGCCGGAAATTGACATTCACTGCCCTGAAAAGGCCAGGGCCGAAGGCTTGCTTAAGACGGCCATTCTGGAGAAACTTAACCAGCTTCCAGCGGACCAGTTAGTTATGCTGAAGCTCACGCTACCTGAGCAAGACAACTTCTATGCTGATTTCGTCAAACATCCAAAAGTCGTGAGGGTAGTAGCGTTGTCGGGCGGCTATTCACGGGAAGAAGCCAACAACCGTCTGCGCCGAAATCACGGCGTTGTCGCGAGCTTTTCGCGCGCGCTTGCGGAAGGGCTTTCGGCCCAGCAATCCAATGCTGAGTTCGACGCCATGCTGGATAAATCCATTCAGAGTATCTTTAAGGCATCTACGATCAAGGCAGAATAGAAGGACTCGACTATGAATAACAAAAGAACCATGCAACTGGGAATGATAGGTCTGGGCCGGATGGGCGCAAACATGGCGCGCCGGCTCATTAGAGGCGGACAGCAATGCGTAGTTTTTAACCGTTCGCCGGAGCCTGTGAAAGAATTGGTCAAAGAAAAGGCGATAGGCGCCACTTCCCTGGCCGATTTGGTAAGGAAACTCGACAAACCTCGCGCAGTCTGGCTTATGGTTCCAGCCGCTGTCGTTGACCAGTTCATTGCCGATTTGTCGCCCCTGCTGGAAGCTGGCGACGTTCTGATTGATGGCGGCAATTCCTACTACGTGGACGACATCCGCCGCGCCAAGGAACTGCAGCCCAAAGGAATTCATTACGTCGATGTTGGAACCAGCGGGGGTATCTGGGGTTTGGAACGCGGCTACTGCATGATGATCGGCGGCGAATCGGATGTGGTGCAACACTTGGACCCTGTCTTTGCCACGCTGGCGCCCGGCGTCGGCGACATTCCGCGCACGCCGGGGCGGGAGAAACTGGTCGACACCGCCGAACAAGGCTACCTGCATTGCGGCCCCAACGGCGCCGGGCACTTCGTTAAGATGGTTCACAACGGCATCGAATACGGCATCATGGCCGCCTACGCCGAAGGGTTGGGAGTATTGAAATCCGCCAACGTCGGGAGAGAGCAAGGCCAAGCCGACGCCGAGACGACCCCGTTGCGGGACCCGGAGCATTATCAATATAACCTCAACCTGGCCGACGTAGCCGAGGTGTGGCGCCGCGGCAGCGTCATCGCCTCGTGGCTGTTGGACCTCACTGCGAGCGCGCTGATTGCGGACCCGCAATTGACGAAGTTTGCCGGTCGGGTTTCCGATTCCGGCGAGGGCCGCTGGACGATCAAGGCGGCGATTGATGAAGGGGTGCCGGTGCCGGTCTTGACGACGGCGCTCTATGAAAGGTTCGCCTCACGCGGTGAGGCGGATTATCAGGACAGACTGCTTTCGGCGATGCGCTTTGGTTTCGGGGGCCACTTGGAAAAATCCACCAAATGAGGAGCACTGGATGAGCGTTCCCCATTCGGATGCGCTGGTCTTTTTCGGTGCCACCGGCGATCTCGCCCACAAGAAAATATTCCCGTCGCTGCATGCGATGATCAAACGGGGCAACCTCGATGTGCCGGTTATCGGAGTAGCCAAGGCAGGTTGGAATGTCGATCAGCTCCGAGCACGGGCACGAGACAGCGTCGAGAAACACGGGGGAGGACTCGATCCGGCGGCCTTCGACAAGCTGTGCGCCTTGCTGCATTATGTTGACGGCGACTACAAGGATCCGACAACGTTTCAGTCCCTGCGCAATGAGCTTGGTCCGGCGCAAAATCCGGCGCACTATCTCGCGATCCCGCCTGCGCTGTTCGGGTTGGTCGTAGAACAGCTAGCCAAGGCACGGTGTACCGCTGGTGCTCGTGTTATCGTTGAAAAACCCTTCGGTCACGACCTCCTCTCGGCACAAAAACTCAATCAGATTTTGCTCGGCACTTTCGATGAGGAGCATGTCTTCCGTATCGATCATTATTTGGGGAAACGGGCAGTGCGAAACATGGTCTTCCTACGCTTCGAGAATGCAATTTTGGAGTCGTTCTGGAACCGTAATCAGGTCGAGAGCGTACAGATAACCATGGCGGAAGATTTCGGAGTTCAAGGCCGTGGCGCGTTCTACGATCAAACCGGCACGGTTCGGGACGTGGTTCAAAATCACCTGTTTCAGATCTTGGCGAACCTGGCGATGGAGCCACCAGTGAGAACCGATAGTGAAACCATCCGCGATGAAAAGGTTAAGGTCCTGAAAGCTATTCAGCCTCTGGAGGCAAAGAATCTTGTTCGCGGCCAATTTCGTGGCTACCACAAGGAAAACGGTGTGGCGCCGGATTCGAAAGTCGAAACCTTCGCCGCTTTGCAGTTGAACGTGGATTCCTGGCGCTGGCAAGGCGTCCCGTTCTATATCCGAGCCGGGAAGTCGTTGCCGGTAACGTGCACTGAGATTGTCGTGCGCTTGCGCGAGCCACCCATCGTCTTTCCGACCTGCTCTCGTGCCCGCAACTACTTCCGATTCCGGGTCAGTCCTAACGTCACGGCTGCCTTTGGTGTGACGGTGATGGATCAGCAGGAGAAGATGATCGGCGAACAAGTGGAATTGCTCGCGAGTCGCTATCCTGGCGCAGAGGAGACGGATGCATACGAACGTGTGCTCGGCGACGCGATGACGGGAGACGCTACGTTGTTTGCTCGGGAAGACTATGTGGAAGAGGCCTGGCGCATCGTTGATCCGGTACTGAAGGCCGGCACTCCGGTCTACGAATACGAACCCGGTACCTGGGGACCGAGTGAGGTCGACCAGAAAGTATTACCGCCCGGAGGGTGGGAGAACCCGATGGTGAACACCTGAAGGGAATGACGGAATTTTTGGAACGCTGGTTTTCAATCTACCCAAGGAGAAAACATGCGCATTGGGATTGCCACCGATCATGGCGGGTTTGATTTAAAGGAACAGCTGGTCAAACAGCTCCAGGGAGCCGGACACGAGGTCGTCGATTTCGGAGCACATCAGCTTGGTGAGGACGACGACTATCCGGACTACGTCCTTCCGCTTGCACGAGCGGTGGCTTCTCAGGAGGTGGAGCGTGGAGTGGCCGTTTGCGGGAGCGGCGTCGGCGCGTCGGTGTGTGCAAATAAAATTCTAGGCATCCGGGCCGCGTTAATTCACGACCATTATTCAGCAAGGCAAGGTGTCGAGGACGATCACATGAATATTCTTTGCATGGGCGGCAGAACTGTCGGCCCAGCGGTGGCCTGGGATCTCGTTCAGACTTTTCTAGCAGCCCGGTTCAGTCAAGCTGCTCGACACCTGCGGCGCCTAGGGAAAGTCGATTCGCTTGAGAGAGAGCAACAATAGCCAAGAACGGAGAGGAAAAGATCATGACCCGACGACGAGATCACTCAACACAATCCGCACTCTCTCGATCGATGCGGTACAGCAGGCCAAATTTGGGCATCCTGGTACACCAATGGCGCTCGCTCCGCTGATTTACACGATCTGGAACCGGGTCACGCGTTTCGATCCCGAGGACCCCATTTGGCTTAACCGCGACCGTTTTGTGCTCTCGAACAGTCACGCTTCGATGCTTCTCTGGTCTGCGCTTCATCTGACGCAGACAAAAGCCGTCAACGCCGATTACGAACGACTCGGGCACGCGTCGGGTTTAGAATCTCGAATGTGACCAAGAACGGCCTTTAATTTGGAAAAGAATCCCGAGCAAACATCAGACGGTGATACAGGAGACCAAAGAAGGAGAAAGTTCTCCTCTGGGAGCGACTCTTTCTCCCGAAGGAACAAATTTTAGCGTCTATTCAAAGCACGCAACGGCGGTCGAACTGCTCCTGTTTGATTGCATCGATGATGCCCGGCCAGCGCGTGTAATCCGGATCGATCCTGCATCCAGCCGCACCTATCACTACTGGCATGTGTTCGTGCCGGGCGTGAAAGCAGGGCAGATCTACGGTTATCGAGTTGATGGACGATTCGATCCTCGGAGTGGAATGCGTTTCGATTCTGCCAAAGTGCTTCTCGACCCATACGGACGGCGCGTAATAGTTCCGGAGCACTACAGTCGCGAGGCTGCCCGAAAGGAAGGTGACAACGCCGCGACGGCGATGAAGAGCGTGGTGGTAGATCCGCATGCTTACGATTGGGAAGGCGACACGCCTCTCAAGCGCCCCTCGTCTCAAACCATTGTATACGAAATGCACGTTCGCGGCTTAACCCGACATCCGAGTTCCGGCGTGGCGAAGGACAAGCGCGGCACGTTTGCCGGCGTGATCGAGAAAATTCCCTATCTGAAAGAACTCGGAGTGACGGCAGTCGAATTGATGCCGGTGTTCCAGTTCGACCCTGAAGATTCCCCGACCAGGCGGGCAAACTACTGGGGCTATTCGCCAGTTTCATTCTTTGCGCCGCACCAAGCCTACAGCTCGCGACAGGATCCACTCGGGCCGCTGGACGACTTTCGGGATATGGTCAAGGCGCTCCATCGGGCGGGTATCGAAGTCATTCTCGATGTTGTCTTCAATCACACTGCCGAAGGCAACCAGAACGGGCCAACCCTCAGTTTTCGCGGTTTGTGCAACAGCACCTATTACATTCTCGAACAAGATCGCTCCTACTACGCGAATTACAGCGGCACCGGCAACACACTCAATACGAACAATCCTATCGTCCGCCGGATGATTGTGGACAGTCTCCGTTATTGGGTCGAGGAGATGCATGTCGACGGCTTCCGATTCGATCTGGCGGCGATCCTCGGGCGGGATGAGTCAGGACAATTGATGCCGAATCCGCCTGTATTGTGGGACATCGAATCGGACCCGGTGCTCGCAGGGACAAAGCTCATCGCCGAGGCCTGGGACGCGGCTGGGCTCTACCAGGTGGGCAGTTTTATCGGAGACAGTTGGAAGGAGTGGAACGGGCGGTTTCGAGACGATGTTCGCAGTTTTTTTCGTGGGGAAGACGGTTCTGTCGGACGCTTTGCTGACCGTTTGCTTGGTAGTCCGGCAATTTATGGTCATGAAGAACGCGAGGCAGAGCAGAGTGTCAATTTCGTGACCTGTCATGACGGCTTCACGTTGAATGACCTTGTCTCTTACGACCGCAAGCACAACGAAGCAAACGGCGAAAACAACCGTGACGGAGCGAACGACAACCGAAGCTGGAATTGCGGCGCTGAAGGTCCCACCGATGATCCCGGTGTGGAGAAGCTCAGAAACCGGCAAGTGAAGAATTTTCTGACCGCAACGATGCTTTCGGTTGGTATGCCCATGCTTCTCATGGGTGATGAAGTGCGGCGAACACAGCGTGGGAATAACAATGCCTATTGCCAGGATAACGAAACCAGTTGGTTCGACTGGACGTTGCTGGCAAAGCATGCCGATGTCCATCGCTTCGTCACCTTGCTCAATGCGCGACGTGTTCTGCGAGACCCGGAGCCCGAGCGCCAGCGCGTGAGCTTGTGCCAGCTACTCCGTGAAGTGAACTTGGTCTGGCACGGAATCAAACTTAATCAGCCGGACTGGGGCGAGAATTCGCATAGCATTGCATTTACGGTTGAAATCCGGGAGGAAAGATTGCTCTTTCACGTGATCTTCAACGCCTATTGGCAGCCGCTCGATTTCGAACTGCCGCAAGTGGATAGCCCAGGCGAAAATCAATGGCGGCGCTGGATTGATACCGGCCTCGACTCCCCGCACGACATCGTCGAGTGGGAGACGGCAGAGCCGGTTCCTGGCTAT
>DATHGV010000007.1:0-2098 GCA_035490135.1 Candidatus Methylomirabilota bacterium
CTGAAGCCGCGGCATAATTCCCCTGCGCCGCGAATGGGATCAAAAACCGTTTCATCCGCGTAATCCCCGGTTAAATTGATCGGTGATGGGGCTCGTCGAGTACAAGCGCAAACGCGATTTCAAGAAGACGGCGGAGCCGGCTGGTGCGGCCCAAGCGCGCGGGCGAAAAATGCGCGCTAATCGGTTCATCATTCAAAAACATGATGCCAGCCGTTTGCACTACGACTTCCGGTTGGAAATGGACGGCGTTTTAAAATCGTGGGCGGTACCCAAAGGATTGCCGTGGGCACAGGCGGAAAGACATCTCGCGGTTGAAGTGGAAGATCATCCGATCGATTACGCGGATTTCGAGGGCATTATTCCCGAAGGCCAATATGGCGGTGGCACCGTGATGGTCTGGGACCGTGGCACCTATGAGCTAACGCCGCCGGGCGATCCCGTGGAGGCAGTGCGTAAAGGTAAACTTCACGTCATTTTACATGGGGAAAAAGCCAAAGGCGAATGGGCCCTTATTCGCATCCGCGCAGAAGGCGGCAAAAACCAATGGCTCTTGATGAAGACTGCCGGGGGGATCAAACCCATTTCAAAAAAGCTCGACGATCAGTCGGTCAAAACTGGCCGGACGATGAAACAAATCGCCTCGGCGCGAGACGCGGAATGGCAATCCAATCGCGTAGATAAAAAAGATTCGTTCAAAGCGCGCATTGCAAAAGCGGCGAGGGACGCATCGCTTAAAAAAAAAGACGAAAATAAAATTGTAGGGCAAGCGCGTCGCTTGCCGAAACCAAGACGTGGCGGCCAGAGCAGCCACACTGCAATTCCTCAATCCGACCTGCCCGGAAATTTATCCCTACGGGATTTGCCGAAGGCGCGACCGCGCTTCGTCGAGCCAATGAAGCCGAAGCTGGTGGAGCACCCGCCAACAACAGGCGATTGGATCTACGAATTGAAGTTCGACGGCATCCGCGCTCTTGCGATGAAGGATGGGCGCGCGGTGCAATTGGTTTCACGCAATGAAAAGAAGCTGAACGATCGCTTCCCGGAAATCGCCCGCGCCGCCTCGGATTTTGAAGCCGATGAGTGCGTAGTCGACGGCGAAGTCGTCGCGATGGATGAAGAAGGTCGTTCGTCGTTTCAACTTTTACAGCGGGCCGAGCTTGATGGCAAAGGCGCGCCGCTGGCCTTTTACGTGTTTGATCTCTTGGAGTTGAATGGCCGCAGTTTGATAGGTGTGCCGCTGACTCTGCGGAAAGAAGTGCTGAGGCGGTTGGTCCCGGCTTCGGGCGACATCGTTCGGTTCTCGGGAGCGCTTGGGACTGAAGCAGAAACACTGCTGCCGGAAATTAAACGGCGCGGCCTGGAAGGTCTTCTCGGCAAGCAACGCGATTCCGTTTACGAACCCGGCCGCCGCAGCGGGGCTTGGATCAAATTGAAATGCGTGAACGAGCAGGAATTTGTCATCGGCGGTTACACTCCGCCGGCAGGCGCGCGCAAACATTTCGGCGCGTTGCTGGTCGGTTATTATGACAAGGACGGATTGCTTTTCGCCGGCAAAGTGGGGACCGGTTTCGACACGAAATTACTCAGCACTCTGCACAAAAAAATGCGCGCGGAAGAACGCAGCACTTGTCCTTTTGCCGACCTGCCCTCCAAGCAAAATGGCGAATGGGTACAGGGGATCACGCCCAGCGAAATGCGCAAATACACCTGGGTAACCCCAAAATTTGTTTGCCAGGTCAAGTTCGCCGAATGGACGCGTGATGGAAAGTTGCGGCAGCCGGTTTTTCTCGGGCTACGACAGGATAAGGATCCGCGGGAAGTAGTGCGGGAAACGTAGCGTGGGGCAACCGGGCATCTTGCCCGGTCCTAGTCGACGGAAATCAACGGGCAAGATGCCCGTTGGCCCCACCGCCAAGATGGCTGTGCTACGAACCGCTACATCGGTCGCGTGGTTACAACCAATTTGTCACCTTGCAGCGACGCCATTTTGATGTGCCGCCAAAGATTGTTGGCTTCGGGGTGCTTGGCCGATTCCCGATGAAAGCTTTCGTTGAAACTGCGATTGAATGATTGCATAAAGTCGCTGATTAGGATGGCC
>DATHGV010000008.1:0-7671 GCA_035490135.1 Candidatus Methylomirabilota bacterium
AACATGCGGTCAGCAGAATGATGAAAACAAAAATAGTCCATATCGAGTGCGAATGATCCGTCGGCGTTTTGGTGGACGAGTTTCCAAACTTTTTCGGCGTAGCGCGGCGTCCCATAAGGCGCCATGCCCATCACTTTGTACTCCCCTTCGTTCACTTCGAACCCCAGGAATGCGGTGAAAGTGCTGTACAGCAAGCCTAAGGAATGAGGGAACTCCATTTGCGAGGTGAGACGTATTTGATTGTCTCGACCTACTCCGCAGGCAGTGGTGACCCATTCGCCTACACCATCCACTGTGAGGATCGCAGCCTCCGCAAAGGGAGAGCAAAGAAAGGCGCTGGCCGCATGGGAGAGATGATGCTCCGAAAAGAGCACCCTATTTCTGTCGATGCCTAACTCTGACTGCAGAGTGCTGGCGATCCACAACTTATCGAGCACCCAGCCGATCATAGACTCGCGAAAAACTTTACAAGACCTCGGATACGTTTGGAGAACAGTGGCAAGAATACGGTCCAGTTTGCGAAAGGGTTTTTCAAAAAACACAACGTAGTCGAGATCGTCGCCGCGGATTTTGCCCGCGTCCAGACAGTATCGAATTGCGTTTTTAGGGAAGCCGGAATCATGTTTCAGTCTTGAAAAGCGCTCTTCTTCGGCCGCCGCTATTAGCCGGCCATCCTCAAGAAGAGCAGCTGCGGCATCATGGTAGTAGCAAGACACTCCCAGAATGTGCATCAAATCACTGCTTGTGAGCCCACGACATGTTGATGATTTGACGCGCGTGACTCAGCCACTTGGTAGGGCGTTCCCTGGTGCGAAGAGGATCTGCGAACAGGCGTAGGCAGATGCCGAAAGGAAACAGCACAACGGCATAGACAATGGTCAGTAGCACGCGTGCTTGGAAATTCCCGATCCGATGTGCCACCCGTAACCATGATTGCCATACGAATTTGAATTGGTCTGAAGCGCTCTTGCTCATGCACGCTCACCGCCGCTCAAGAATCCTAGAAAAATGGGTACAGAAAGGGCGCGAGAGCCGAACTTTGCGCCAGGATAATCACTACTCCCACCAGCAGTACCGCAATAATCAAGGGCAGCATCCACCAGTGCCGGTGACCGATGAAGAAAAACAGGAGTTCGCCGGCAATACCGAATCTTCTTCCAGTCGAGCGAACAAAACCCATATTTTTTTCGTCCTTATCAGCAGGAAGCACAAATTTGCATATGGTTAGGCTAGAAGTTTAGGAATCGACGCACCAGGTCTTGTCAAACTGGGGTCACCGTTGTGTCAAAAGGATGTCTCTACGCTCTACGGCCGCCAAAATCACCAAGCTTGCAGAAGATTATTTGATGGCGCGGATTTCTGGGGCTGCAAAGGCGTTTGCGAATTGGATGGAAATTGTGGCGCCCTTGCGGACATTGTTCACGAGGGCGGGCCTGAAACAGGCGATGCATGTTCCGGGCTTGTGACGCACGCTGGGATAAACGATGCCGGCGGAGCCTTGTTCGAGGAGCCGGGTGGCCAAGTGTTGCGATGTTCTGTAGCTATTGGGGTCCAGACAATTGCGAAAACGTGGGTCGTTACGAAGGTCGTGAAATTGGCCGCGAAAATCGGCGAGGAAGTCGACATATGTGAACCGCTCGCTTTCTTGCCAGTTGATCTCTTGCAGTTCTTTGCTTCTGTGATAAGCCACCTCCAGCTCCGATGTGGTGCGCGAGAAGGCCGCGTACCAGGCGCCGCGTTCTGAGCCGTTGAAGCGGCTTCCCGCGGGATTAGGATGCGTGAATGCCGCGTTCACAATATGCGAGCAAGAAAGGCCGAAGACCAGTTCTCGCAGAGTGATTCCGGGAAGCAGTCCAGCTTCCCCGAGCAGGCGATCGTTGGTGGCGCCCTCCAGTTCGAATAAAGCGCTCAAGTCGGCGAGATCATCGGTGAGGCGCGTGAGAACGCTGTCGCCGTGAGCGCGCTCGTCATGGACACTCTGCTCCGGGCCACTATAACGCCAGGGGATCAGGCGATGGGTATCGTCGCGAAGAACATCGGAAACGCGGGGAAGCGTGCTACCGGCCGCCACGGCGAAAATCGAGAAGCTGGCGCACGCGCAGCATGGCGGGCAAACCGCCCTTGGTTATGTAGGAGAGCGGAGTATCGCCAGCAAACATGGGGTTTTCATTGGGGAGCTGCATCCAGCGGTCCGCGAGTTTCTTGCTATAAAGAATGTTCAGCGCTTTAAAGATGCCGGTGAGAACGGAAATTCGGGTGAGCCGGTCCTGGTCGAGCTTCGCTCGCACATTTTTCTTTAATTCGTAAAACGCGCCATTGGAGATGCCTCCTAACAATTGTCGGGCATCTTCATCGCGCAAATCCCACAGCTCGCGCAGTTTCAGAAACGCCTTCACCGCTGCGGGGCTCAGGCGCTTCTGTACAACCTTGCTGGAAAGATCTGCCGGTTGCTGCCAGCCGATACCAGCGGGAAGCTGGTTGAGGATCGCCAATAGTTGTCCCCTCTCCACCCTCCCAAACCTTACTCCATATATGGAATATCTTACATCTATTTTTGGACATAGGCGAACCATTAGTTATGGGTCGGAACGGAGACTGGATTGCTGTTTACAGATGCAAGTCATTGATCTTGGGCCTGCGTCTCGCGCCGTGACGAATGTGAAGTATTTCCACCTGCTTCTGTCTCTCCAGCACGCGATATATGATGCGATAAATATGAGGCCTATGGCCGTACAGCAACTGTCTTAATCTGCCTCTTTTTTGAAAACTCGAACCTCGATTTGGCTTTGTCTCCAAACTTAGAATCGCGTCCCACCAATCCTGATACCACTTCAGAGCCGCGTCCGAATATTCAGCATTGATTTGTTCGAAGAGAAGTTGTAAATCGCGTTCAGGGCGGAAACCAATCTTAACGACGTATGCCATACTTGGTTTCGAATTCTTTGAAAAACTCCCGCACAGGCCGAACCCTTCCTTTTTTTACGTCTTCAAGGCCTTGACGGACGCCTTCGTCAGCATCCGCGAGGGCTGCGATATCCAGCAATTTTTGATAGGCCTCGGCATCCTGTACCACCGCCGCCGCCTTGCCCTTTACCGTAAGTACAACGGGACGCTTGCTCTTTCTGAGCTGTTTCAGGAAGTCGCCAGAACGGCGGCGAAAAGTAGTGAGTGATTGAATGTCCTTAGTAATATCCAACATTCGGGCTCCTCGTCACGCACCTTTTTAGGTGCTGCAACAAGGATGCTACGTGAAGGTGAATTGAGACAGTATTTTGGTCTAGCAAGCTGGTTCATGAAAACCCGCACGCGGCTATGTGGCGGCCTTGCTGCGGGCTTTGCGCTTCGGAGCCGTACCGCCCAGGTCGCTTAGATGGACTATGCACGCCGCGGCCACGTAACGAACATCGTCTCTCGTGTCTTTCAGTGAGCCGCTTATTCTGGGGAGCAGTGCCTTGTCGCCGCGTTGTGCAATGGCGTCGAGTGCGGCGGCGCGAACGATCCAACTCTTATCTTCAGTGGCATTGACGAGCGCATCGGCGCTGTCCGGATTCGGATCGTGCGCCAGTTTTTTGGCTGCGGCCGCGCGGACCAGGGAAGAATCGCTGGCCGATTTGAGTACTCTCTTCACCACTTCATATCCAATTCCAGCGAACGGGACAAAGCCTATGCCTTCTTCGAAACCGAGCGCGGCCACCTGCTTGGGGTCGTGAAACGGTTTGAGCTGCTCCTTGATGAACCCTTTATTAGGGCGCGCATTTCCGGTGAGCACATCGTAATAGACGTCGTAGGCGCGACTGTCTTTCATCAGCATCAAGGAATTCGCGGCCGCCAGAACCACAGCGGGCTCGTCATCATCCAGCGCTTTTTCCAATTGCGGGATAGCATGCACGGCGTGCATGAGACCGAGTGCGGTAGCCGCAGCAGTGCGCACGTTGTATTTATCATCGCCTAGCGCTTCGATGGCCATGCCTTCGGCTTCGCGATTCGCGGAAAGCACGCCGAGAGCATTAACCGCCTTGGCACGCTTTTCCGCGCCGTTATCTTTCACGCCGTCTTGTAAGACCAGCCAGGCGCGTTCTCGCTCAGTCAAACGCTTCTCTTTCGCCGGCGCAGTTTTGGGTACTGGAGGAGTAGCTGGCGCAGCTTGTTGCGGCGGCGTCGTGGGCTGCTGTGGCGGCGGCGTCTGCGTTGGTGGCGGATTCTGCTGAGGAGGAGTCTGTTCCGGCGGAGGCTGCTGCTGTGCTGTGGGCGCCGGCTGTTGCGGCGGATCCTGACGCACCGTGGTTCGCTGTCGCGGCGGCACGGGCTGCTGTGCGTCACTCGCCGCGGAGATGCTAAGTACGAATAAAAGAGAACAACCGCAGGCCGCCCATAGTGGCCCCACCACGGCTTTCTCCCCCTTGTGCCGCGCCCGACCGATCATACACACCGCCTTAGTGGGGACTATCGCGTGCGTATTTATCTGATCGCGGCCCTGAACGCCATACCATGAAGTTAGTAAAGGTGAAGTTGCTTCCAATTACGTCAAGGTAAAAGCGGCAAAAACGTCGCGCAAGTTCTTGTCCTAGTTTTGAATCCCCATCTGCGTCAAGAAATAGGCATAGTCAAAGGCCACTTCGTGCAGGCGATCATATCTACCCGAGGCGCCGCCATGCCCTGCGGGATTCATGTTGGTTTTGAGGATCAGCGAATTGTGGTCGGTGCGCATGGCGCGCATCTTGGCTACATATTTGGCGGGCTCCCAGTACATCACCTGGCTGTCGTTGAAGGAGGTGCGCACCAATATGTTGGGATAGGTCTTGGCCTCGATATTGTCGTATGGCGAATAAGAAATCATGTAATCAAACGCCGGTTTCTCTTTGGGATTGCCCCACTCTTCAAATTCCGCGACCGTCAGCGGAAGAGATTCGTCCAGCATGGTGTTGACTACATCCACGAACGGCACGCCGACTAATGCGGCATGAAACAGGTCCGGGCGCATATTCAGCACCGCACCCATCAACAAACCTCCGGCACTGCGCCCTTCGATGACTAAGCGATCCTTTGAACCGTAGCCTTGCTTCACCAGATATTCCGCGGACGCAATGAAATCAGTGAAGGTATTTTTCTTGTGCATCATGCGCCCGTCGTCGTGCCAGGCTTTGCCCATTTCGCCGCCGCCGCGAATGTGCGCGACGGCGTATACCACGCCGCGATCGATCAGGCTGAAACGATCAGAATTGAAGGAGATGTCCAACGGGTAGCCATAAGAGCCGTAAGCGGTCAGATACATCGGCCCGGTCCCATCTAACTTTGCATTCTTCAAGTGCACCACTGAGATGGGCACTTTCACGCCATCGGATGCGGGAGCATAAATCTGTTCCACTTGGTACTTTGTGCGGTCGTAGCCGCCCGGCACTTCTTTCTGTTTCAGCAGCGTGGACTTGCCGGTGGCCGTGTCGTATTCGAACACCGAACGCGGCGTAATGAACGACTGGTATCCATAGCGGTATTTGCTGGTGTCGTATTCGCGGTTGGCATACGGATAACTCGAGTACGCTGGCTCCGGAAATTCGATACGCCGCGATTTGCCGGTCGCGAGATCAGTCACCTGTATTTGCGGCAACCCGTTTTCGCGCTCGCTCAACACGTAATAATTTTTGAAAAAGTCGGTGTCGTCCAGCATTACATTGGCGCGATGCGGCACCACTTCCTGCCAGTTGGCGCTGCGCGGATCGCTTACCGGTGCTTTCACCAAGCGGAAATTTCTCCCCGTGTCGTTCACACGGATGTAGAAGAAACTTCCGTTGTGGTCGGGATAATATTCTACGTCTTGCTTGCGGGGCTCGAGCACTTTGAATTCCGCCGTGGGCTGGTCCGCGGGAATGTAGCGCGCTTCACTGGTGGTGTGGCTGGCACAAAATAGAAAGATGTATGCTTTGCTGCGAGTCTTGCCCGCCTCAACGTTAAATCGTTCGTCCTTCTCTTCGTAAACCAGTTTGTCGGAGCCGTCAGTGCCAGCCGCGTGGCGGTAGAGCTGGAATTGGCGTTTGGTGGTGGGATCTTCCACGGTGTAGAAAACCGTTTTGTTGTCGTTGGCCCATGCCACCGAACCGACACGCTCCGCGTGATCGGGCAGCAGTTTGCCGGTGCGCAGATCCTTCACCGCGAGGACATATTGGCGAAAGCCGGTGTTGTCGGTGCTGTACGCCAGGAGATTGCCATCATCGCTGACCGCGAAGTCCCGCACGGACATGAATTTCTGCCCCTTGGCCAACTCGTTCACATCCAGCAACAATTCTTCCGGCGCGTCGAGAGTGCCTTTCTTGCGGCAATAGATGGAGTATTGTTTGCCGGCCTCGGTGCGCGTGTAATAGAAGTAGTTGCCTTCTTTGTAAGGCACCTCCACATCGTTTTCTTTGATGCGGCTCAGCATTTCGTCGTATAACTTCTTCTGCAATCCCTCGGTGGGTTTCATGACCGCATCGGTGTACGCGTTTTCGGCTTGCAGGTAGGCAGCAACCTCGGGATTCTGTTTATCGCGCAGCCAGAAATAGTTATCCACCAATTCGCGGCCGTTGACCTCCGTGGTCTTGGGAACTTTTTTTGCCACCGGCGGCGCCGGCAAGGACGAAGAATTATCGTCCGCCGCCAAAACAAAAGAGCAAGCAGCAATCAACGCAACGGACAGCAACGAGAACAGCCGAATACGCGAAAGCGCGGTTTTCTTCATTAAGAGTCCCTCAATAAATCGTCGAAAATCTGCGTCATTCTACACCAACTATTGCCGGCGAATGAAGGCATGGCAATTACGGGTAGTGGATCAATTGGAATTTCTCCTCTGGCGTGGAGCGGACAATTCACCCAGAGCTGTCCGGCCCTTTGCAGTGATACTCCCGGGTGCCCTGTAATCCGTCCAGGATTGATGCCGAACGCGGAGATCGCTTCCTACAAGCCGACTTGATCGGCAAAACCAATAGCTTACAGATGGGCGAAAAGATTGAATTCCCATAGCCATTAGCCCGCATCTGCCGCAAACGCCAGCGGCTTCCTTCAAGTCGTCGTTACTAATCTTGCGGCTCACATCTGCGACGCCCTCCCAAGACGTTTCTCTGAGCTAGCCGTGTTCGACGCGCGCCTTTATATCGGAGTACGCCGCATCGATGAGCCTGCTTAGCGCTGCGGCGTTCGTGGCCGTTCCCGGTCTCAACTTCACATGGCGCATGAACTTGCCGGTGCCTTGCAACAAGCGGGCCGGATCCGGCAGCGCTGCGCCGTGAAAGAACCCCACGTTTACGTGCGAAGTGAATACATTGACATAGCCGAAGGGCGCATCTCCCAAGCATGCCACCGGACAGCCGTCATGCAAAAGTTCCCGGACTTCGTCCCCGCGTTTTCGCATCACCTCAAACCACTGATGCGCGATGGCTCCCAATTCACCTGCATGCTCTTTCATCCACGCAGCGATGGTGGGATCCCGCTCGACAGCGCCGTTGAACCGCAGCAATTCCGTTCTCATCGTCGCTCCACATCAAGACCGGCGACCACCAACTCGCGGAGCTTCCACAGGTTTGTCCTCGGGCTCGGAACCAATCTTCGCGTGCACGGGCCTCCACTCTCTGAAGAGTTCGTTTACCTTAGCCTTGCTGCCGAGATTGAGCCAGAAGGCCGCCGCTTCGCCGGGACTTTGGA
>DATHGV010000009.1:0-18846 GCA_035490135.1 Candidatus Methylomirabilota bacterium
GGTAAAGGCGGTTCCAATATTTGGGGCCAGATTTTTGGGGAACAGTTCCCTTGGGCGTCGGGTCGCTGAGCGGAGCGCCATTCACTACAAAAATATCGAGGCGGCCGTCGTTGTCGTAATCGAATAAAGCCACGCCCGAGCCCATGGTTTCGATTAGATATTTCTTGGACGTGTGGGACGCGAGATATTCAAAATTTATTCCCAGAGCCGCCGTTACATCGGTGAACTTTGCCGGTGTTGAAGTTGCAGACGGATCGGACGATTTCTGCTCAACAGGCGGTCTTGGATCTTCCTGCGCTGGAGAATATGAAGGGAACAAGCTGAAGAGAGCAATGAACAACGCTGGCCGACCGCATGAGTAATCCTTCATATCCTTCGTTTTCCAGACGACCAATGGTTGAAAGTTTGGCTGGGGAGCTTAAATTTTACAAGGCGAGGTTCAACATCGTGGTAATACGAGGGTGAGTTACGGTTCTGCAGTTCGTACGGGACGAAACGGAAAATTTGGAGGCGCGGGTGGGATTCGAACCCACGAATGGAGGTTTTGCAGACCTCTCCCTTGGGCCACTTGGGTACCGCGCCGAACTTTTGAGTATAGCAAAACTCGCACAACCACTGGGCATTGCTGCTAGCAGCCGACATTACCGAAGCTTGCAGTTTAAGCCTAAATAAGGGCTCTGCGAGTTGCGATGAAAAGCAACTATGTAGCGCCGGGAGGACCGCGAGCACAATAAGGCCGGGTTATTTCCGTTTATTATTTCTTCTTTATTATTTTTTGTTCACCAGGGGCGAGTCGACGGTTGCTTCGCGCAGGAATCGCGCTGATTCTTCCGGCGGTGTCGGGTTGATGTAAAAGCCAGTGCCCCATTCGAAGCCCGCGACCTTGGTTAGCTTCGGAATGATTTCAATGTGCCAGTGATAATGATCGTTGATTTCTTCACCGATGGGCGAAGTGTGAATCATGAAGTTGTAGGCCGGCCGATCCAGCACGGAGTCCAGCCGCATCAGCGTATCTTTCAACATGCGTGCAAGGCTGCCGTAAATTGAACTTTGATTATTCTCATACGAAGACCCGTGTGTCTTGGGCAGCAGCCACATTTCGAAGGGAAAACGCGGGGCATACGGCGCCAGAGTAATGAAGTGCTCGTTTTCACCGATGACCCGCTCGCCGGTGTCGCGCTCCTGCCGGATGATGTCGCAAAAAATGCAGCGCTCTTTCTCGTCGTAATAGTGCCAGCAATTGTCGACCTCTTCGCGTACGCGGCGCGGAACGATGGGCAGCGCGATCAACTGCGAATGCGGGTGTTCCAGCGACGCGCCCGCCGCTTCACCATGATTTTTGAAAATGAGAATATAGCGAAAGCGCTTATCATTTTTTAAATCCAGCATGCGGTCGCGATAAGCCCACAACACGTCTTCCACCGCTCGCTCGGGAAGACTTGCCAGGGTGGAACCGTGGTCGGGAGTTTCGATGATCACTTCGTGCGCGCCGACGCCGTTCATTTTGTCGAACAGCCCTTCCCCTTCGCGGTCCAGATCGCCTTCAATGCCCAGTGCCGGAAACTTGTTGGGAACTACTCGTATGCTCCACCCCGGCGTATTTTTGCTGCCGCCATTACGTCCGTATACTAGGATTTCCGTTGGCGTTTTGGATTCCTGCCCGGGACAAAAGGGACAATTCTTGCCGTTGGAGGCGACAACGCTTTCGCGCAGGAATTCGTTGGGGCGCTTGCCGCGTTCCGTGGAAATAATGACCCAGCGACCTGTGATTGGATCCTTCCGCAACTCAGGCAAAGATTCCTCCTCGACTAATTAGCACTAAAGACCGGCGGACATTCGAAAAAGCTCTGCGCCACAGCCAACGCAATTGTTAAATTGTACCGCGATTGCGCGGATGCACAGATATGCGAGGGCCCGATCCTGCGCTGCGGATGGTATAGCCATTTAGAGCAACATAGTGCCAGAAAATTATCTGGAGCGGGGTAATTGCGGGCTGAAGGCGTCTTTGTGCAACTTGATCTCCGGCGGGCGCCCGGGAATATTGTCGATGGCCAGCACGTCGAAGCGCGTCGGGCAATCGTTCAGATGACGGTCCGACGTTGTGCGGTGCGCACCAGCACGCTTTGTTTCGGATGGCTGACGCTCAGTTCT
The DNA here is from genome assembly GCA_035490135.1 of Candidatus Methylomirabilota bacterium. Taxonomy (GTDB): domain Bacteria; phylum Acidobacteriota; class Terriglobia; order Acidiferrales; family UBA7541; genus Acidiferrum. The sequence goes on from DATHGV010000009.1 coordinate 2,152, forward strand.
GGCAGCCCAGAGATATCTTCGCGAACAGTGCGAGTTCGGATTCCCACGAAAGCAATCGTTTCCCCGTCGTACCCCACCAGGTCCAGTTCGCCCTTGACGCCTTGCGGCATATAATTTTTGGCAATGAAAACGTACCCCTGCCTGCGCAGATACCAGTAACCATAGGTTTCTCCGAGCAGGCCTCGCCGACGGGCCTTTTCCTTGCGCTCGAATTTCTCATCTCGCTGGGCTTCCTGATTTTGTTTCTGTCGCGCGGGCTCAGCAGAATCACGCAGACCTCGGCGCGCGCCCCAACGCACAACGGTAAATATCAAACGTGAAAATATTGGCATGACTTGCCTAGGTAGGACGCGAACCGTACACGCAGTATATAAAGAAAAATCCCGCAGCGGCCATAACTTCTACGGACGTCCACGGGATGATTGATGACTTGAGACTCAGCCTTCGTTATGCCTTGCCTTCCACTTCCTGAATACATTGCTCAAGAATTGCAAGGGCGGCATCGGCCTGTCCGCGATCGATCAAAAGCGGCGGCGAAAGCCGAAGAGTATTTTCGCCCGCGCCAAGTATGCACAAGCCGCGGCGGAAAGCGAGGTCGACGATATGATTGCGGAGATCAGCGCCTTTTTCCTTGGTTTTTTGATCGTGAACAATTTCGATTCCGATCATCAAGCCACGCCCGCGAACGTCGCCGACGATCTTGTACTTGTTCGTCCAGTCCGCCATCCTCCGGAAAATGTAATCGCCAACCTGGCGCGCGTTTTCGCGGTATTCCGATTCGATTAGGTCAAACGTAGCCAAACCGGCGGCGATGCACACCGGATTGCCTCCGAACGTTGTGCCATGCGAGCCAGGCTTCCAGTTCATCACGCTCTCGCGGGCGATGAACGTCCCGAGCGGCATTCCGCTGGCAATACCCTTCGCGGAGCAAAGGATATCCGGCTCAATGCCGGAATTTTCGCACGCCCACCACTTCCCTGTTCGTCCCATGCCCGATTGCACTTCATCTACGATCAACATGATGCCGTGCTGGCGGCAGATGCGCTGCAGCTCCTGCAGGAAAAAATCGGGCGCTGGAACGTAACCGCCTTCGCCCTGAATGGGCTCGATAATAATTCCCGCCACTTCTTCCGGATCAAACAGCCGCTTGAAAATTTGCCCTTCGAGTTGCTCCAGAATTTCCGCGCCGCAAGTCTCGGCGGTATGACCGTGTGCGCAGCGGTACGCGTATGGATAAGGAATGTGCTCGATGCCACTCAAGAGCGCGCCAAATCCCTTGCGCTGCGTGGATTTCGACGCGGTCAGCGACAAAGAACCCATGGTGCGCCCGTGAAAGCATCCGTAGAACGCGACAAATTTGTCACGCTTCGTTGCGTAACGTGCCAGCTTTACCGCGCCTTCGACCGCCTCGGTCCCGGAGTTAGTAAAAAACACTTTCTTGGCTTCCGGACCCGGCACGGTGGCCGCCAACTTTTCAGCAAACCGCGGCATATTCTCGTAATAAAAATCCGTTCCAGACATGTGAATTAATTCGGCAGCCTGCTCCTGAATAGCGGCGACAACTTTCGGATGGCAGTGGCCGGTGGAGCAAACCGCGATCCCCGCGGCAAAATCCAGAAACCTGTTGCCGTCGACGTCCTCAACCACCGCGCCGCGTCCACGCTTGGCCACCAGCGGGTAATCGCGCGTATACGATGGCGACATGAACTTCGCATCCTGCTCCAGCACCCGCTTGGCATTCGGTCCCGGCAGTTCCGTCTCTAATTGAGGAAGTCTCCATTCCGAATTAGATTGCGAACTCACAGAGGATTTCGTTTTGGATTCCGGTGCGGTAATCATGTCTTCCTCCTTAAAGAAGAGTGGTCAGCGTTTAGGCGGAACTTGCCGGAGGGCGACGAACAGTGCGGTCAAATGCAATTACAGAATTTTCACTGCAAGGAGAGGTTGTTAATCAACGCTGTAAAGATTGGGACGAGTTTCGGCAGGCGAAAAATTGCTGGGAAAGAGTTGGAAGTTATTGGTCATTTGCGTTTCCAGCGGACGCTGCCGTCTCGCGAATCTTCAAGAATTATACCACGTTTTTCGAGCTCTTTACGGATGCGATCGCCGGTTGCAAAGTCGCGTGTCTGACGCGCCACCTGTCTCTCAACGACCAGTTTTTCTATGTCCGCATCCCCAGCGTTGCTGCTTTCCTGTGCATAGCCCAGAACCTGAAGTTTCTGCGCATCATTATTTTCGAGCACGGCAAAAATTTGGTCGAATGTTTGCAAGAACCTTTGCACGGCAGGCACGTCGGCGCTCGCAAACTCCCCTTTGTCCATGGCAATATTTGCTTCGCGTACAAATTCAAACACCGCTCCCAATGCGCGCGCGGTGTTCAGGTCGTCCGACAGGCCGGCATCAAATTCTTCGGCCGCCTCCGCGATTCTCTTGGCCATGCCTTTCTGCGGGCCTGCGGGAAACTTGCTTTGCGCCAGACGGTCGGCGAAATTTCTGAGCCGTTCGACCGAACTGGAGGCCTGCTTCAATCCATCAAACGTGAAATTTAGTTGCCGGCGATATGGGACGCTGGCCAACGCAAACCGCAATGCCGATGGCTTATAGTCTTTGGCAAAAAGATCGCGCAAAGTAAAGAAATTCCCCAGCGATTTAGACATCTTTTCGCCTTCGACCAGCAGATGCTCAGCATGCAGCCAGTATTTGACAAAGTGTTTTCCGGTGGCCCCTTCACTCTGGGCAATCTCATTTTCGTGATGCGGAAAAGCCAGATCGATCCCTCCAGTATGAATGTCCAGCGTTTCACCCAGATAGTTCATGGCCATCGCCGAACATTCAATGTGCCAGCCAGGCCGGCCTCGCCCGATACTGGTCTCCCAGAAATGCTCGCCTTCCTTAGGCGCTTTCCACAGCGCGAAATCGCGCGCGCTTTCTTTTTCGTAGCGGTCCATGTCCACGCGTGCGCCTGCCTGAATGCCCGCCACGTCAATGTTGGATAACTTTCCGTAATCGGGGAATTTCGAGATACGATAGTAAATTGATCCTTCACTCTCGTAAGTGAACGATTTCTCACGCAACTGCTCAATGAGTCGCACCATGCTATCGATGTTATCGGTTGCGCGAGTCCAGTGCTCGGGCGCTTCCAGGCTCAAAGTTTTGCAATCATCGAAGAAAGCCTGCGCGAATTTCTCCGTGTACTCCCGAATGCCCACCCCAGCGGCGGCGGCATTGGCGATAATGCGGTCGTCCACATCGGTAAGATTCATGACCTGCGTCATTTTGAATCCGCGAGACTTCAGAAAGCGCCGCAGAATATCCTGAAAGACAAAAGTACGAAAATTCCCGATGTGCGCGTAGTCGTACACCGTTGGCCCGCAGCTGTACATACGCACTTCGCCCGCTTTTTGCGGCACGAAGGGCTCAATTTTTCCGCCCAGGGTGTTATGCAGCTGAATCTCGGTCATGTGTTCCCAGTGTCTCCGCGGTATGCGAGTGTGTCTGCGCGTTAGATAAACGTTAGATTGTAGCCGACGCCGCAAAAGCGGAGCAATGTAGAAGCGGTGACATGTTTCTGATTTGACTCAATGGTGTCACGTAATTTGACGGCCCGCCATCGCGGCAGCTAGAGTGCTCGTTCGTTCCCTGGAGGATGTTTCTTGAAAAACGCTCGATTTGCTCTGTTTTTGCTGGCAGTTTTTGGGTACGGACGTGCTCTGAACGCGCAAGAGACTGCCGGCACCAGCGGTAAAATCCCGCTAACTCCTGAAGCCGCTATAAATATTCATTTCCTGACCGATCTGCAATTGTCCCCGGATGGCACGCGCCTGGCGTTCGTGGTTTCCGAGGCGCCTAAAGCAGAGCAAAGGGCTCAACACATCTGGATGTACGACAAGAAAACGGACGCCGTGCGCCAATTTACGTACTCCAAGAAATCAGAAACTAGCCCGCGGTGGTCACCCGATGGCAGCCAGTTGGCTTTTCTATCAAACCGCGGCGGCGACGAGCAGCAAATCTATCTGATGAATAGCAGCGGCGGCGAAGCCGCAGCCCGAACGAAAGGAAAGAGCAACATTACGAGCTTCGCGTGGTCGAAGGACGGCAAATATATCGCCTACATCGCACCCGATGCCAAGACAGAAGAAGATGAAAAGAAAGAAAAAGACAAAAACGACGCCCGCATTGCTGACAAAGACAACAAACAGCCCCGCGTCTGGCTGTTGCCCGTCGAATCGGGAGATCCCAAGGCGATAACTCCAGCCAACTGGGAGATCAAGGAGCTCGCCTGGATGCCCAGCGGCCAAAATCTGGTCGTCTCCGCCACCGACCATCCGGAGTCCGATCAAAACACGGACCGCATCTTTGGGGTTCACCTGCCGGATGGCGAGATGATTCGACTCGCCGCGCCACGTGGGCCATTTGGTCATATTGGTGTTTCTCCCAATGGCAAGACCATCGCTTACATCGGCGCCCGCGAGGACGGGCCTTCGCCGCATGACCTCATGTTGCTCCCCGTTGAAAATGACGCGGCTCGCAATGTCTCGGGACTTAGCCTCGATCGTCAAATTTTTGATTTCAAATGGCTGCGCGACGGAACTTTACTCGCCGTCTCTGCCGATGGTTTTCATACCAGATTCAGCGAATTCGGCGCGAATGGCACAATCAGGGAGATCACCTCTAGCGTTCCCATCAACCCCTCCGCTTTTGCGGTCTCGGATCGCGGGGAAGCATTTTTTGTCTCTCAGACCGCCACGCAACCGCAAGAGTTTTTTGTCTGGGACCAGAAAACAAGTCCGCGCCAAATCACCCACGTCAACGATGCCTGGAAGCAATATTCCCTGGCCGCACCGGAATTTTATAAATACAAATCGTTCGACGGACAGGAAATTGAAGCAGCACTCCTAAAGCCCGCGGGCTACAACGGTAAAACGAAGCTGCCGCTGATCGCCTTGATCCATGGCGGCCCCACCGGCGCATGGGAGGACACCGTTGAAACGTGGGGCCAATTATTGGTAGCGCGTGGATATGCGATTTTTTATCCCAATATACGCGGCTCCATCGGTTACGGCCAAAAATTTATTGAGATGAACCGCGGGAACTGGGGTGGTGGCGACTTCAGAGACGTAATGGCCGGAATCGACGATCTGATCGCTCGGGGCATCGTGGATCCCAACAGGCTCGCTATCGGTGGATGGTCCTATGGCGGGTACATGTCGGAGTGGGCCATCACCCAAACCACCCGCTTTAAAGCGGCGGTGTCTGGCGCCGGTTTATCCAACTTAATTTCGGAATATGGGACCGAACAACATCCATCGTACGACGAATGGTTTTACGGCGTGCCCTACGAGCCCGAGAAAATTACCGGCTTCCTCAATAGCTCCCCATTCGTGCATTTAAAGAACGCCAAGACACCCACCCTGATTCTGCAGGGTGAGGCCGACACCGTTGACCCCGTCGGGCAGAGCACCGAGCTTTACCGCGGCCTAAAACGCTACGGAGTCGACACAGAGCTCGTTCTTTATCCACGCGAGCCGCACGGCTTCCATGAAGAAAAGCATCTCGTGGACCGCCTGAATCGCATCCTGGCCTGGTATGACAAATATCTGAAGGCTGATTCAGCGCCGCAGGCAAACACCAAATGATGCCCAAAGAGCAGAACCCTCAAATTGCAGCACGGGCATCTTAGAGAGGATCAGGGGAAATACGGCTCGTTGCGCAGAATAGCGTCTACAGCGTTCAAAAGCGTCGCAGCTGCGTCTGACTTTTTGACGTAGCCCCGCACTCCGATTCTTTTGGCTTCTGCAATAATCTGCCTGCCCTGATGCATGGACAAAAACACAATCGGCACGTGCGGCATGGTCTTGCGAAGCACCTCCGCCGCGTCAATACCGTTGAGCACTGGCATGGTGATATCCAGAATAATCAAATCCGGTTTTAGCTCCCGCGCTTTATCAATTGCTTCCCGGCCATTGGCAGCTTCGCCGCACACTTCTATGTCACCGCGAGTCCCCAGAATCACACACACACCTTTGCGCACCGATTCGTGATCGTCGGCGACAAGAATTCGCAGGGTTGCCCGCTTTTCCAAATGCGTGGCCCCGTATAGCTACTGTACGTCCTCGGGCTGTGGGTGGGCTGGTTCCGTACTTGCATCACCAGTTGCAGATTGACGATTCGCCGAAGAATGCAACACCTTTTCGATCGCTTGTATTAATGAGGAAAGATTCTTGGAGGCCACGCCATGAACGCCGGCGGCCTTGGCAATGCTCTCCAGTTCAGGAAGGTCGTGGAAGGAGAATAGGATGATCGCAGTGGCCGGCAAACGCCCGGCGATTTCACGGGTAATTTCCAGATTGCTCACGCCCGGCATGACCCAATCCTTTACCAGTACGTCCGGCTTGAGCTCCATCGATTTTTGTAGGGCTTCAGAGTTCGAGCTGGCTTCGCCGCAGATTTCCCAGCCGGGATGGTCTTGGAGCAACACACGCAAAATACCGCGCGGGCCCTCGTGGTCATCGGCGATCAATATCCGGGCCATATCTTCGTCCAGCTGAGACTATAGAGAAGTTAGTAGATTATTTTTCGGCACGAGACCATACGTATATTGCTGTAGGGCAAGTACGCCATTTGTCGTTTATCCTACCAATCGTCACTTGCAACTCGCGATCGCTTTCCGAAAAACGATTCGTTTCTATTCCACACTGCCGCAGCTCATGGCAATTAGTAAACCTTTCTTGGTTTCAGGCACCTTTTTGCACACTTAATCGGCATCATTGTGGCCTTAACAAATCAGCCACAATGTGTGGGGTAATCCTTTACACCTCTGCCACTTCGTGCTAATTTTTTATTCCGTACCGCCATCCACGCGCCAGCGCCGGGCGGCTAGGGTTCTCATCGAGATCCAGCCAACGTTTTTGTCGCCACACCAGCCTTCCTCCCCGGGAACAAAGACTCGTCTCTTATCGCGCTTATGGTACCGCCGTGGGCTACAACTGTCTGAAACGGTGAGTTGCTGGCTAAAGTCTTATATGCGTTCAGGGACACAAAGAGGAAACCTTGCTTAAGCTTCGGAGAGTCGAAATCGTCGGTTTCAAATCGTTCTGTGAACGCACCATTGTGACCTTCAGCGGTTCGGGCACGACCTGCATCGTTGGCCCTAATGGCTGCGGCAAGTCCAACGTCGTGGACGCCATCTCCTGGGTGCTTGGAGAACAAAGCCACAAATCCCTGCGCGCCGAACGCATGGCCGATTGCATCTTCAATGGCACCGTCAAGCGCCCTCCTATGGGCCTCGCGGAAGTCACCATCACCATGGAAGACCCTGAACTCGCCGAAGCCGCGCGATTCGTACTGGAGACCGGCGAAATACAGTCGCAGGCTACCGCAAGGCCCGCCGAAGGTAGCGAGGCTTCTGAGCCCTCTCATAACGCTGATGGGCACGATACGCCGCTTTGGCCTGACGACCCGAATTACAACACCGAAATTCACTCGCTCGTCCCTGCGCAGTCCCCTGAACAATCGGAAAGCACGCCAGACGACAAAACAGAGACCTCGGCTATGCCGCCGATGGCCGAAGACCGTTCCAAACGCCGCAGAAGAAGTGCGGATAAACCAGTGTTGGCAACCAGGCCGGGTGAAGTGGTAATCAGCCGAAGGCTTTACCGCTCTGGCCAAAGCGAATACCTAATCAATGGCCGCACCGGGCGGCTTCGCGACATCCAGGAAATGTTTATGGGTGTCGGCCTCGGTCCGGATTCCTACGCCATCATCGAACAGGGCCGCATCGGCCTGATCCTCTCCACCAAACCGATGGAGCGCCGCGCCATTATTGAAGAAGCCGCTGGCGTAACCAAATTCAAAACGAAAAAACGGCTCGCGGAAGCCAAGCTCGAATCTTCCAACCTCAATCTCTCGCGCATAAATGACATCGTGGTGGAAGTCGAAAAGCAGCTTGGCTCGCTGAAGCGTCAAGCCTTCAAAGCGCGCTGCTACTCCGAAATTCGCGATCAAATGCGCGGCATCGTACGCCAGATGTTGGCGGGCAAAGCTCGCGAACTGGACCAGGAAGCGGATCGCCTCGCCGCGCAACTCAGCGAGATGACCACCGCTGAAACTCAGCACGCCACCGACATAAAACAGCAGGAAGACGATCACGACCGTCTGAACCAGCGCATCTACGCGCTGGACACCGAAATCCGGCAGAATCAAAATATTTTGAACCTAACGGCACTTGAGGTCGACCGCGGCGAAAATAAAATCAATTTTAACCGCCAGCGCTCGGAAGAACTTTCTCTGCGGAACACGCAAGTTTCGAGCGAACTGAGCCAGGCCGCCACGCAAGCCGCGGAGTGCGAACGGCGAAGCGCCGCAAAAATCCAGGCGGTCACGCAACTGAGAGAAGAATCGGGAACTTTGACAGGGCGCGTCGAGGATCTCGCGGGTCGCGCGCACTCTCGCGCCGCGCTGATCACCGAATCCGAAGAACGAATTGAAGCTCTGCGGCGCTCCGAACTCGAAGCCGGCGAAAGCCTGCTGCGTTTGCACGGCGAACAAAAGCAGGCTGAAGAGGCTCTCGTTCATCAAGGTCAAGCGCTATACAAACTCGAATCCAACGAACACGAATTGCTGGAGTCTTCCATCAAAGTTCGCGACGACGCTGATACCGCCGCGCACGAATTCGAAGCCGCCAGCGGCCAATTGAGCATGCTGAAGCAGAAGGCCGCGGACTGGCGGGCCAGCATTCACGAATTGCAACAGGAGCGCGAAACCATCAAGCAGCAAGTGGACGCGTTGCGCGATTCCCTGTCCGGCGTGCGTGCGCGCCATTCCACGCTCACGCAAATTCTCAACGACCGTTCCTACACCGCTGATGCGGTACAAAAACTTTTCGCCGCCAATGAACGCGGCGGCGGGCAGGATTTTCGTGCTGTGGGCGTCCTGGCCGATTATGCTGAGGTGGAAGAGCACCACGAGGCCGCCATCGAACAATACCTACGCGACGAACTGGAGTACGTCGTGGTGGAAACCTACGATCATGCGCGCGCGGGCGTTTCCCTGCTACGAAACGAAGTTGGCGGGCGCGCAACCTTTTTCGTCGATTCGCTGCGCAACCTGCGCCTGGCTGACTACGAACCGATCATAAATTTCCGTGTCGAGGATGGTGTCATCTCCCGCCTCGACAAGCTGGTTGAATTTCGCGATCCCCTGGGCGCGGCCGCCAAACAATTTTTGCCGCGCCTCAAAGCCGCTTACCTGGCCGACAATGCCGGCGCCGCCGAACGTCTAGCCCGGGACAATCCCCAATTCGCCTTCGTCACTCCGGACGGCACTTGTTACCAGGGCCGCATGGTTACGGGAGGGCGCGCTGATGAAGCCGGTCCGCTGGGCATGAAGCGCGAGCTTCGCGCCCTGGACGCCGAAGTAATGCAGCTTGAGCACGACGCCAGCGCGCGACAAGCCACCTTGGAAGCGCTGAACACCGACTTACAGCTCGCACAAAAGGCTCTGGAAGATGTCGATTTGCGACAACGCGAAGCGGATCGTAACGTTTTTGCCTCGAAACACCGCCACCAGCAAATGCAGGGCGAACTGGCTCGCCTGGGCCTCGAACTGACTGTTTGCCAGAATGAATTGCGCCGCATCCGCCAGGACGTCGAACAAGCACGCGCTCGCGCGGACCGCGCCAAGAATGAACACGCCACCGCTACTGCAAACCGCGCTGCAGCCGAAGCAGAAAGATCGCGGCTCACCGAGCATTTGACCGAACTTCGGGGCTCCATCGAATCGGACCAGAGTGAACTCGCTGCCGGACGCGCGGAGTTAGCGGCCATGAACGAACGCCTCGCCGCTGCCGATGCACTCGCCACGCGCCTGGCTGAAGAACACGCCGAAGTCGTGCGTCGCGAAGCATCGCTACACCAGCAACTTAATTCCGTAAACGATGAACTGTCCAGCCTTGCACAGCAAAGCGAGGAATTGGCTGTTCAACTCCAAGGCCTGCGCGCCGAAAAGTTGCGTCTCGAAACGCGCCAGCGCGAAATGGAACAGGAATGGGACGGCGGCCGCAATCGCGTCGCGCAAATGGAAGATCACCTGCGCATGGGCCGCCAATCGCTCCAAGAGTTGCGCGAACAACGCAACCACACCGAAATCGCGCGCGCCCGCAACGATTCCGATCGCCAGCATCTGCGCGAAACCTGCATGACTGAAGTAAACGCCCAGCCCGAAGACCTCTTAGCCACCGAGACAGCCTTCATGAGCGGCGAAGAACTCGCCGCCGCCGAAATCAGCTACCGCGAAATGAAAGAGCGCATCGACTCCATGGGCGCCGTAAACATGATGGCCCTCGAGGAATTCAATGAGTGCGACCAGCGCTTCACTTTCCTCACTCGCGAGCGCGATGATTTGCTGAAATCCATTCAAGATACGCAACAAGCCATCGCTGAACTCGATGCCGCCACCAAGGAAAAATTCGAACACGCCTTCCACGCCATCAACAAAAGCTTCTCCGAAGCCTTCCACACCATCTTCGGCGGCGGAATGGCAGAAATGCGCCTGACGGAGGCGGACAGCTCCGGTGACGCGGGGATCGATATCGTAGCCTCGCCTCCTGGCAAGCGCCTGCAAAATATTCTGCTGCTCAGTGGCGGCGAAAAAGCCATGACCGCGCTAGCGCTGCTCATTGCCATCTTCCGCTATCAGCCCAGCCCGTTTTGTATTCTCGATGAAGTGGACGCGCCGCTCGATGAAGCCAACGTCGGACGCTTCACGCGTCTCATCGGCGACATGAGCGATCAAACGCAATTCATCATCGTCACCCATAACCGCAAGACGATGGAGATGGGCAGCGTCCTCTATGGCGTCACCATGCAGGAACCCGGCGTTTCAAAACTCGTCAGCGTTCGTTGGGAAGGCGATGCCGAGCCCAAACAACGCGCCGCCGCCGCTTCCGCCGCATAAGCGTTGGCGAATCCTATTAAAGCTTTAAGTGCCATCCGGAGCTTGCCGGTTTCCTTTAAGATCAATTTTTGTTTTGGCGCGCTCAATCAGACCCTTTTGGAGCATCGGCCATTGGCCGTATGCTTTCCCTCCCTCGCGCAGGTCCGCCGCGGTGAAACCGGTAGAGGCTAAGTCTTCTCCATAAATAATCATCAGCTCTTTACGTTTTTCGGCATCCAGAAGATTTACCAGACGCACGTACATCATGTTCGCGGGAATTTTGTATCCTTTCGCGCGTATAAGCGCGTCGATGTGTTCACGGTCCGAACCAGGCTCCGTTTTCTCTCCGTTCGAACGCGGCCAGGTATCCACGTAGAAATCTAGGCCGCCAATCGTGGCATGTCGCGGTGAATCGTATTTGTGGTGCAAATCCGGCCGCGTCGGGATATAGCCCTCGAACTGCACCCAGTAGAGCTCCTGCACATTTTTCTGTTCAGCGGCCTTCACAAACGCGTGCAACTCGCAATCCGCGATACCGTATAGCACCCAGCGGTCTGCACCAACATAGTGAACCGATTCGGGCAGTGGAATTCTCAACTTGGGATCATGCTCAGAGATAATCATATTTCCTTGCACTCGGCGCTCCGGGGCCTCATTCTGAGTCGCAAAAAACATGCAACAGCTCATCACGGCAATTATTTGTTTCAGCACATTCCACCTCTTCTATGAAATACGCGGTTCATATAACCGAAGTTTCCCTCGCTACTGTCAAAGCACTTTAAAAACACCGCGCATGTGTGCGTGAAAGATTTTTTTGTCACGATTCTTTCCAGAGTTTTCCACCGCTCGCACAATTGACATCGACCCGCTCTGCGCTAAAATGTTTTTACTTTGTCGGGGGAAAGTTTTTTTGCCTGCCATTCCTGCGAGCCGCATTGTACGCGAAACAAATTTTGCCGGCCTCGAGCCTTCCGCTCGGGGCAAGGTGCGCGATATTTACGACCTCGGCGATAAGCTGCTGATCGTCGCCACCGATCGCCTTTCCGCTTTCGACGTCATTCTGCCCACGCCGATTCCCGACAAAGGCCGCGTACTCACACAGCTGTCGCTCTTTTGGTTCGATCAGTTCAAAGATGTCATCCCCAATCATGTGTTGAGCGCTGACCACTTCCCCACACCGTTTGACGCTTATCGCGATGAGCTAGCGGGTCGCACCATGATCGTCCGCAAGACGCAGCCTCTGCCCGTCGAGTGCGTTGTGCGTGGCTATCTCTCCGGCTCCGGCTGGAAGGATTACCTCGCCACCGGAAAGCTCTGTGGCATTGAGTTACTGCCCGCTCTGCGAGAGTCCGATCGACTGCCCGCGCCAATCTTTACGCCCTCAACGAAAGCCGCCGCAGGCCATGACGAGAACATTTCTTTCGAACAAGTCACTTCCATGATCGGCAAAGAATTGGCCAGGCAAGTTCGCGCGGTAAGCATCGACCTTTACCAACGCGCCGCGGCATACGCGGAGCCGCGCGGCATCATTCTTGCCGACACTAAATTTGAATTCGGGCTCCTCGACGGCGAATTGATATGGATCGATGAAGCGTTTACGCCCGATTCCTCGCGCTTCTGGCCCGCGGCGCAGTACCACCCAGACGGTCCTCAGCCCTCTTTCGACAAGCAATTCGTGCGCGATTATCTCGAGCGCATCCGCTGGCCCAAGATTCCTCCCGGCCCTGAACTACCTGCAGAAGTTGTGGCTGCCACGCGCGAAAAGTATCTGGAGGCCTTCCGCATTCTCACAGGGTATGCCCTGTAGTGGTCACGCGGTGGAACGAGCTTGGGCGGACTTGATTTTTTTTCTATGGAGCGTCTGACGTGAAGGATCAACTGGAAGGGCTCGTCAATCAAATGGTGGAACGCGGCATTCTTTTCGACGAAGCGGTGTGCGAATTCGAGAAGCGCTTTATCAAACGGGTTCTGGACAGTGCCAAAGGCAATCAGTCTCGCGCCGCGGAAACTCTAGGAATCCACCGCAACACCCTGAGCCGCAAAATCGGCGAATACAAACTGGACCACAACGGGCACCGCAAGTCCCGGTACTAAGTGTCGCAACTGCCCCCATAAAAAAACGGCTCCCCATCCAAGGAGAGCCGCCTTAAACCGCTAAGCGTTAAATTACTGCGCCTAATTACTGCGCCGGTTTCTTAGCCGCGGGACGTCGAGGCGCGGGCTTCTTGGTGCCTTCTTTCGGCAGATCCTCTTCCTTCACCTTAGCCTTGTCAAAGTGCAGCATGAAAGCGGGATCAGGATCAAAGGAGACCAGCGTTCCGGTAAAGTGCACCGCGCCGTTCTTTTCCAGTTTGGCTGCTTCAGGCTGCCCAACGACTTTCACGTCCATGTTAGGTGTGCTGGCCGATTCAAATTCGGCCTCGCTGGTTACGAAGGCAACCTTCAGCTGCACGGAATCGGTCCCTGGCGTAAGCTCGATGACTTTGCCGGGCACCTCTGGGAATTCCAGGCCGCAAGCCGCTAGCCAAGTGACCTTGGCTTTATCTCCAGCAGCTTTGAGGTCTTCGACAACAGACCTCATGGTCATGTCCTTGCGCGCCGCCGTAAGGTCTTCCGCGCTCGGCAACTTGTAGCTCTCCGGACGTTCCGGCGAACTGCTCGCCAATTGCAGTAGTTCGTTCAGCTCCGCATCGGTAAGATTGTCACAAGCCGCCTGCTGGTAATTCACGATTAGCTTTCGCAGATAATCCTTCACCTTGTCGGATTGCGCCTTCGTCGCGCCTTTCGCAGTCACCGCGCGAGCAATGGACCAGAACGCATTCATCTGCTGCGGAGGCGTCATAGCCATATAAGCCAGGCCCAGGCGGTAGCTGGTGATCGCGTCATCCGGATTTAGTGCCAGCACCGCCTTGTAATGTTGCACCGCGGCATTGAAATCCTTTAGCACCATTGCGGCCTGCGCCGCCGTTGCGTGAAAATAAATTTGTATCTGCTTTTTCTGGGCGGCAAACGCGTCCTCACTCATGGAGTCAGGCTTTTTGACCTCGTCCAGAGCTTTCAATCCAGCCACCGCAGCGTCCAGCGCGCTCTTGGCCAGAGCCGCATCGGTAGCGGCAGTCTTAGCTTGCGCCGGATCGGCAATCATCGCGTTGTAAGCGAATGCGCGAGCATACAGCGCCTGGTAACGTGCCCCCGCATCTACCTTTTCGCCCAACGCCACCACTTTGTCAGCGTACTCGATTACCTTCGGATAATTTTTCAGCTGGCTATAAGCCTGGTAATACAGTGGATAGATATAAATCAGCAGCGCGGAGTTCGGATACTTGGCCACAAAATCGTCCAGCGCCTTGATCTGCGTGGCCGGATTTTTGTCTGCCGCGGCTGCCTGGTAGGAGTTGTACTCCGCCATGGTGTACTGCGGCTTGGCACCCGCCGCATCTTGCCCCGCGGGCGGAGCTTGTGTCGCCTGGGCTCTCGTCCCAACCGCCGCTCCGAGATTTAGAGTAAGCGCCGCGGCTATCGCGAGGCCAACTATCTTCTGTGTTCCATTCATTCCGATTTCTCCTCGCTCAAACTCCCACCTTTGGGATTCTATTCCCGTTCGTCCGGGTTACATCTACCCGGAATTTCTGTTATCGTTCGGAAAACTCTGGGATTATAGGGAAGACGCAAGGCCTCCGCAAGTGGTCACGTGCCTGAAAAATAATCTAATGAGGTTTTCGAATTCCCGTCGTGCGTTATCATTTCGTGATTCGTCAGGCCACTGGATGTCGGCCTCCAAGGTTAAGATGAGTTTCGCATAAAAACCGTGGCCCGTGAGAGAAAGAATTTGGATGCCTCTAACGCATAAACCGGGTGCTCAAACCGCTGACGAAAAACCCCTTAGTGCTGCCGTCGCCCTGGTTACCGGCGGCAGCCGCGGAATTGGCCGCGTCATCGCGGCGCGTCTGGCGTCGTTGGGAGCGGCCGTGGCTGTTTGCGGCCGCGACGCTAACGCCTTAAATGACGTGACGACTCAACTCGCTGGTCTGGGGGGTCGCGTATTTTCCCACGTTGCGGATGTAACTCGTGCCGCCAATGTGGAAGCTCTTGTGACAAAAGCCGAATCCGCTCTCGGTTCTATTACCATCCTCGTAAACAACGCTGGCATCGGGGTTTTCGGTCCCGCACATGAAAAAATCGAAGAAGATTGGGATCGCGTGCTGAATACCAATTTAAAAAGTGTGTTCCTGGTTTCCAAAGCGGTCGCGCCAGGGATGATCGGCCTCAAGCGCGGCGATATCATCAACATCAGTTCCCTGGCTGGAGTAAACGCCTTCAAAGGTGGCGGGTTATACTGCGCTTCAAAGTGGGGCCTCCAGGGCCTCTCGGCGTGCATGGCCGAAGATTTGCGCGGTTACGGCATTCGCGTCAGCACGATTTGTCCAGGAAGCGTAGCGACAGAATTTTCCGGTACCAGCCCCAAAGACCCCGCCAAAGTTTTGTCACCGGATGATGTGGCTCACGCCGTGGAAACCATCGTGACCCAGAGCCCAAAAAGCTTCATAAGCCAGCTGCAGATTCGGCCACTAAGTAAACCCTGACCGCGTCGAACATCGCTCACCGGGTACGGAGTACCAAATTAGGTTTGACAACTGTCGTTATAACGACTATAGTGCCCTCGTGAGTTCCTCGTTCCATAAAAACGGCGGCAATGCGGAGGCCGGCTTGTTCGTAGCGTTCATGCAAATCGCCGATGCGTTCGGGGCTCAAGCCGAACAAGTAATCAAGACCGCCGGCCTAACCGCGGCGCAATACAACGTCTTACGTATTCTTCGCGGCGCTGGTCCCGCTGGACTGGCCTGCCGCGAAATCGGTGAACGCATGATCTCTCGCGACCCGGACATTACCCGCCTGCTGGACCGCATGGAAAAGCGCAATCTCATCACCAGAAAACGCCAGAGCGATGACCGTCGCGTGGTGAAGACTTTTGTAACTTCGCAAGGTCTCGAGCTTCTTAAAATTCTTGATCGCCCGGTAAGCGCCTTGCACAAGCGGCAATTCCAGGACATGGCGCCGGCTAAATTAAAAGTGCTGGCTGCGATGTTGGAAGAAATTCGCTCGCAGCAAGCTGGCCAAGAGGCTGATTGCGACTCGCGCAGCGGTGCACTCAATATATCGAAGCAAAATGATTCAAAGTAAAAGCGAGCCAACTAAAAGGAGAATACGGTGAAGAATCTCTCAACGAGAATCATTTCCATCACGGGAATTGCCGTCGTGGTGCTACTCAATTGCGTTCCAGGCTTGGCGGCCAGCACTGAATGGAAAATCGATCCGCAACACAGCGCCGCGCAATTTTCCGTGCGCCATCTGGCCATCTCCACCGTTCGCGGCGCCTTCAGTAAAGTCAACGGCACGGTATTGCTGGATGACCAGGACATCTCCAAGTCCGCGGTAAAGGTTACTATTGACGTATCCACGGTCGACACTCGCGAACCGGCCCGCGACAAGGATCTCCGCAGCGACCATTTCTTCGACGTCGAGCACTTCCCCACCATGACCTTCAAATCCACAGGGGTCGAACAAGTTTCCCCAGGCAAACTCAAAGTAACCGGCGATCTCACCATCCGCGGCAACACCAAACAAGTTGTCTTGGACGTCGACGGACCAACCGCCCCCGTAAAAGATCCTTGGGGCAATCAGCGCGCCGCCGTGAACGCCACCACCAAGATCAACCGTCAGGACTTCGGCGTGAAATGGAACGCCACCATGGATAACGGCGGC
>DATHGV010000010.1:0-4605 GCA_035490135.1 Candidatus Methylomirabilota bacterium
CACGCCTCTGTTTATCCAGGACGAAGTCAGTTCTGAATGGATTGACGTGACAGTAGCGTCGCTCGATGATCCTAAGACCTTTCACCCGGAGGTCGCGATATGGACAGAAGACAAACTCCCGTGGGTAAAGCTCGATCCGAGCCGACGTGCTTTTCGCCGGAGCAGAGATGAAAACGCCTAACCAGGCGCTGGAGCCAACGGCTCAGACGGCGTCGTTCTCTTGGATGTCCAGCGTAGCTAGTGTGCTTCCAGGAGCTGCCACTCGCGTTCCCCTGAGCCGTGGCTGAGCTTGTGTCTCGTTAGGCCTAATGCGCATGCCGACACCGAGTGAGTCTCTGGGGTTTTACGCCAAAACATACGCACGCTACATCGTGCCTACTTGGATATTCCCCATCTACTTCATCGCCTTTGGCCTGTTCTGCCAGCACTTCAAGGTTCACGCGATCGGGCTGTGGTTTTGGCTGCTCATTGCACCGGTCTTCTTTGGGACATTCTTATGGTCTCGCGTGCCGACAATTCCGTCTCGGAAGCGTGTCTTTCCCACGATGGTCGTTCCCTTCCTAATCTTCGCTTGCATCGGCGTTTTCCTAGCGATCATCGCAATCGTCAGTGGTGTTAGTAGCGTATGAGGTCTAACCAGACGCTGCAGCCCACGCCTAGCCGGGTTGTTTCCTCCTTTTCCCATGATTAAAATACTGCAAGAGATAGCCACCCGCGCTTTGATTCGTATGCTCCGATGCTTCACCCGGTCGGGCTTCCCGTCTATGTCGCACCGCTTCCCGCTGGCTCCATTCGCTAGGCGCGGCTGAGCTTGGTCTCGTTAGGCCCCTATGCCGTCCGCACAATCGCTGCTTGTGGTCGCGAGCGCACTCATCATCTTTACTCTTGGCGCGTTGCATCTACTGCTCACGTACCGGAGCAGATGGTTCTATCCGCGCGACCCTGATCTTGAATCGCAGATGAAGGCTGTCGCCCCGCTTATCTCACAGGAGACAACAATGTGGAGAGCCGGAATCGGTTTTCACGCAAGTCACAGCGCCGGCGCTATGTTGTTCAGCCTCGCCTACGCGTACCTTGCGTTGGAGCCAACGCAGTTGCTGTTCAAGTCGCCGTTCTTGCTCACTCTCGGCTTGGCCTATCTTGCGTTGGTCGCTATCCTGTGCAGGCTTTACTGGCTTCGCATCCCGTTCTGGGGCATGGCATTGGCAACTTCCCTCTACGCCGGCGCTCTCATTGCGAACGGGGCCTAACCAAACGATGCAGCCGACCCAGCACTTTGTTGTAACTCACTCGACAATGCACAGCTTCACTCTCAAAGTGCTGGGTGGCTGAGCTTGAGCTCGTTAGGTCTAGCGCACTGAAAGGAAATTCGATATGGGAAAGTTCGTTATCGTCGCTTATCGGCCACGCCCGGGTAAGGATCAGGAGCTTCTTCAACTCACAAGGGAGCACCTGCCAATCCTGCGCAGTCAGGGATTGGCGACAGATCGGCCATCGTATGTGATGAGATCCGCGGACGGCACCATCATCGAAGTCTTCGAGTGGAAGTCTGCCGAGGCGATTGCAGCAGCCCACCAAAATCCGGTGTGGCAAGCAATGTGTGGGCGGTACAGCGAAGCGTGTGATTACATCCGTCTCGAAAATCTGAGCGAGAGCAAAAACATGTTCGCCGAATTCGAACCAGTCGATCTCTAAACTAGACCTAACCAGGCGATGCAGCTAACACTGCCCGTTTTGTTTCCTCACGCTACGACGGCTCCAATGATCTTTTGTGCTTGCCACACTTGCCCTCGGCGGCGGAGCTGATCTTGTTCTCGTTAGATGTTGATACCACTATGACCAAAGAACCTACAGAATTCCAATACTTCAAAGCGTGGCTGCTTTTTTTTGTCGTAGCTATTGGCTGCTCGTGGCTTATTTCGCTGATCATCGGCAGTTTCGCAGCCGCATTCATCGGCGCCGGTGGAGGATCCATTGCGCAGGCGAGACAACTCATACAGATCATCAGCTTTGTCATCAGCATTCCAGTTTCCTACGTCACATTCCGCGCCGTCGTCGGCAAGTATCTGCTACCGAAGATCATTTGGGAAGATTGAGCACCGCGAACAATCTAACCAGACGCTGCAGCCGACACTAGCCAGCTTTTTTTCTCTTGCTTGCATGATTAAAATACTTCCAGAACTTGCCAACTGCGCTTTGATTCGCATGCTCCCGATGCTCACCCGTCCGGGCTTCCCGTCTATGTCGCACCGCTTCCCGCTGGCTCCGTTCGCTAGGCGCGGCCGGGCTTGAGCTCGTTAGACGTAAATGTGGAACGGCAAGTTGCCCGAGCCAAAGCCAAAGCAAAAAAGAAATTGTAAGCAGATATGAGCTTACTTTGTTTCACAGTATCAATAAATGAATAGAATGAACCCTAAGCCAGCTGGAGAAGAATCAGAGCCCAGACTGCCAACGGATCTTCGCAAAGGCCTCGCGGCTACCCCGATGGCGAAGGCTCAGTGGAGCGATCTCACGCCGATCGCGCAAAGGGACTTTATTAGTTGGATAGAATCAGCCAAACAACCGGAGACACGTAGACGCAGGATCGAGAGAGCCTGCTCGATGCTTGCGGCCGGAAAGCGACGCCCCTGCTGTTATTCAATAGTGTCATTTAACCTTTACACAGCCCTCGCGGCTACCCCGATGGCGAAGGCTCAGTGGAGCGATCTCACGCCGATCGAGCGCAGGGACTTTATTAGTTGGATGGACTCAGCCAAAGAACCGGAGGCACATAGACGCCGGATCGAGAAAGCTTGCGTGATGCTTGCGGCCGGAAAACGACGCCCTGATGTTTTCAATCTCTGAACAAAATGAATCGTAAGGTTGATGGGTATTTAAAAAGATCCAAGTGGCAGCAAGAGTTGGAGAAGTTGAGAAACATCAGTCTTGCCTGTGGGCTAACCGAAGAATTGAAGTGGGGTAAACCTTGTTACACGTTTCAGAACAGTAACATTGTTATCCTGCAGGGATTTAAGGAATTCTGTGCGCTTTTGTTTGCCAAAGGTGCCTTGTTAAATGATCCCAATGGTCTGCTGGAAAAACCCGGCGAGAGCACGCAGGCGGCACGCCGGATTCCCTTCACCAATGTTCGGGAAATAACTGAGATTGAGCCGGTCTTGAAGGCTTATATCAATGAAGCCATGGCAGCGGAAAAAGCCGGTTTGGAAGTGGAGTTTAAAAAGAATCCAGAACCCATTCCGGAAGAGTTACAAAATAAACTGGATGAAAACCCTGCCTTGAAAACTGCTTTCAGGGCATTGACGCCGGGACGGCAAAGAGGATACATCCTTTATTTTTCTGCCGCCAAACAATCCAAAACCCGGGAGTCGAGGATTGAAAAATGGATGCCGCAAATTCTCAGTGGAAAGGGATTAAATGATTAGTAGTGCCACTAAACGTGCGATTCTTCGCTGCGTTCACCTTATCTTAAGCATTCCGATACTCGGTTACATTTATGGTCCGCCTGCGGAAGTTCAACAGTATGCCGGCGCTGCTCGATTTGTTTTCGTTCCTGTAATTATCCTTTCGGGATTTTGGATGTATGCAGGCGTAATCTTCGCCATCATTGGCGTGGCGGTATGGCTCGGTGCAATTTACCTGTCTGGAATTGGGGCGGCTATCCTGAGTCAGGTCGCGCTATTCATCGCGCGGAAGACTTGGTTGGTGATTTTTGCGCGACATTCAAAGTGATTGAGCCTATCCATGCAGTGTAGCCAAGCGCTGGCTGCTGCGCGGTCATCTAACATTTGCACCCTGGAGTCTTCGTGTAATTGAAGACTTTAAGGGTCCGAGCCGGACTGGCGGTACATTGGGGAAGTTTGTCGTTTGGAAGAACTGCTTTCAAATCCCTGTCGATTGGAAAATTAATGGAAACCTTACAAGACCTCGGAAAAGAATATCAACAGCGATTTGCCGCGCTGGCTCCCTACCGTGACTCGGTATGGCAGGTATTAGTGCGGGACTTTTTTCAGCACTACGTTGATCCGAGTGCCACCGTTCTCGATTTGGGAAGCGGTTGGGGAGAGTTCATACGACATATCCATGCCGACCGACGGATCGCGATGGATCTTAACCCCGATATGCCGTCTCGCGTCGGCCCGGGTGTGGAAACGATTCTACAGGACTGTTCGCAGACCTGGCAGGTTTCGGATTCTTCACTCGATGTTGTTTTCACGAGCAATTTCTTTGAACATCTTCCTGACAAGGACGCGCTTCGGAGGACGTTACAAGAAGCTCGGCGCTGCCTGAAGGATGGAGGGCGTATTATTTGTCTTGGTCCGAACATTCGCTTTTTACACGGCGTTTACTGGGATTTCTGGGATCATTTACTTCCGCTGACCGACCGTTCGATGATTGAGATTCTGACTCTCACGGGATTCGCGGTGGAGCGAGTGGAGCCTCGCTTTCTTCCTTATTCCATGTCTCAGGGATTCACCCCTCCGATCGGTTTTATTTCTCTGTATATTCGCCTCCCGTTTCTATGGCGCATTCTAGGAAAGCAGTTTCTCCTTGTGGCACGAAGGGCCTAACCAGCGATGCAGCGAACCGCGGCCACTCCTTATGGCT
>DATHGV010000011.1:0-7055 GCA_035490135.1 Candidatus Methylomirabilota bacterium
AGGTCCGGGCTCTCATGGAAGCGATTTCTTGGTACAAGCTGCTGCGCAAGATAAGCCGCGTTTCGTCAGCCTTCTTCTCAGTAAAGGCTACGACATCAATTACCAAGACCAAGGAGGCCCGAGTCCGCTTTCAGGCACTTCCGTTGGAGGACATGAAAAGATGATCCGCTTCCTTATTTCGAGGGGAGCTGAGGTAAATAGAAAGAACAATGGGACCGGCGGGACCCCGCTGATGGCAGCTGCTGAAATGTTCGATCTCGTCACTGCCGTGGAAACACACTTCTGGTGGACGAACTTGCCCGGTGGCATGCGCGAAATCTTCAGAGTCCTGAATCCTGGCGGCACGCTCATCTTCATTGCGGAAATCTATAAAGGAGCAACTACCACCGCTGCAACGTTCGCCGAAAAATACGCCGCGCGCGTACGCATGACGCTCCTCAGCGTTGATGAGCATCGCGAACACTTCACCAGCGCCGGTTACTCAAATGTTCAGGTAATCGAGGAACGAGATAAAGCATGGATTTGTGCGCTAGGCAGAAAACCGATAGCCAATTCATGATTAAAACCCTCCTCAATAGAACTCGTAACGAAAAGTCCATACCCGTGCACGTCCGGGCCAGTATGGCTGTAGCCGACGGCTTTAGGCGCTGACCGCTGCGCTGGTCTGCTCCTTCCATCGTTGAACGTTCACGCCCATCACAAGCAGCCACAGCATTACCGATTCTTGCCCGAGGACGGCGAGGACCAGATTGTAGGGAGACAGATAGTTTACGAGCGACGTCACCATCAGCAAGCTAATCCTTCTCGTCGTCTCGTTCATCGCCGTGCGCGCGCAGGGCGTGTCGCGAGATATAATCCGCCACCGCGCTGCCCAGCGTATTACCGCGCACGCATGACACGCGGAAGTGAATACCGCCAAATACGCGCGCATTAGCGATCTCATTGACTGCATCCGTGAAACTCGTAAATGTCCGCGTCCCTGGACGCACATCCGACGTGACGCTGAAGTGCGCATTTTCTCCAAACTCAGCGGACAGCACGAATGCCGCGGACCCACTCACCGTGGAATGCCCGGACGGATACTCGGGATGCGCAGGCGTGCCAGCCGGGAAAAAGTCCAGCCACGGTACCCAATTCGGGTCGGCATCCGTAGGAGTGAGTCCCGCGCGGATCGCCGTAATCGGTCGCCAGAAAACGTAGCGATACTTGCCATCCCAGCAAGCAATTGCCGCGTCCGCCATCGAAACATTCATCAACGCAAAGAGATGAGCATTCTCAACCAGGCTCAGCCCGCGGCCGGCAGAAAGTTGCGCTGCGATCCGGTTCCAATAAAGTGCGGTGTTACCCGCCCAGAACAATGCAAGCTCCGACTGATCCGGAGTTCGCGCCGATCCAGAATAAACGCCCATAACCCTTAGCTCGTTTAGCTCCGTGGCGTATTCGGTACTGTTGAGAGCTAGCGGAGGCGGCAAGCGAAATTGCGATGGCCTGGTCAGCACCCAGGGCGTCATCGAGGCGAACTGCGGCCCGGCCCCAGACGCAAACACCGTCGGTGTAGGCCGCCACACGCCGGTCACTGCGGCGCCCAGAAAGGGCGGCGGAGGCGGCAGGAATCCGTCCGTCAACCGCCAATTCCAAATTGCCTCCGCCACGGTTTGTCCCCAAGCCACGCCGGCGTTGATCGACTCTCCTTTTTCTTTGGACGCCAGTGCGGCAATCGAGGCGTCGCGTTGCGCGGTCAGTGAGGCACTTTGCGGTGGATACAAGTCCGTTAGGATCACGTACGCCGCCTGAATCGCTGCGGCACTTTGAGAAGCATGGTGCGGCGCGTTGGGTTTCACGTGCAATGCTTGGAACCGTGGGTCAATGCCGTTAACGGCATCAAAAACTGACGCCGACACGAGGGCGACGTTGCGGGTGCTAACTAGCGGACTGCTGCCCCCCGCAAGCACGGTCGTATTCATGATGGCTATCCACTCGAGCACCGGATCCGGCGCTGCGGCCAGCACTGTCGCGGGAGCGGTGACAAGCAACGCGACGCTTAACATCAATATTGCGATTCGACTGGTTACTCCGATAATTTGTGCGCGAAACGAGGAAAAGCGGGCCGGGTAAAACCTCCGTGTGGTGTAAGCCATGTGTCCTCCTGAGTGGACGGAGGCAGCGTTGTTAGGTGCTGGCGTACAAACTTCCATAACCTGGTAAATCGTGCGTCAGCAGTAAAGCGCTACCGTTGGGGTCGAACTCGCGGTAGCAGAGGCGAGTTTGCCCGCCTTTTGTACGCCCCTTTACCAATTGAGTCAAGTAATTTCTTGATATTTTTCGCAGGCAGTCGAAGCGAGGCGCCAACATACTATCCTGACGCAGTTCGTCACTAGTTAATGGTTTAGAGTACGCTCACTTTTTCAGGCTTCAGGAGAGAGTATGTTCGCGTTTCTTCGAGCACTCCCGGTTCTTCCCGTCATCCTGCTCACATCCGCGATTCACCTGTGTGCTCAGGACATGCTTGTCCGTGTCGAAGCTGTCCGACTGTTGGAGCGCGCCAAGGCTGTCAGCCGCGCCGCAAACGTCATGCCGAACTACAAACTAGAGGGCACTTTTTCGCGCCGACGGTCTGGACGGAGACGTTCAAAACGGCACGTTCAATACTATTTATTCCGCGGATAGCGAGCGTTATGAAACAGTTTTTTGGGAAGTACCACGCCATTAGTCTCCATTTCCCAGATCGCATCTTGCAGGCTGAATATCAGCCGCCACCGCCAGAAACGTTGGAATTGGGGGCCTTGATTCCGCTGATCCTCGGTCGATTCGATACCTCCGATACCATTCATTCCATCAAACCGGCAACACTTTTTGGTCGCCGTGCCAGGTGTATTCAATTCGAAACCGTGAATGGAAGAGCTCGTCAATCCAACGAAATTTGCGTCGATGAGGAGTTAGGCAATGTCATTCGCTGGAACGTTGGAGAAGACCTCGTCGAGAGCACCGACTATTCGGCATTCGAAGGCGTCCTGCTGCCGGCGCGCATTCGTCACTACATCAACGGCAAGCTGCGGATGGAGGTGGAGCAGAAGTTCAGCGTTATCGAAGGCCCGGTGGACTGGGCGGCACTGACGCCGCCGAATCCGACCATGCTGCACCAGTGCAAGCAATACAGGCGACCCATCATTCAGTCTGCGCCACAACCAACTTCCGTGGCGCCGGGCCGTGGTACGACGTACAGGTTCACGGAGTTATCGGATCAGATGGTCATGTAATGAAGCCGCGGTCCTGACCAACGGAAAGCCAGAACTCGAACAGCAGGCTGTTCAAATTGTCTCTGGCTGGATTTTCTCCCCAGGCGTGTGCAACGGAAAACCCATTCCCGTGGACGCTCAACTGGTTGTTCATTTTCCGCCGCACTAAACGCGACAGTATTTTCTAGGAATTTCTGCATCTGAAACATGCCTAAATTCCTGAGTGGGAGCGAGCTGAGTGGGAGCGAGCCTGACAGATGCGGGACTTTGTGAGACCATTCGACCAAGACAGCAGGAGGTGCAACATGAAACACCGAATTGCAGTATGGGCGGCTGCGGGCTTTCTAGTTGCGAGTGGGTGGGCCGCTTATCTCTTACTGAGAAGCAAAGACCATCTGATGGAACCGATTGTCTACACTCTTATGCGGCTAACCTGCCCCGTTGCGATTGCCGGCTCGCATTACCCCGTCAGCCTCTATTCGGCCCTTGTTGTAAATGTCGCCACCTATGCGTTGATCGGTCTAGTGGTCGAAACCCTCCGGCGGCGATTAAACCACTCAAACTAAATTCAAGCGAGTCTGTGATAGAGCGTTCAACTGTTAACTTTCATATTCCCCAGATCCCGAACGCCCATCTGAAAACCAATCGGAGTGACAAACAAAGCACTTAGACGTAGAACATCAGATACGGATTATGTCGTATTGACTGTGGCTTTTTACAGCGGCTATGTTCTGCTGTCCACGAGGTAAAACGGTCTTGGATAGAATCGCACTATTCGGGCTGATTATTGTGGTCGGGTTGCTACTTTTGGCGGCCCAACGATATTGCGCGAACAAGCGGCTTGCGAACAAACGCCGGAATAAGGATGAAAGTTAACGGGCTCTCCACCAAACTCCAATTTGAAACTGCCTGTAAAACAAAGTAAGATGAGCACATTCCCCCGGCTAGCTCAATGGTAGAGCGTTCGGCTGTTAACTTTCACACGAATCGTTGATTCTGCGCCGCTTAACCCCGAAAAAGCTGCCTAAAAGCGGGCCTAGTTGGACCCAATGTTGTGGGGTGAACCCCTAAACTGTCACAAAAACTTTGGGCAGTGCGGAGTACAGGCCCCGGTTGGAAAACTCTACCGGTTCAACAGTTGGCACCCTTGTTGACAGCGCTACCATCTTTTTCCCATGACGATGCAGATTAGAGGCGTACAGATGGCGGGTTTGCCCGCTAAAACTGTGCGCGATATGTTGCGGCGGCTCAACATTTATTCCCTGATGGACGCTCTCTTTGTAGCGGCACGATGTGAGGTTTCCCCACGCAAGGCCAAAGAAGTGATAAAAACACTTGCTGACGGCGGATACATTGAGTTTGACCACCGAGGCCGAGAACTGCTTAACAGCTACAGGCCGGGCGTGGAAAAACCGCGATATCGGGAGGTGGATTATTACAAGCTGACCGACAAAGGAATCGAACTCAGAAACGCCTCCGCCGCTACTAAAATGCCCCGTACTAAAGCGAACCAAATCATCGTGTCCCTGCTGAAGCGGGTAGAGGAAGCCAACGAAATGGATTTTGCGTATCGAATTCCCACGGTTATCGTTTTCGGAAGCTACGTTCGAGGTGAAACATTCCTAAGTGATGTGGACATCGCCGTGGAACTTGAAGGGAAATGGGACTCGGATGAGGAGCGCGACCGTCACGAGAAGGAACGGATCAGATTTGCATTCGCCAGCGGACGTACATTTTCCAACTTTACAGACGAACTGAGTTGGCCGAAATATGAGGTGCTGCGTTACCTAAAAGCTCGCACGCGGGGATTGAGTGTTCATCCGCTGGATGATTTCATCCGCATGCAGAAAGACAAGAATTTTGCGTGCAGAGTTTTGCGCGGCGATGCGGATCGAGTTGCGGTCCAGCTTGGGGGAGGCCGTTCGGTAGCGCAACGGTAAGAGTTTTGCGCCCCGGTTGCCCCAGGTCGGCGTGAACCATTTGGTTACCATTCGCTTTATGCGCACGCCTTCTCATCCGCCTTGCGAAATCGTCGATGCGACTCTCTACCATTGACCTATATGATTTGCTTAGAATGAAATGTCCAGGATTCATTTTTGTGGGCACTTAGTCGCGTCTACAAAGATAATCATTCACCCTATCGAGAAACATCTGGTCATCGATTCGCCTCGTTGATCTATACTATCGGTATATACCGCTATTGGAGGTTGCGATGGGCAAAAATGGGATCGCCAAACTGTTCCGCAATGGGCGCAGTCAAGCCGTTCGGCTGCCGCAAGAGTTTCGCTTCGAAGGAGATCGAGTCCGCATTCGGAGAATCGATCATGGCGTCATATTAGAACCACTGATTCCCGATGCTGCTAAGTGGTTCGATGAGATGGACCGGTTCAATCAGAAACAGTTTATGGGCAAGAGACGCAATCAACCCATCACTCCTCGTCGTGAGATCTTCAAGTGAACTATCTGCTGGATACTAATGCTTGCATCGCGCTGATCAATGGGAATCCGCCCTCGGTCCGTGCCAAGTTTCGGAAGGCGACTGACCTCGGGGGCCAGGTATTTGTGTCGTCCATCGCTCTGTTCGAACTCTGGTACGGTGTCGCGAAAAGTTCGCGACGAGATTTTAACAAGAAGCGACTCGAGACCTTTTTTGCGGGCCCTATTCATCCGCTGTCCTTTGAGGATCAGGATGCTGAAATCGCCGGCGTGATCCGAGCTGACCTGGAGTCCATCGCAAAGCCGATTGGCGCTTATGACCTTCTGATTGCCGGGCAGGCGATCCGAAACAAGCTGACATTGATTACTGCAAATCTCTCGGAATTTGCTCGAATCAAAGAGCTGGCCTGGGCAGACTGGGGACGGCCGTAATCTTGCTTCTCGCTCGACAGCTTCCATAGCTTGCTTGGAGCGGGTCGAATATGTGGCAAATATGTATTTCGAAATGGATGTGAACGACGAGAGAGTCGAATTATGAGCAAATATCTCGCGGTTGAGGAGACACGCGAAGTGCGTTGGGTGGTGGTCGATAAAGACGTAGGGTTTTGAGAAGGACCAAGGTAACGAAGGTGACGTTTTCGTTTCATCGAGGTCTACACACGGTCCAGACGTTCTGCGTCTGCATTGGATTTGGTGCCACCAGTTCTTTAAGACGCGAAAAGTAGCGCAGAAAGCTGCTGACGCGGCGGAAGCTAAAACGCTTACTCTTGCTCAGAAAAAGAGAATAGTTGCTGCTGCGAAAAAGCGATGGGCAGCAGAACGAAGATCGAAAGCGCGAAGATGAGCGTGAATGAAAACTCTACCCGATTTACTCCCCAAAGGAAGCAAACTCGTCATCGTTGGATGTAATCCCAGTCCTATCTCCGCCCGAATTGGATGTTACTACGCCGGTCGTGGTAATCAGTTTTGGTCACTAGTCCATGAAAGCGGACTCGTGCCTGTGAGGTTGCGGCCACTCGATTGTGTGCGTATAACCGAGTTTGGGATAGGGCTGACGGACATAGTGAAGCGCCCATCTAAAAGTAGCTCCGATGTGTCCACTCAGGAGTTCGCTGCTGGCCGAAAAGCCCTTCATCGAAAGCTCAAGAGAATCGGTCCAAGCGTGATCGCGTTCAACGGCAAAGTTCCCTACCAGGAATTCACCAGGACAAGGTGCGAATACGGACTGCAAAAAGAACAACTCTACGGAGCGATAGTTTATGTGCTGCCATCAACGAGCACTCGCTGCGCACGAACGTCCTATAAACAAAAGCTCCGCCATTTCCAAGCTGTATTCAAACTGGCGAAATAATGCAGGGAGCCGGAATCCAGATCGAGAAAGCC
>DATHGV010000012.1:0-11005 GCA_035490135.1 Candidatus Methylomirabilota bacterium
TCCGAGCTTGAGGAAGTCACGGCGTTCAAAGGTCATTTGATTGGCCCTCCTTCGATTGATTTATCTCGAATAAGACAGTTAACCATCTGGATTAGTGGGTTCGCGGTGGTTGCCGTGAATTCCACATGGATTACGTGTGTGGACGGCTATATGGCTAAACGCGAAAGGTGCTTACCGCGGTTTCTATATCAGGTTCGGAGCGAAGTCAACAACGTTCGGTAGCGCGCGCAGGCGCAGCGTTGGGTGAACGGCAGATGAGCGAGTCGGCAGATCAGTCTTCAAGCGTGGGTAAAGTTTTTAGCACTTCGGATGCGATCGGGCGGTTGAGTACCGGTTCATCCTTGCGAATTTTGCCGTCGCGAAAGATAAGCGTACGTTTTGCAAAGTGGGCAACGTCCAGTTCGTGGGTTACCAAGACAATGGTCAAGCCTTGATCGTTGAGTCTCTGGAAGATCTCCATGATTTCCACCGAGGTGCGGGTGTCGAGGTTGCCGGTGGGCTCGTCGGCGAGAAGTATGGATGGATGATTCACCAGAGCCCGGGCGATAGCGACACGCTGCTGTTGTCCTCCGGACATTTGTGAAGGGAAGTGTTCAGCACGGTTGGCGAGGCCGACCATTGCTAATGCTTCGGTGGCGCGTTTGGTGCGCTCGGATTTGTGAATTTTCGTGTATAGCGTGGGCAGCTCGGTATTTTCGAGGGCAGTGGTGCGCGCCAACAAATTGAAACCCTGAAAAACAAAACCTAATTTCTGATTGCGAATATGCGCGAGAGCTTTTTTATCGTGCTCGGAGACGTCGATGCCGTCGAGGAGATACTTTCCCGAAGTAGGCTTGTCCAGGCATCCAAGCAAATTCATAAAAGTGGATTTCCCACTGCCGCTGGCGCCCATGATGGCCAGAAATTCTCCACGTTGGATCTCCAGGCTGACACCACGCAAGGCGTGCACGCGGGTCTCGCCCAGATCGTAATACTTGTGAACATCCTCCACGCGGATAACCGCGTGGTCTGGAGCAGAAGATTGGAATTCAGTTGGTATCGCAGAGGCCATTAGATTATTTTCACAAAGTCTAATCCACGCGGCGTAGGACTTAGCGCCTTACAGCTCCGGGAGCAGAAGGTTTGGAGCTGATGGAGCGGACCACAAGATCGTCATTCTCTTTCAAGCTGCCTTTGAGGACGGCGGTGATTTCCGTGAAGGCGTGGTCAGTAATTCCGAGCGAGACTTTCACGGGTTCCATAGTGTTATCCACATGCCATTTCCAAACGACGGCGGTGGTGGCGCGGGGAACGCGAGTGATATTCGATTCGGGTGTGCCGCCGGGTTGCGCGCCTTGTGAAGAGGTTTCGGGCTGCGTTTCGTCGATGCCATACTGCGCATACAGACGCATGACTTCTTCTGGTGACATGAGGGGCTTGTAGCGCAGGGCGGTGTTGGGGAGTTTCAGGACATTTTGCACCGTAGCGACCGGGATGGTGACGTAGGCGGTCATGCCGGGGAAAAGTTTGAGTTCGGGATTATCAAACTCAATCATGGTGTCGTAGGTGACGACGTTTTGCACGGTGGTGGGATTCATGCGCACCTGGGAAACCGCGCCATGAAAAGCTTCTTTGGGAAAAGCATCGACTTTAAAAGTGACTTGTTTGCCGGGCTTGATGTTGCCGACGTCGGACTCGTCAGTCTTGGTATAGACCAGCATCTTTTTTAAATCTTGGGCAATGGTGAATATTGTTGGAGCTTGCAAGGAAGCTGCGACGGTCTGGCCGACATCCACATTGCGAGCCACGACAGTGCCGTCGATAGGGGAACGGATGACGGTGTAATTGAGATTGGTTTGCGCGACCTGCAACGCAGCTACCTTCTGACTGACTTGGGCGTCGGCCTGAGTGACATTGGCGGCGGCCGCGCCAACACTGGCGTTCATGGAATCGTAGTTAGCCCTGGCGAGATCAAGCTGCTGTTGGCTGGTAATGTTTTCTCGGGTGAGCTGATTGGCGCGTTCGAAATCGGCTTTGGTCTGGACCAGGGAGGCCTTGGCCTTTTCTAAATTTGCCCGCGCGGCTAGCAGGTTGGCTTTAGCGCTATTGAGGTCGGCATCGGCTTGTTGCACAGCGCCCTGAAACAACGCAGGATCGATCAGGGCAATGAGGTCACCTTTGTGTACGCGAGAGTTGAAATCGACGAAGAGCTTGGCGATGACCCCGGAGACCTGCGACCCGACTTGCACGGTGATGACGGCATTTATGGTGCCGGTGGCCTCCACGACGTCATGAATATCGCCGCGCTCGACTTTGGCGGTAAAGTTCTGGTCTTGAGATTTGGCATTGAAGCCGAAGGCGGCCAAGATGGCTACCACCGCCAACACGCCAGCCAAAATCAGCCATTTAAGATTCTTCTTCATTCACAGTCCTGAAAAAATGAAAACTCATGCTGGTTGTTAGAACGCAGCTTAAATTACAGCGTAGCTCGCTGACTCGGCTTACTCGTAGCGCAGCGCCTCAATGGGATCGAGCAGCGAAGCTTTGCGCGCGGGGTAGTAACCGAAAAAAACGCCCACAGCAATGGAAAACAGGGCCGCCACGACGATGGCCTGCATGGAGGTTTCCATGGGCCACTTTAAAGTCTGGCCGACAACGTAGGAGCCGAGAACTCCGAATAACACGCCCGCGAAGCCGCCAACCAGGCTCAACATCACGGATTCACCGAGAAATTGCAGCTGAATGGCTTGCTCTGTGGCTCCGACGGCGACGCGAACACCAATTTCGCGGGTGCGCTCCGTGACGGAAACGAGCATGACGTTCATGATGCCGATACCGCCGACAATTAAGGAGATGGAAGCAATGGCAATGAGCAATACGGTGAGAGTTTTACTCGCTTCCATTTGGGCCTGAATGATGTCTTCGGGATTGCGGATGTTGAAGTCATCGTCTTCCTCAGGGCGCAGGTGATGGCGATCACGCAGGATCGCGGCGGCTTCCTGGCCGGCAAGCTTTACCGCGTCCTGCGAGACGGCGGAGCAGAGAATATCGTCGAGCCAGGGATTGCCTTTCATCTTTTTCTGGGCGGTGGTGTACGGCAGGATGATGTTGTCGTCCTGGTCCTGCCCGGACATGGAGAGGCCTTTAGGATGAAGGATGCCGATTACTTTGCAGGGCAGGTTCTTCACGCGGATAACTTTTCCAATAGGATCTTCCGCGCCAAAGAGTTGCTCGCGAACGGTGACTCCAATGTCGCAGACGTCCGCGGCGCGTTCGACGTCATCATTGGTGAAGACTGCGCCTTGGTCTGCGTACCAACGTTTGATGTCGAAAAATTCCGGGGACACGCCGCGATAGGCGGTAAACCAGTTTTGATTGCCGTAAATAACTTGCACGTGATCATCGACGTTGGGCGAAACCGTTTTGATGAGAGCGATCTGGTTTTTGATGGCAGCGGCGTCGGCCATGGAAAGAGAAGGGGAGCCGTGAGTGCCGGTGCGCACACCACTGACGGAGCGGCCTCCTGCTTCGATCCACACGAAATTGTCGCCGAGATTGTTCATTTGTTGTTCGACGCGAGATTGGCCGGCTTTTCCGATGGCTACCACGCAGATCACGGCAGCAATGCCGATAGTGATGCCCATGACGGTCAACATGCTGCGCATTTTATTTCTGAGCAATGCCACGAGCGCGGAGCGAAGGAGTGCGGAATAGTCCATGGTGGCTCCCTATAACTGGCTAGACGAGAAAAGGCTGGGACTATCTAGAATACCGCTTTGTCGGGCTGAAGTAGGATTCATGAGAACCTGTCCATCGTGACTTATGCCATTTTAGCGCGAGACCAAGGGAATTGAATTAAGGGACCATTAGTTTTCGTTTAGGTTACGAAAGAAAAGGCCTCGGACGCGCTAACAAGCTTCTGTATGGCGCTTACGAGGCCTTCCTGCGGCTATGTTGGTCGGCTTATTCGCCAACGACCAGCACTTGTATTGAGCCATCCACCACGGACGGGCGAGGCCGCTTGCTGGGGTCGCCTGTGAACTTAGCGGAAGGCAAATAGACCTTGTGGGTGGCGGGATCGAGGCCGTGAGTTTTTGATCCAACGGGAGTGTCGATCTCCTGGACAACAGAGTATTTACCGGATTTATCCGCGTGGATAATTTGAAATTTCCCGGTACTCGGGGACGCGAAGACATATCCAGTTCCAGGATCAAAGGTCACGCCGTCGCAATCATCGCCAATGGCGACGCTTTGGCGAACTTTGCCGGTGTTGCTATCGACGACCATGAGTTTTCCATCGCAGCTGGAGAACAGAATGTGAGTCTTATTGTCGATTGCCAGTCCGGACGGGCCTTCACAACCCTCCATGACCCAGGTCGACTTTAATTTTTTGCTGCTGGCATCGATTACGGCGATGGAATGTTTATCTTCCAGGTTGATAAAAACATTCCCCTTTTCATCGTAGGCGAAAAATTCCGGCTTGGCGTCCAGAGGAATGGTGGCGACGACTTTTTTCGTTTTAGCGTCGATTACCGAGGTTGATTTGCTTTTGCCGTTCTGGACAAAGACCTGATGAGTGGCCGGATGATAAAGGATGGAGTCAGGATTCTCGCCGGTGGCAATTTGAGATTCGACTTTCAGCGTTTTCAAATCGAAGACGGCAACCTTGGCGGCCCCGCCTTGGCTGATAAAACCAATGCCGAGGTCCGGAGCCACCGCGACGCCATGTACGCCGGGCGTGTCGGGGATGTCACCTACGACAGCGCCGCTTTCAGAATCCAGCACGGTAACATGCGTGGCGCGCGCAATGTAAACGCGGTGAGCGTCTGGATCGACGGTGACGTAGTCCCAGCGCCCGCCCCCTTCGAGAGGGATCTTTTTCACGATTTTGAATTTGCCGCTGTCATCACCGGCGCGCAATGCGCTGGGTGTTAACGCTATTGCGGCGGCGGAAAAGATCAGGGCCGAATTTCGCAAGAATCGATGCATGTCTATTTCCTCGTTTGGCGGGCAAGGGCAAGTTCTGCCGCCCTGGCCGCCATGATGTAAGAGCGTGGCGGTAATTGCCGCGGAGAGAGGCTAGCAGGTGATTGGTGTTCTGCCTATCGAAGATGACGTAGATAAATGAAAATTAAGACTAATTTAGGAATTCAGGTTTTGTTGAACGGTGGCCTTGGGGCAGAAAGGTACGATAGGTTAAGAGACTGACGCTATTGACCACCTCTCGTTGATTCGCAGCCTAATGTGGTGCCTATGAAAATTATGCCCGACTCGTTGGTTACGTAAATTGGCGCGCAAGCTCCTGATTTCCACTGTTCTGGTTTCGGCAGGATCGTCAAGGTGTATTGGGTCGGATCACTTGTCAGGGCCAGGCGAACGTCGTAGCCTTCGGCGGAAAATGAATTTGGATTGGCGCCCCAGTCGAGCTCCATGATGGATTCGAGCTTTTGAATAAATCTGTGGGAGCGGAGCGATTGGAGGTCCACGGCATGTTTGGACTGAACGAGGAATTCGACTTCAGCCGTATTTACGGTGCGGGCAATTCCAAGGGCGTCTTCCTGAGACAGTAGCCTTTCTTGGCCGCCGGTTCCTGGAATCGTTAGCGCGAAGGCGGCAACAACCAGGGAAATCGAAGAGCGCAGGGTCATATGTTTTTCTCCTCAAGTCTAATAATAGTAAGTAAACGCCGAAGAATAGGAATTTGCAACGCGGATGTGTGTTCTCGAATGCTCGGGTTGCGGTGCAGCCTTCAGGGGCTAGAGTCACGCGTGGTTGCCGCGTTATTTGTGTCGCGGCTAAAGCCGCGACCTACAAAGCGGCGACGTGTGCTGGGGTGTGTTCGGGCCAGGTAACTTCTCGCACGGGTCCTACGATGAAGAGCCAGGATGAAGCTCCGGCAAGCGCCACCAGCGCGGCGAGCGCGAAAGGCCATTCGAAGTGGCCGGTACGATCCAAAATAAATCCGGTTAAGGCGGGTGCGACGATTCCGGCCAAATTTCCAGAGCCATTTTGCACACCGGTCCAGCGTCCTGCGGCGTATGGGCCTGCGAGAGTTTGGGAGATGGCCCAGATGTTGGATGAGCTGATCCCCTGACACGCGATGCCCAAAATCAGCAGGGGCACGTTCCAGGCTGGAGGACCGACGGCGGAGAGAAAAAGTAATACACCAGCGCCAGCAAGGCCACCGGCGACGAAAGGTTTGCGGACGCGAGTTGGCGTCCCTCCGGAGCGGATCAAACGATCGGAGAGCCAACCGGAAAATAATGCGAGAAAAGCGCTGAGAATATAGCCGGTGGCGCCGATCTTGGCCATGGCAGCGATGGAAAAGTGCCTGTCACGTACCAGATAAAATGGCAACCAAGTGAGCAGGAAATAGCTCACGTAGTTGTAACCAAACTGGGCGAGGATCGTGCCCCAGGCGGAACGCTGCAGAAGGATTGCTGCATAACTCGGCGCAGCTATTTTGTCCAGGTGGATGGCAGATTTCGCCGGCGGCATCCAGGTAAGCCACGGAATCAACCAGCACAAACTAATCAGTCCGAGAACTACGAAGAAACCGCGCCATCCGAATCTGGAAATCAATAAGCCGCCGGCCAACAGCCCGAAGCCTGGACCAAGCGCCAAGCCAGCCGAAATTATGGAATTGGCGGTGCCGCGATGTTCCTCACGATAATGAAGGGCGATGATTTTTGAGTAGGAAGGATACGCGACGGATTCGCCCACCCCGAGCAATAGACGCAATACCAACAGCAAGAAAAATCCATGGACGAGCCCAGTGACGATCGTAGCGATCGACCACAAAAAAAATCCACCCGCAAAAACCCAGTTCACGTTTAGCCGATCCACCAGCCAACCGGAAATAAGCTGCAAAAACGCGTAGGTCCAGAAAAACGAAGAGAGCAAGAGGCCCAACTGTGAGGCGGAAAGGTGTAGTTCGTCTTTTATAAGTGGAGCAGCGATGGAGAGATTGGAGCGATCGATGTAGCTGATGAAAATAGAAAGGCCTAACAAAATGAGCACGCGCCAAAGTTTGCCGGTCAATGGCTGCGATGGCGGCTGCGATGGTGACTGCAAAGGCGATGGTGGCGTGGGCATTTCGACTGGCAGGGGATTCTCTCTTTGGCCGCGGAAGATTGCAATTTAAATACGTCAAGGTAATGCGTTAGCGCTCGACCGAAAATTCTGCGAAACGCGATTATTATTTGCCCGCCGCCAACTAACTATGCTTAATTGTCTCCCGCTGCAGGAGTTGCGTGCCACACACGAAACTGACATCAGCACAAATTACTGGCTTTTGGGGCGCATGGTCGGGATGGACTCTCGATGGCATGGATTCGTTTATCTATGCGCTGGTCTTGAGTCCGGCGCTATCGGAGCTTTTACCCAAGTCGGGATACGCGAAGACGGCGGCAAATGTAGGACTCGCCGGGTCAATTTTGTTCGCGTTATTCCTGGTTGGTTGGGGGCTCTCGTTTATGTGGGGGCCGATCGCCGATCGTTTTGGACGCGCGCGGGTGCTGGCGGCGACGATTTTGGTGTATGCGGTGTTTACCGGCGCAGCGGCGTTGGCCCAGAGTGTGTGGCAATTGGCGTTGTTTCGGTTGCTGGCGGGGATTGGCATCGGAGGGGAGTGGGCGCTGGCCGGAACGTATGTCGCGGAAGCGTGGCCGGAGGACCGGCGAAAAATGGGCGCCGGATTTTTGCAGACTGGTTATTACTTTGGATTTTTTCTGGCTGCGGCGCTGAATTATACGGTGGGGGCGCGCTTCGGCTGGCGCGCGATGTTTTTATGCGGCTTGTCGCCGGTGATTATTTCGGTCCTGATCTTGGCGCGGGTGAAAGAGCCTGAGCGGTGGAAGGAAAAGGCGGGCCAGTCGCGGCCCTGGGGATCGTCACTAGCGGAGATTTTTGCCGCGAAGTATCGACGTAAAACGATTGTCAACGCGGCGTTGCTGACGGTCGCGATCATCGGTCTCTGGGCGGGAGCGGTCTACGAACCCACCGCAATTATCACTCTCGCGAAAAAGGCTGGCATGTCGGTGGCGGAGGCGTCGAAGACGGCTTCCATCGGGACGGCCATTCTTTCCATCGGAACGATATTGGGTTGTTTGATGGCTCCAATTCTGGCGGAACGGTTGGGACGGAAACGTACTCTGGCTATCTATTTCCTGGGAATGAGCGTGTTCATCTGGTTGAGCTTTGGCTGGGCCTTTTATCTTGAGAATGGGCTGACAACGTTTATCGCCTGTTTATTTTTTCTGGGTTTTTTTGGCGGAAATTTTACTTTGTTCAGCTTGTGGCTCCCCGAGCAATATGAGACATCCGTTCGAGCTACGGCATTTGCGTTTGCGACTTCTTTTGGAAGGTTCATCGGGGCGGGCGTCAATTTTTTGATTGGCGCAATGGTGCGCAACGCGGGAACCATTGGTAAGCCTGTTGCCTATACGGCGATGGTCTTTGGACTGGGACTCTTGATCATTCCGTTTGCTCAAGAGACGCGGGGTAAGTCTTTACCGAGCTGAAGGGCGGATATGATCACTGAAGTCAGCGGCCAGCGAGATAGCGATGTCCCTCAAAAAGGGCGCGGGTATGCGGTGGCGTCGGGAATATTGGGTTGGACGCTGGACGCGTTTGATTTCTTCGTAGTGGTTTTCCTCGTCGATACTCTGGCAAAGCACTTTCAGGTAGGCAAAAGCTCTATCGTGCTGACGCTAGGAGCCACACTGGCGATGCGCCCGGTGGGGGCGCTGCTGTTTGGGATGATGGCGGACCGTTACGGGCGGCGAAAACCGCTGATGGCGGTGGTGGCATATTTTTCGGTGATCGAAGTATTAAGTGGGCTGGCACTGAACTACCCGATGTTTCTAATTTTGCGGCTGCTTTACGGAATTGGCATGGGCGGATTTTGGGGAGTGGGTGCGTCTCTGACGCTTGAAAGCGCGCCAACGCGCTGGCGAGGTTTGCTTTCTGGATTGCTACAGGGCGGATATCCACTGGGATATTTATTAGCGGCAGTGGCGGCGCGTTTGATTTTGCCGGCGTGGGGGTGGCGAGCGATGTTCTGGGCCGGTCTGGCCCCAGCGGCGATCACGATATTTGTGACGTATCTATCGCCGGAATCAGCGGCGTGGAAACAACACCAGGTTCCCAGCATGAGTGGAATCGCGCGGGTGATGTGGGAGCATCGCAAGGGCTTCGCGTATCTGGTCTTGACGCTGACGTTGATGATCTGTCTATCGCACGGGACGCAGGATCTTTATCCGGATTTTTTGAAGACCGCGCATCATATTTCGCCGAATGTGGTGGCGTACCTGGCGATGTTCTACAACGTCGGGGCGCTGCTAGGCACGATTTCCGTTGGTGCCATCTCCGAGCGGTTGGGAAGGCGCATGAGCATCATTGCTTCGTTGGGGATATGCGCATTGGTAATTCCGCTTTGGGCTTTCGGACATGCGCTGGCGATTTTGGCTATCGGTGCTTTTTTAATGCAGGTGGGAGTGCAAGGCGCCTGGGGCGTGATTCCGGCGCACTTGAACGAACTTTCGCCGGATGCGGTGCGCAGTTTGTTCCCGGGTTTCATCTATCAGTTGGGAGTTTTATTTGGTTCGCCGACGAACACAATTGAATACGCGTTACGAGACCGGGTTGGATATCAATGGGCGCTGACGATTTTCGAAGGGTGCACCATTGTCGCGCTGGTGATTGTGTTTGCGTTAGGGCCAGAACGCAAAGGCAGGGATTTTTTCCGCAAGGCGCTGTCGCCGCAAGGGGCTGAAAGCACGTCATAACAGCTCTGGTACCGCTTCGACCTAAAAGAAACTTAATCTAGAATTAACCGCCTCTGGAAGTATTATGCGGACTTGAAACCGCTGGGTTCGTCGTCACGACCGATGCCAAAATAAGCCGCACGTCGATAGTCTGATCGGGAACTAAAGTAACGGTGAAGTCATCGAATACACGGATGGAGTTCATGGGATTTTCTTGCGCGAAATTCGTCAATAAAGCTGCGGTTGTGTTGATGATGTTGGCGTGGAGTATGCCCGCGTCGCCGCAGGGTAAATCTCAAGCGAGCTCGGCGGGTCCCGACGGGTCGGCTCAGGAACAACAAGCTCAAGAGCCACAGCCTCAAAATCGGCCTTCACAAAGTCCTACTTCAGAAACTCCTACTTCAGAAACTCCTGTCGTACAAACTCCGGCGCCGAAAACCAGCGGTTCGGAAATTCAGCCGCTGCCGCCACCAACGGATGCCACAGCGGCGGCTCGGCAAGCAGCACCTCCGCCAACCGGAGAGTTATTACATTTAACATTTCAACAGGCTTTGGATCTGGCGCGAAAAAACGCCACACAATTTCAGGCGACGGTGGTGAACGCCGGAGTGCTGCACGAAGACGCCAAGCAGGCGCGAAACGCGCTGCTGCCGACGGTGGCTTACGACAATTCCGCGCTGTACACGCAAGGTACCCCAGGGTCGATAGCGGCGGCCGGGCCGCCAGTGATATTTATTGCAAACAACGCGCCGCATGAATACGTCAGCCAGGCGAATATACACGAAGCGATTGATGTGTCGGCCTTGGGGAATTGGCGGCGGGCTTCGGCGGCAGCGGCGGTGGCGCGGGCGCAGGTAGAAATTGCGAAGCGCGGTTTGGTGGTTACCGTGGCTCAAAATTATTACAAGGTGGGAGCGGCGCAACACAAATTGGAAACCGCGCAAATGGCCGCTGGGGAAGGCGATAAATTTTTCCAGCTTACGCAAAAGCTGGAGGGCGGCGGCGAAGTGGCGCACGCGGATGTCATTAAGGCGGAGCTACAGATGCGAGACCGGCGCCGGCAGCTTCAAGAAGCGCAGTTGGCGCTGCTAAATGCTCGGCTGGATTTGGCGGTTTTGATTTTTCCAAATTTCAACGATAATTTCGAAGTTACGGACGATATACATGCAGCGGCTCCGTTGCCGAGCATTGAAGAGATTCAACAGCGCGGCACCAAGGACAATCCTGATTTGCGCGCGGCGCTGGAAGCGGTGCGCCAG
>DATHGV010000013.1:0-19167 GCA_035490135.1 Candidatus Methylomirabilota bacterium
CTTGGCGACATTCTGTGCGGGACCTGTGCTGCGCGCGCAAACCAGCATCGACCAACGCATCGACAAGGAGACAGACTCGCTAGTGGCAATCTACAAACACATCCACCAGAACCCGGAACTCTCCACAGAGGAAAAAGAAACGTCCGCGCTGCTCGCGGGCGAATTGCGGCGGTTGGGACTCGAGGTCACCGAAAGAGTCGGCAAGTATGATTTACCTGACAAGATTTCTTATGGCGTTGTAGGCGTCTTGCGCAATGGCCCGGGTCCCACAGTAATGGTGCGAACGGAATTGGATGCACTTCCCGTGGAAGAAAAAACCGGCCTGCCGTATGCCAGTCACGTTAAGGTAAAGCAAGAGGATCGCGAAGTCAGCGTAATGCACGCGTGCGGACACGATCTGCACATGAGTTCGTGGATTGGTACCGCCCGGATGTTAGTTGCCATGAAGAATGAATGGAGCGGAACGCTGGTTATGATTGGCCAACCGTCCGAAGAAGGACTCGGCGGCGCCAAGGCGATGCTTGGGGACGGACTTTATACGCGATTTCCTCGTCCGGACTTTGTGCTTGCGCTGCACGATAATCCCACCGTTGCTGCTGGCAAAGTTGCGTGGAAAGAGGGCAGCATGCTGGCGAGTGCTGATGGGGTGGATATCACCGTGCGTGGTTACGGAGGTCACGGCGCCGCACCGCAGATGACCAAGGATCCCATCGTGATGGCCTCGGAGATCGTGCTTCTCTTGCAAACTATCGTCAGCCGCGAAATCGATCCGTTCGATTCCGCGGTGGTGACGGTCGGTTCGTTTCATGCCGGAACTAAACGCAATATCATCCCCGACGAAGCCCATCTGGAATTGACGGTACGCACGATGAAGCCGGAGGTGCGGGAAAAAGTTTTAGCGTCGATCAAGCGTATCGCTGAAAGTGCCACTGCGGCCGCAGGTGTGCCGAGCGAGCGCGCACCTATCGTGCGAGTCGTGGGCTCCACGCCGCCCACAATAAACAATCCGGAACTGGCGCGCCGGGTAGGAGCGGCACTTGAACGGGCGCTTGGTAAAGAAAACGCGCTTCCGGCCGATCCAATAATGGCGTCAGAAGATTTCAGTCAGTATGGTCTGACGGACCCCAAGCCTCCGTATGTCATGTTTTGGTTGGGCGCTACCGACCCGAAGCGCTTAGAGGACGCGCGTGAGAAAGGAACTACATTGCCTAGCCTGCATTCTAGCGAATTTTATCCCCTGCCGGAGCCCGCGATTCACACCGGTGTAAAGGCGATGACCGTATCAGTGCTTGAACTTCTAAAGAAATAATGTGTTCCGGCCCTTGCTGTTGGGGGTTTTCGCAGTCGTTAAAAGTGGAACGCGGGCGGTTTTTATGAGCATGGTGGATCAAGGGACGGAAACAGCTTGGCCCTCGACGATTGTAAGGTAGCGATCACACGGAATATTGATTAACTTTTGTATGACGGTGGATGGAGCGGGCCAGTGAATTTCGAGCCAGTCGACCTTGGTAGCCGAACCCAGGCCCAATACCTGCCGCGGATCATGAGAAGAGAGGTAGCTTCCCCCGCCGTTCTTTACTCGAGAACGCTTCTTTCCTTCCGCCGACCACACCAGCCGCGCGCCGATCGCGTCACGATTGCAGGTAACGCCTTGCAGCTTAATTCCCAACCAATGATTGCCGGTGCCGGACTGATTTTGTAAAAGGACTGGTGCGCCGCCATTAACGCCAATAAGTACGTCCACTCGGCCATCGTTATCAAAGTCGCCCACGGCCAACCCGCGAGCAGAAAAGTCCTTGGCAAATGCCGGGCCCGCGTCAGCGCTGACGTTATGAAACTTTCCATTCTTCTGCTGAAACAACAGTAGCGGTTCGCGGTACGTCACGGTCTGAGAACGCTGCGCAACCATATCGTCGGGATGTCCGTTGGCCAGAATCAGATCCACTTCGCCGTCGTTGTCGTAATCAAGAAAACGCAGTCCCCAGCCGCTCAAAAGCCTGGTGGCCTGCGCAATGGATTGCGACGCAGCAACGTCTTCAAAGCTTTCGTTGGTCAGGTTGCGATACAACGAAAACTTCTCTTGATCGATATTGGCGACAAATAAATCTTGCCAACCCCGGCCGTCCACATCTGCCGCATCCACCCCCATGCCGGAACGGGCCTGTCCGTTTTCACTGAATCCAACTTCGGCGGCGACAGACATTTCCTCCCAACGATTCCCGCCTCGATTGACGAATAAGAAATTCTGCACCGTATCGTTCGCGACAAACAGATCCATGCGGCCATCATTATTTATATCGGTTGCAACGACGCCCAGAGCCTTCCCTAAACTCTTGCCGATGACCGTTCGCTTTCCGACTTCGGTGAACGTGCCATCGCCATTGTTGTGAAACAGATGGCTGGCGGTGGGATGAAACGCCCGAGGTACACAATAATATTTCTGCCCCTCGCCATTTTCTCCACAGGACTGACGGTCCTCAGGTAAATAGCGGACGAAGCTGCACACAAATAAATCGAGCCGGCCGTCGTTGTCGAAATCAAACCACACTGCGCTGGTGGTCCACCCGTTGATTTCAAGTCCCGCCTTGATAGTGACGTCCGTAAATGTGCCGTCGCCATTATTGCGATACAACAAGGATCGTCCACAGGCGGTCACGAAAATATCCGGGTAACCATCGTTATTGAAATCTCCAACGGCCACCCCCATGCCAAAGGTTCCACCGGGAACGCCTGCCTGCTCGGTGACATCGGTGAACGTGCCATCGTGATTATTCTTGTATAGGGCATTGCGCATGAGATGTTTGGGGTGAAAAAACTCCGAGGGGCCGCTGTTCACCAGGTATACGTCCATCCAACCGTCGTTGTCGTAGTCCAGAAATGCGCAACCAGGACCCAGAGTTTCCGGAAGATACTTTTCCGGGGACATCGCATTCTCATGAACCCAGTGAATTCCGCTGACCGATGGAGGAACTTCCCGAAAAAGAGCCGACTGCGCAGGACGTTGGCCTAGTAGCGTCAATCCGCTGGCCCCTCCGAGACTCCATAGAAATTGACGGCGATTCACCATAGGTCGAGTTCGTCAAAACTTTGCTTACGGGATATCCAAATAACACGCTGCAAGCGCACTCGGGTCGGGACCACAACCAGATTAATCGCCCTTCGCGCCGCAAGGCAACGCGAATC
Organism: Candidatus Methylomirabilota bacterium; assembly: GCA_035490135.1. GTDB lineage: Bacteria > Acidobacteriota > Terriglobia > Acidiferrales > UBA7541 > Acidiferrum. The sequence goes on from DATHGV010000013.1 coordinate 3,184, forward strand.
AGAACGGCGGAAAGGTGAAATGTCTCCCGAAAAAAGAATTCGCGATCTCATGTTTACATCAAAAAGGCATTATGGTAACGTTTGCACAATTTTGGGGGCCCTGAACGCTCGGTTCAGATGAGGGGGAACATATCCGCATGAAAAATTCATTGCATCATGCAACAGTGTCCGCGGGAATTCTGCTAGTGACTGCGTTTATTCTGCTTCTTCCGCGTTTCGCGTCCGCCCAGATTGATACGGGCTCGGTCGTGGGGATAGTTAGCGACCCCAGCGGCGCGGCAATTCCAGGCGCTACTGTCACGCTATCAAACGAAGCCTCGGGTGTTTCACGTTCGGTGACCACCAACGGCGATGGCGAATATCAATTCGCGGCGGTCATACCTGGGACGTATTCCGTTCAAGCTACTGCGCAAAACTTTGAATCAGCCGTCAGCACGCACGTCGAAGTTGATGTGCAGTCACGACCGGCCATTAACTTTACGTTGAAGGTTGGAACTTCCTCGCAAGTGGTGGAGGTCTCATCTATCACGCCGGTGCTGCAAACTGAAACCGCGGATGTGGGCGGAGTTATCCAGAGTGAACAGATCAATGACCTGCCACTAAATGGACGGCGGTATTCGGACCTGGCTCTTTTGGAAGCGGGTATTCAACGCAACCAGGTCAATACCAACAACACCGCTCCAGACCGCTTCAGTTCGAATGGAAATTTAGAAACTCAGAATTACTTTTCGCTCGACGGAATCGATAACAACTCAGGTTCAACCAACTTGCAGGAAAGCTCTGTGCAGGTTATCCAACCTCCGCCGGACGCGCTGCAGGAATTCCGCATACAAACACGAACGTACTCGTCTGAATTTGGAACCTCGGCAGGCGCGATCATTAACGCCAGTATCAAATCCGGAACCAATCAATTTCATGGCGACGTCTGGGAATTTCTCCGCAACAGCTCGCTCGACGCAAACACATACTTCAACAACCTGAATGACGTCCCTCGCGGCCATTTCACGCAAAACCAATACGGGGCCACCATCGGCGGACCGGTCATCAAGAACAAGACCTTTTTCTTTGGAGACTTTCAGATATTCACAAGTCGCCAAGCCACCACCGTTCAATCCGTGGTGCCGACACCTTTCATGAAAACCGGGAATTTTACAGAACTATCGCAGACCTTGCATGACTCGGGTGTAGCCGGGCAAGCGGGCTGCGTAGGGGGCAACATCGTGGCCAGCGGCTGCCTTGATTCCACGGCCACGCAGTTAGTGGCGTTGTTCCCGGATCCCAATATTCCCAGCCAGGTTGCCAAGGAAGGCATACCCGGAAGCTGGAACGGAGCCCCTAACTATCAATTCCAATATTCGGTTCCCAAGGATACCCAGTCATGGGACGTTCGAATTGACCACAACCTTACTAGTAAGAGTCACCTTTTCGGACGATACAGCCAATACATCATTTCAAATCAGGATCCACCATGGACCAGCAACTTCGTCGCAGGGAACGGCGACTTTGCGACGGCCTACAACATTCACGAGCGTTCTGTCGCTCTGGCGTGGGACCACACCATCAGTTCCTCTCTGTTGAATGAATTGCGTTTTGGGTTCAATCGTGATTATGCGCACAGCGATCCTATCGGCGTTAAATTGGGCACGTCGTTGGCTGGAGACTTCGGCTTGACGGGCATTCCAGTTGGACCGAATACCGCCGGTATCCCGCCGATAGAAATAAACGGATTAACTCGCATCGGCACTTCGCCGTGGCGCCCGCAGTTTCAAATCTCACAGGTTTGGCAACTCCTGGACAATTTAAGCTGGCTTAAGGGCAATCACAGTTTCAAATTTGGTTACGAATTTCGCCGCTTCAGCGACAATTTTCTGGACATTCGCGCGCCGCAGGGTGAACTGGGCATCAATGGAATTTACACCGCCGCAGGCAGTTTCGGTCTTCCGGATTTTCTGCTTGGCGACGTAGATTCCACAACATTTGTCACGCCTACGGTGGTGCACAACTACACCAATGGAAACAGCATTTATGGACAGGACACCTGGAAAATACGAAAAGACCTGACTCTTACACTTGGCTTGCGCTATGAATTGTTTTCGCCGCTGCTGAATCGGCAGAATCAGCTCAGCAATTTCAGCCCCGCGAACGGAGGAGAACTCGTCACCGTTGCACCAAATGCGTCCGGTTGGTTCGAACGGTCGCTGATTCATCCTGATAAAAACAACTTTGCCCCGCGGGTCGGCTTTAGCTATCACCCGTGGAGCAGGGTCGTTATTCGCGGCGGTTTCGGTATTTTCTACCAGGAAGGAGTCCGCATTGGTTCGGAGAGCATTCTGGCTTTGAATCCGCCAGCGGTAATTTCCTATAGCCTGGCACAATCCCTGGGCAGCACGACCCCGATCTTTCAATTGAAAGATGGTTTTCCCATCGGGGATTTCACCTCAACCACGGTGAATCTGTCGCAACTGCAGATTCGCGCCCAGGATCCTAATCAGAGAACTGGCTACGTCGAACAAGGTAGTTTCGGTCCGGAGTTTCAGGTTACGCAAAACGTATCCCTGGACGTTAGCTACGTGGGCAATTTCGCGAGAAAGATGAATCGTCTACGTGACGCGAACCAGGGCATTTTTACCGGCACGTTTGATTCCAGCGGAAACCCTATCGACACATACCCGTACGCCAATCTGAATACTACCAGTAGCAGCGCCACCGGCAGTCACGCGTTTCTAGAGCTCGCCACCAATGACGGAAATGCCGATTACAACGGCCTGCTGGTCTCTCTCAGGCATCGCTACACAAAGGGCATGTCTTACGGAGCCAGCTATACCTGGAGTCATCTTATTTCCGATTACGTGGACAATTTGACGGGCGGAGCGGAACCGCAAAATTCTTACAATTATGCGTCGGAACGCGGCGATTCGATGTTTGATGTGCGCCAGCGTTTTGTGGGATACCTCACTTACGAGTTGCCCGTCGGCAGAGGCAAGAAATACCTCAGTCAAGGCGGCATCGCCAGTTACATTCTGGGCGGATGGCAGGCCAACACCATCGTCACCAAGCAAACTGGAACGACCATCCAGCTCTTTGCGCCCGACAGCAGTTTGTCCGGAGGAACTCATATCTCACGTCCGGATTGCGTCGGGGACGCTAGGGCCGGAGCTTCCGATAATCCCAGAACCGGGCTGTGGTTGAATCCCGCCGCGTTCACCCTGCCAGGGCTTGGGCAGTTCGGGAATTGCGGCGTAGGCAGGTATCACGGTCCTGGATTCACGAATACGGATATCAGTGTGTTCAAGATTTTCCCGGTTAGGGAAATCATGCGGTTCGAGTTCCGCGCCGAGTTCTTTAATGCCTTCAACCATGCCAACTTCTCGAATCCCGGATCGTTCTTCGCTGGGGGAGCTGGCGGCGGTTTCGGAATTATTTCCTCGACTGTTGGGGACCCGCGAATCGTGCAGTTTGCGCTGAAGCTTTACTTCTAGGCGTTTGGTCTGTGGCTCCTGCCGCGGGTTTCTAGGTCAACCCGCGGCTAGAGCTCCTTACATTGCGACCTTCAACGCACTTCGGCATACGCTCGGCAAAAACTTAATTTCTCTCGATGAGGACTACCATGAAACGTACCGCCGCTTTGGCCGCGCTACTATTATTGTTGTCGATTCAGCCTCTTTCTGGCCAATCCCCTTACGCTTCATCGGTGAAACCAGCGGTAGCGCCAGTGCCGCTGCCGATTAATCGCGGAAGCGCAGCGGTGTGGCAAAGCCTCAAAAAGCTGCACACCCGAGCTAGCCTGATCATGATTACCGCTCATCCGGATGATGAGGATGGGGGAATGCTCACCTACGAATCGCGCGGTCAAGGCGCCCGTGTAACGCTGCTAACCCTCAATCGCGGCGAAGGTGGCGCCAATGTGATGTCGGCGAACTATTTCGACGGGTTGGGCTTGGTGAGAACGGAAGAGCTATTAGCTGCTGATCGCTATTACGGAGTCGATCAGTATTGGACTCGCGTAGTCGATTACGGATTTTCAAAGACAAAAGCTGAATCGATCTCCAAATGGACGCACGATCGGGTTCTCGCGGATGTGGTTCGCGTGGTTCGCATGACGCGCCCGCTGGTAATCACGTCCGTCTTCGTGGGTGGCCCCACCGACGGGCACGGCAATCATCAGACTGCTGGTGCCATGGCTCAGGAAGTCTTTAAAGCTGCTGGCGATCCAAATGTTTTCCCGGACCAGATCGCTGCGGGCTTACGACCATGGAACCCGCTCAAGGACTATGCCAGAACCCCGTGGTTTGGAAATGACGATGGAAAAATTGTGACCAACGTGGAAGTTCCCGAAGGTGATTACGATCCGATCCTGGGCATGTCCTACGTACAAATCGCTCGGGAAGGGCTGGGCTTCCAAAAAAGTCAAACAGGCGGCGGGATGATTCCCAAAGCAGGAGCAGTAAACACTTCATATCATCGCTACGGGTCTGTGGCGCCGGCCGAGGACAAAGAAAAATCATTTTTTGACGGTATCGACGTCTCCGTGATGGGCATTGCGACACTGGCGACGGAGGGCAAGCAGGGTTTTCTTGGAACCGGCCTGAAACGTGTGAATGAACTCGTCGAAAGCGCGATGACTAATTTTTCGGCGGCGCATCCGGAAAACATCGCTCCACAGTTGGCCGAAGGCTTAAAAGAAACACAAAAATTAATTGAGCAAGTGAAGGGCAGTAGGTTACTCGCCGATGAAAAATACAATGTCACCTTTGAATTGGAGACCAAAAAAGCGCAATTCAACAATGCCCTAGCAGAAGCTTTGGGTCTTTCTGTTTCCGCCACCATGGCTCCGGAAAAAGAACCCAATCCCTTGTATGCAATGTTCGTTGGTGATCCGGACACCACCCGTGTGGTGATTCCTGGCCAAAAATTTGGCGTGAAAGTTCACGTGGTGAGTCAGAGCGCGCTGCCGGTTACATTGAAGCATGCCGAAGTCGACGCGTCCGACGGAAACGACTGGGAAATTAAAGGCGCTAATGACTCTCAAGCGCTTGTCGCAGATAAACCAGCGGATGCGCGTTTTGAATTAACTGTCCCCAAGAATGCGAAATTCACGCAGCCGTACTTTAGCCGTCCGAATATTGAACAGTCGTATTACGACATTGCCGACATGCAATATCTAAACCAGCCTCTTTCGCCGTACCCGCTCGCCGCGTGGGCGCAATTCGAATTCGAAGGCGTACCGGTTCGCGTCGGACAGGTGGTGCAAACGATCAAACGCGTCAACGGTTTCGGGGTAGTGTCGGAACCGCTCGTGGTTGGGCCGGCTATGTCGGTGACCATCAATCCCCGGGCGGGCATCGTGCCGCTAAGTGGTAAGGAATTTGCCGTTACTACTGGGATTCGCAGCAATGTAAAAGGTCCCGCCAAAGGCAATGTGAAACTCGAATTGCCTTCTGGTTGGACAAGCACCCCACCCTCAGTCGAATTTTCAACTGTCAGTGATGGCGACGAGCAGTTCGCAACTTTTCATGTGACGCCCGCAAATCTCGCGGAAAAAAGTTACCAGCTTACCGCCGTAGTGGATTATGGCGGCGAACAGTATAAGCAAGGTTACGAAGTCACCGGCTATCCAGCTCTGCGTCCTGATTATCTTTACCGCCCAGCAGTGCTTCGCGTTTCTGGAGTAGATGTAAAGGTTGCGGAAGGATTGACGGTTGGCTACATCACCGGTAGTGGCGATGATGTGCCGGCCTCGCTCGAAAACCTCGGAGTGCACGTAACTTTTCTCGCTGCCAGCGAGGTCGCTTCAGCGGACTTGTCGAAGTACAGCGTGATTTTGTTGGGTGTGCGCGCGTATGCCGCCCGCGATGAATTAAAAGCCTACAATAGCCGGCTACTGGACTATGTTAAGAACGGTGGCGTAATGATCGTGCAATACAATACGCCGGAATTTGACCACAACTTTGGCCCATATCCATATGAGATGGGGTCAAATCCCGAAGAAGTCACGGACGAGGAATCAAAAATTGACATTCTTGATCCCAAGAATCCTGTTTTTCTATGGCCCAACCAGATTACGGCGCGTGACTTCGAAGGCTGGGTAGAAGAGCGCGGCTCGAAATTCCTGAAATCCTGGGATTCACACTACGCAGCACTCTTGTCCACGCAAGACGAAGGACAACCGCCGCAAAAAGGCGGCTTACTCTACGCCAGGTACGGGAAAGGCGTTTACATCTATAACGCCTACGCGTTCTATCGCCAGCTCCCCGAAGGCGTACCGGGAGCCTTCCGGCTCTTCGCCAACTTGGTCAGCCTTCCAAAAAATCCGAACGTAAAGTGACCGGGCACGGTCAGCTGTAAAAATATCGGGGGTCACGCAGAGCTACGGTGCAGAGGTTTGCGTCAGGCCAAAACGCTAGACGGTTGTAGTTTTGCCACTTCTTCCAGGCGGACTCGCCTGCGCTCGTCGTAGGACTTGCGCGCGGCTAACCCGATCATCACTGCGAGTCTTCCATCCCTACCGTTTACTTGCGTGGCTTCGTCATGCAGCACCGCGTGCACAAACGCCTGCATCTCATTCACGAAGCTTTCCGTGTAGCGCTCCATAAAAAAATTCAGCGGTAAATCACGGCGAATCTCGGTTGCGGTACTGATGATGGCCTGATTTGGAAAGCAGTTTCCGGTGGCGATCGCTCCAGCGCTGCCTAAAATTTCGACCCGTTGGTCATATCCATAAACGGCTTTGCGACTATTGTCGATGGTGGCAATGGCGCCGCCTTTGAATTGCAAAACCGTCACCGCGGTATCGAGATCGCCGGCTTTTCCGATCTCTGGATCGACCCGCACGGACGCGGCGGTGTATACGCTTTCCACTTCATCGCCAATCAGGAAACGTGCCATATCAAAATCGTGAATGGACATATCCAGAAAAATGCCGCCGGAAACCTTGATATACGAAATCGGCGGAGGGCCCGGATCGCGACTAACAATGTGTATAAGGTGCGGCGTCCCTATTTCACCGCTGGTGACGCTTTTGCGGACACGCACAAAATTTGCATCGAAGCGTCGATTGAATCCGACCTGGAACTTAACGCCTGCGTTCTCGACAGCTGCGAGCGCAAGGTCAATTTTCGTCAGAGCATGATCAATGGGCTTCTCGCAGAAAATATGCTTCCCGGCTAGCGCCGCTCTGATAACCAGATCCGCGTGGGTATCGGTCGGCGAACAAATCAGCACCGCAGCGATGTTGGAGTCGGACAAAATTGTCCCGGCATCGACAGTCACGCGACTGATCCCGTATTGTTTGGCGACCTTCTCGGCCATCGCTAGATTAACGTCGGCGATGGCTACGGGGGCTGCGCCCGGCACGCGAAACGCCAGGGTTTCCGCGTGCACCTTTCCGATGCGCCCGGCGCCAATGATGCCCACGTTCAGTCGCTTCTCTTTCAAGCGGGCTCCTTCTTTCTAAAACTCGGTTGAACTATTGGCGCGAAACTGCACGACTGCACGAACTCTCTCAACAGGATGACAAGCGTTCAAAGACACACAGATGATCCCGAAGTCGTTTCAGGCCGCGCGTATCGAAGTCATTTCGGGGCCTTTCGAGGTGGGCCGCTAGATTCCCGAATTACCAGTTCGGCCGCCACGGTGATGGCCTGTGAAGGATTCTGCCCGCTCATCAACTGCAAAAGGCTCTCCATGGCCAGTAGCCCCATCCGTCGCCGCGGTTGACGCACGGTCGTGAGAGGCGGGTCAGTGTAGGAGGCGATAAAAAGATCATCAAAACCAACCACGGAAATATCGGCGGGCACGTGTAAACGGCGGGCGTGCAGCGCGCGCAAGACACCTAGCGCGGTCATGTCGTTGTAGCAAAAAATGGCTGTCGGCGGGTCTGGTAAACCTAGTAGTAATTCCGTAGCGGCGATGGCTTTTTCCGACTTTCCGTCGCCATGCACCACCAACTCAGGAAAAAACGGCAATGCCGCGCCGTCGAGGGCCTGGCGGTACCCTGAAAATCTTTCGGTGTCCGACTGATGGCCAAAGCGGTCGCCGAGATAGGCAATGCGGCGATGGCCAAGCTGAATCAGGTGATTCGTGGCCTCGCGACTGCCCTGCACATTTTCAATCATTACCGAGTGCACGAATTCGCCAGGGTGCTGATTGTTTACCAACACGATGGGAACTCTCATTTCCGAAAGCAGCGGAATGTACAACGCCCCGACTCGCGAGGAGGTCACCACGATGCCATCCACGCGTCTTTCGTAAAACGACTGCACCACCTTGCGTTCTCGGTCCGGGTCGGCATTGGAATTTGCAAGAATCACCGAGTACCCGTGGTCGTTGCAGCACTCTTCAATGCCATCGACAACCTCACTCACGAAGGGGTCGGCAATGGAGGTCACCACCACTCCGATCGTTTTAGTCCTTTGGGTAACCAACCCCCGTGCTACGGCGCTGGCTCGATAACCCGATTCGCGGGCGATTTTCTGGATCTTCTCGGCGGTGCGGCGGCTAATCAACGGACTATTTTGCAAGGCTCTCGAAACCGTTGAAAAGGAAACGTTAGCCTTCCGCGCTATATCTTTAATGGAGGTAGGACGGTACACGGGATCAGTGGTTGCTCTTCTGCACACGTTTGCAGAAGGGCAAATATACTGTAATTCCCTGGCCTCCCGTATGTCAATGGGCGGGAATTTCTCTAGTTCGACCGCAAATATCCCAGAAATTCCGGATCACTCGCAGCTAATTTTCTGCTGAGATCTTCGGCAATTTCCCATTGACCGATCACCGGATATTCGAGCATGGCAAGTTGTGCCAGCGGCCACGACTTCTCAACCGCTGCTCGAATCGCGGTGCGTTCGTAAGCTTTCACGGCCAACACCATTCCACGCACGGATTCCGGCAACTGCCCCGTCGATATGGGCGTAACTCCGCTCCGGCTAATTTGGCAAGGGACTTCCACCACATCTTCGTCATCCAAATCCTCGATGCTGCCGCGATTGCGAACATTCACGACTACTTGCTTTGGTTCGTCGGACAACAGGCCGGTCATAACTTCTATCGCGATGCGGTGGTAGCCGGTGGCAATTTCAAACGGATCGATTTCCTCTCGTTCTTGACCAAAAGCCGAGCCTGCTTCAGCCTCCAGTCGAAGATATGAAGAGTTCCGCTGCATCAAATAATTTCGGTAAGTATTTAGACCCTCGCGCGGCGTTTGGGCTTGCAGCTGAGCGAACAGTGCTCCATTCAGCCGCAATAATTCCTCGCCGCGGCTGGCGCCGGCGCGCAATTGGTTGCGATACGCTTTTCGTTGGCTGTAATAAAAAAATAAATATTCCGAAGGAATCAATTGGAGCGTTTGAATGAGCAGCGGATCGAACAAACTGGCGTGATACAACTGTCGCAACAGTTCGGGATCTTGCAGCAGCCGGCCCGTCACATCTTTTCCGCGCACGGTGACACGTCGCACCCAGCCAAGGTGATTCAATCCGGCATACTCGCATGCCGTCTCCGAAACCGGTGCGCCGAGCGCCTGTGCGATGCGATGAAACAACTCGGCAGGCGTATCGCAGATACCCACTATGCGCAAGTTAGTATGCTGATTGAGCGCCTGCGTTATGAGTCCGGCGGGATTCGTAAAATTAATGAACCATGCTTGCGGCGCCAGTCGTTCGACTACGCGCGCATGTTCCAGCGCAACTGGCACGGTCCGTAACCCCATAGCCACGCCACCTGGCCCGGTGGTTTCCTGGCCCGCAAGCCCCTGTTCAATCGCCGTGCGTTCGTCTCGCGCTCTCGCGGCCATACCTCCAATGCGCACGCTGCTTAAAATAAAAGAGCTGCCCTCCACGGCCGCTTCCAATGAAGAAGTGGTAGTCAGTCGAATATCCACGCCCAGATTGATGGCGATTTCCCGGCCCAGTGCGGCCATAACTTCCGCGCGTTCGTGGCTTACGTCGAAAAGAACCAGCTCGCTGATTTTCAGAATGTTCTGCGATTGCAGAAGTCCATGAATGAGCAGCGGAGTTCGCACGCCACCGCCGCCGATAATGCATACTTTACCGCTCATATGTGAGCATCCATTTCCGCGACCGTCGGAAATCCATCGATTCCGCCAAGACACCTGGTAGAGAGAGCTCCGCAAACAGTTCCGGCTTTAAGACAACTTTGCGGGTTGTCACCACGCAGCCACCCATACAAAAATCCCGCATCAAAACAATCGCCCGCTCCGGTGGTATCCACCGATTGAACCGTGATTGGCTCGCAAAAGGTGATTGTCCCGTCGCACATCAACCCCGCACCTGCCTGCCCCAGTTTGAGGGCTACGGCCCGAAATCTCATTTTCTCGAAGGCCTGCAGAATACGCCGAGGCTCCGTTTCGCCGGTCACGATTGTCGCTTCGCGCTCATTCGGAAAAAAAATGTTTACGTTGCGAAGCGCTTCCATACAGTCGCGATTGGAAAGCCATTCCGGATGCCAGCCGACATCGACGGAGAGAGTGCAACCTTGCGCGATTAACTCCCTGAATAAATTACCTGCTTCAGCCGGTTCTGGGGCGAACGCCAGATGAACGTGCCGGGCCTTGGCAAACTCTCCACGCGACGCAATTTGTTGCAAAATCGCTGGCAGTTCGCGGTTAGCTCCCATGTAAGTTAAGAAGGTGCGGTCGGTTGGGCTGGATATACTTACGGTCACTGCGGTGGGCTCGCGCGAGCTTCGGTGAATCGCTGCGGTGTTTACGCCGCGCGTTTCCAGCCCCTCGACCAGCCATTGCCCGTCGGTTTCGCCCACGACTCCGACTACGCCGACTTTGGCTCCCAGTTTCGCCAAGCCGCACGCGGTGATTGCTGCTCCTCCGCCGATTTCACGGCAAAACCGTTCCGCAAACAATTCTTCTCCGGCACGTGGCGGCCACGAAGGGAAACCACTCATGACCAGGTCCGCGAACAAGTCACCTACGACTATTACTTCCAGCGGCCGGAGAGCACTCATATTGCTCCTCTGGCTTCAGTCGGGCCGAACGGCCATTCAGCCTGCATGCGCGCACGCCACAGGTACGCACCAATGCCCAAGGCGATCAAAGCGATACCCCAAAGAATAAATTTGAGTCCACTGGCTGCAAGGATGAAGGCCCATCCTGCAAAAGCAATTACGCTGGTGATTGGATAAAACCACATTTGAAACGGCCGCTGAATATCGGGGCGATAGCGACGGATCATGGTCACCGCCACCACTTGAGCCATAAACTGTACGAGCACTTGGATAACGACTAGCGCGGTAATCAGATCCGATAAGTCCAGCAAACTTGCAACTGCGGAAGTGATCCCCATAAATATCAGGGAAACCCACGGAAAATTCCGCGTGGCATGCAAGCGCCCGAAGGCTGAAAAAAAACGCCCATCAACCGCAGCCGCATAAGGCACACGCGAATAACCCAGCAGTACGGCGAATAGCGACGCGAACGTAGTGAACAGAACAAATGCCGTCATCACCTTCGCTACCGTTGAGCCGTAAACTCGCTGCATCAGGTCCGACACAATGAACGTCGAATGCATGGCCTCGCGCCACGGAATTACACCGATGATCGAAACATTCATGGTCAAATATAAAATTCCTACCAGGAGAATGGACAACAGAATTGAACGCGGGATGACATATTCGGGCCGCTTTATTTCCCCCGCGAAGAAACACGCATTGTTGTAACCGCCGTAGTCATACATCGCCAGCAGTGTTGCGCCGCCTAATCCCACAAAAAATTGTCTCGAGAACGTGAAAGCATGCGGCGGAAAATCGAGAACGCGGCTCAGATGAAAATTGGCGATACCCGCTGCCGTTACGGCCAGTGCGGTGAAGATCACCACCACCCACAAGACGATCGAAAGTCGACCGACGGAGTTAATATCGCGATAAAGCAAAATAGTAATAAGAGCGCAAACCCCGACGGCCACCGCTTTGCCCTCCCACCAATTCATCTGCGGCCACAAAAATTTCGTATATTGCGCGAAGCCCACCGCTCCCGCGCCGATCGATAGCGGCGCCAGACATACCGTCTCCCAGATGAACAGGAAGCTCATAAGCCTTCCCAGACGTTTGGGCCCAAACGCTTCCGAGAGATAGCGATATGGGCCGCCCGTTCCGGGCATAGCCGCGCCGAGTTCTGCCCAGACCAAGCCGTCGCAAACAGCCACCAGCGCCCCCAGCAACCAACCAAGCATGGCCTGTGGTCCGTTCATGGTGGTTAAAATGAGGGGGATAGTGATGAACGGGCCGACCCCGATCATCTCCAACATGTTGGCGGAAGTTGCTTCCAGAAGCCCAAGCCGGCGCTGCAGATGGGGAGAATTCTGGCCAGGCACGGCGGGATTTTCTCACACGTTTGCATAAGCTCGCAAGGTAAGATGAACGGTCATGCTCGCGCTGCGCGTCTTCAAGTTTTGGTCAATTATTCTGGTGCTGGTCGGCTCTGCCATGGGCCAACAGCCGCCGCAAACCGACTCGAACCTGGCGATAAGACAGGCCGTCCAGTTGACCCGCCAGCACCGTTATGCGGAGGCAGAAGCAACACTGAAAGGCGTCAATGCTCCCGCCGATCCTGCCCAAAAGATCGCATTTTACCGATTGAGAGCCGCCATTGCGTCAGGACTTGGCCATTTCGCGGCGGCAGCAGAAAATATGGACATCGCAGCAAGGCTGGCACCGGAAAATCAAGATTTGCGTATCGCGGCAGGCATCGCGCGTCTCCAGGAGCAGGTCGAAAATCACGTCAATCCTGTTCAAACACTCAAGCGGTTGCGCACTGAAACGCTGCCGGCGCAACAAGCCGTCGATATCCGTTTGCGTTTGGCGGAAATTCTCAGCCGCGCCAATCTGTTTTCCGAGGCAGTTGTTGATTTTGCTGCAGCGAGTGCTCTGGCACCAGACCGCGGTGATTTACTTTACGATCTTGCCTTGGCGAATTTTCGCGCCGGCCGTCTCGACGACGCGTTGGCTAGCGCCGAACGCTCCAAAAGCGTGGCAGAGACCGGCTCTATTGAAAGCCTCATTGGTGATATTCAGGAAAAGCGAGGCGATCCACTTGCTGCTGTTCACAGTTATCAGGCTGCTGTCACGCTGGAACCGTCTGAAGAACGTTATCATCTTGCGCTTGGTCTGGAATTATTGCGCCACCAGACATTCGATGCTGCGCTGGTGGTCTTTAAGCAGGCATCCGCACTTTTCCCGCAATCCCTTCGTGTAAAAATCCTTTTAGGTCTGGCGTATTACTTCGTTGACCGCTCGGCGGACGCCATGCAAGTGCTGCTGGACGCAGCTAGAATGGATCCGCGAGACGAAACTGTCGCGCGTTACCTGGGTGAGATTACGTTGCAGGATACTTCCACGCCTGACCCGGCAGCGATTGCGCAAGTGTGTAGCTTCGCTGATGAACACCCTGAAAACAGAACAGCCGACGCCTTCTGCGGAGGTATTTTATTGAAGGTCGCCCGTGACAACGGGGATATTTCGCGTCGCCCCGAAATTCTTCGCCGTCTGCAGCACGCCGCTCATATTGCGCCCAGGGAGCCAATGGCTCGATGTCAGTTAGGTAAAGCCTTCGAATGGGTCGAACTGTGGAGTCAGGCCAGACCCGAAACGGAAGTGTGTGTACAGTTAGATCCCGGCTCTCCTGATGGTCATTATCAACTCTCGCGCGTTTACCGTCGTCTGGGCTTGACGGCCTTAGCTAACCAACAGACCTCGCTGCAACAAGCTGCCGCCCTGAAGCAAAGTGAAGAAAGCATTCGTCGGACAGAAACCGTAACCAAATTTCTCGTATTGCTCGAACACTAACTTCGCCTCGGTGCGAAGTACCCGCAGACGCCAAATACAGCTCACTCGGAAAAAACACGATAATGATCGCGGATTTAGAAGGGGTTTGCCCGACGGGCTCACCCCCCTAGTTTCGTTACAAGGCCGCTGCGTTAGAAACTAACCTTGACGCCGAATTCCATCGAGCGTGGTGCGCCGATGGCGAAGACCCCCGATCCGAGTCCACTCTCAAACGTGCGACGGGTGGACGCGGTCGTGCCGACGCCCGCGACTGATCCAGCGCTACCGTCAAGAACTCCGCTGATCAGATTGTCTGGGCCGTTGTAATTCTTATGGTTGAACAGGTTGTAGAAAGCCGCCTGCGGTTCAATTCGGAAGCGTTCCCACCTACGTATGGCTTTGATAGACCAGCCGAGGCGAAGGTCGAAAGTGAAGAAGTTTCCGTTATTTACCTGGCCTGCCGGCGCGGTGGGTAGTTGTAGGTTGTCGTAGTTAGCACAACCAGCGCCCGGATTCAGAGACGGTGTAATCGCGCACAACGCGTGCAACTGGTCGGAAGTGAATAACCCAGCATTTACCAGTGTCTGGCCGGCGGGGGTCAGCTGGTTGCCGGATTTGTCGCTGTAACTCTGCAGAAACGCGTTCAGGTTACCGGCATTTATACCGCGGCCAAACGAACCGATATTCGATCCAGGAACCGGCGCAAACCCTGCTTGCCCATCACCATTCGTGTCGTACTGGAAGATATCTTCCAGGTTGCCGGGGGCAAAGAAAGTGAGCGTCTGCGGAAGAGCCGTGTAGTAGTGGGTAATAAAGTTGGCGCGAATGCCCGCCGGAAAACTCATGACCACGCCGGCCGAGAATTGGTGTGTGCGGTCAAGACCGGTCGGCCCAATGTATTTTCCAGGATTCCTGTAGTCCACGGAGCTGTTGACGAAGTCGCCGTCGGCCGCTTGGCCCACATATCGGGAAAATGAGTAGGAGATCTGGGCGTTCACGCGATGGACAAATGATACCGGGCTCCTTATATCCGACCGCAGAACAACATCGAGTCCGTTATAAACGGAGCGCCCAATGGGTTCCAGGAGGAGTATCTGTCCATAGTTGGGATTCTTGCCCGGGAATGCAGCTACTCCCGGGCCGATCGGGAAATTGCCGGTAAAGTTGGGACCTCCAGTGAGGCCGTTACCCGCGTAATCGCCAATTTTAGCGCCAGCAGCGATGGCACAATTGATAGAAGCAGCGTCCGTTGCTGTGCCACAGCCGAAAGCACTGTTGGTGGCCGAAATTGCGTTAGTGGCAGCGACCGGATCCAGGATACTCGCGTCGCCCTGGTGGTTCTGGTCAACACCGAGAAGGGTGTGCAGACCCACGTTGCGAATGTAGTCTACGCTGAGCACGGTCCCAGGGTGAAGTTCGCGTTGAACGCCAGCATTCATCTGGATGGAATAGGGCGTTCGGAAATTAGGAGCAAACATGGACCCAGTGTTGGCGCTCGTGTTGCTTGAGCCGAAGTAGGCACCATTCGCTTGCGGCCCCGCAGCAAGGGTGGCCGCCTGATACTGCTTCTGCAGGTCTGAGATGGCGGTTTGCACGTTGCCGACAGCGTTATTGTCGCCGCAAATTTGCGTCGGAATATCCAAGCCGTCAACGGTGGTTACGAAGGAGCCGTCAGGCATGGTCACGCCACCTTGAGTGCAGACTTCCTGGACCTGGTTAAATAAGCCCTTGGTCAAACGGCCGGGACGATCGAAAAGTACGTTGTTGAAAACGCCGTTCTCGTAATAGATTCCCGAGCCCAACCGGATGACCGTTTTGCCGTTTTTCCTGGGATCCCACGCTAATCCAAGCGTGCCACCAAAGTTTTTGTTTGGTTGGTGAACTGGATTGCCCAAGCCGGACTGAAAGGCGTTCAACTCAGGAACCGCTGGCAAATCGGAATCGGTCCGGCCGGTGTCGCGGTTGTAACGAAGACCAAAGAGGAAAGTAATATTCGGCCGGACTTTCCAAGTATCCCCGATGTACGCGTTGACGCGAGTGTCAAATTGTCCACCACACTGTTGACCGAAACTGGCTATTTCGGTGAAGCAACCTTCTCCGTTGCCGACATCAATCCGGTGCACCGGCCAATTGAGTGGGTTGGTATCCCCGCCCGGGCCAAACGGGTCCGCATTCGCAAAGGCATCGTTCGCA
>DATHGV010000014.1:0-8057 GCA_035490135.1 Candidatus Methylomirabilota bacterium
GCCATTGCTCAACCCGCCCCCAACCAAAAGCCGGACCGAACCTGGATTACGGACGTCACCATCATTTCGCCCGAGAAACTCGATCACATCGAGAAGGGCAGTGTGCTGATCGAAAATGGACACATCGTTCGCGTCGAGCGAGGAAAAGGAGCGAAAAAGCCCGCCGGCGCAACGGTAGTTTCGGGAGAAGGACAATTTCTTATTCCGGGCCTGATCGACTCGCACGTCCATCTTGCTTCCGTTCCCGGAATGAGGCCTGAAGTGAACTTTGGTCCGGCCGAAGGCAAACCGGCGTGGATCAAGGAATACTTCAAACAGCTTCCGCGTTCCTACCTTTACTTCGGCTATACCACGCTGGTCGACTTGGCAGCGGTTGATCGCCGGGTGTTGGACGACTTCAGGCAGGCTCCGCTACACCCGGACTTATATGACTGCGGGCAGTCTTTACCTTTTGCCAATGGTTACCCGATGTCGTTTGCGCCGCCTGCAATACGCTTCAAACTTTTTCCGAATTTTATCTACGACCCTAAACAAGCCTCCAGTATTCCCTCGGAATACAAGCCGCAAGATCACACCCCTGCTGCGGCGGTAGGTGCGGTCAAGGACTCGTGCGGGATTTGCGTCAAAACTTATTTCGAACGCGGCTTCGCGGGAGATAGGAACTTGCCGGTTATGGGCCCTGATATTTTGGCGGAAATCCGCAAGGCTGCGACTCAAGCCCGCTTGGTGCTCATGATGCACGCCAACTCGTTTGAAGCCCAGAAATTTGCCGTCGACGGAGACGTTGACGTTGTCGCGCATGGAATGTGGAACTGGGGAGACCTCGGTAAGCAGACTGGGCTCCCAGCCGAGATCACAACGCTCCTCGATCTAATCGTGCAAAAGAAAATTGGCTATCAACCCACTATTCAGGTCATGCAGGGTCTGCGCGCGTATTTCGATCCCGAATATCTGAACATGAAGGCAATCCCTAAAGTCATCCCTGCGGAGATGCTGGAGTGGTTCGACTCTCCCGAAGGTAAATGGTTCAAGAAAGAAATAGCTGAGGACGATACGACGGACGCGGCCATGCTTGAAGGATTCGACCAGGGTCCACTCCGCCGCGTACGACAAGTAGTTGCTTACCTAGGGAGCAAAGATGCCAACTTTCTTTTTGGCACGGACACTCCGTCGGCTCCGACCTACGGGAATCTCCCCGGCCTAAACGGCTATTTGGAGATGCAGCAACTGCAAAATGCCGGGTTGACTCTCGTTCAGATCTTCAAAGCTGCCACGATCAATAATGCACGGGAATTCAAACTCGATTCGCAACTTGGAACCCTCGAGCCGGGGAAAATTGCGAATCTCGTCCTGCTGAAAAAATCGCCGTTGGAAAGCGTAGACGCGTACGACAGCATCGTCACGGTTTGGGTTCATGGAAGACCAGCCTCACGCGGCAGTTTGGCAGCCAATTCGAGCGAGTAATCCGCCCGGGAAGTCTGTAAACGGATGGCCGACAAATCGGAAGTAATCCTCGGACCTGATTTGTTTGGAGGTCAGGTTGTCAAGGTCCTTTTATATTGTCGGATTATCGGAAACTGACCCACCACCCCAGCGACGTGTAGCTTGCGAGCTTGTCTCCGGGTTCGTATACTGTCGCCCGGCCACCAAAACGGCGGGAGGGTAGCCCGCTATTTCCTACTTTCGTTGGCCCTCAATTCAAGTTGCGAAAATCGCGCTACTGGTGTCCAGTCGCGACTGACCCAACTGCGGTTCAGATAGCAAGGAGAGCTTTGCATGGCGCACGGTCCTGTACCGGAAGAAATGAATGTGTACCAAAACGCCGAAGCGCGCTTTGAGGTCGCGGCAAACAAACTAGGACTCGAGCAGGGCTTGTACCGCTATCTGAAATATCCCAGCAAAGAAATCACTCTGTACATTCCTGTTGGACTGGACAATGGCCAACTCGAAGTCTTTACCGGCTATCGCGTTTTGCACTCCACCGTGCGGGGCCCCGGCAAGGGCGGCATTCGCTACGCGCCTGACGTTTCGCTCGATGAAGTGCGTGCCTTGGCGACCTGGATGACCTGGAAATGCGCGGTGGTGAATATTCCATTTGGCGGCGCAAAGGGCGGCATCATTTGCGATCCGAAGAAAATGTCGCGCGGCGAATTGGAACGCATGACGCGCAGATATACAGCTGAGCTGGCCAATTGGCTGGGGCCCGAGAAAGACGTGCCCGCGCCGGATGTGGGCACCGGCGAACAGACCATGGCATGGGTCATGGATACCTACGCGATGCATCTTGGTCAGGCCACCACCGCGGTGGTCACCGGCAAACCCATAGAATTGGGCGGCTCGGCCGGGAGGCGCGAAGCGACTGGGCGCGGCGTAATGATCTGCTGCGACAAGGCGCTGGCAAAAACGGGCATTAAGAAACAAGGCTGCCGCGTCGTGATTCAAGGATTCGGAAATGTCGGCTCGTTGGCGGCGGATTTGATGCAGAAGGCAGGCTACAAAATTGTGGGACTCGCGGATATCGGCGGCGGTCTTTACAACGAAAATGGTTTTGACATTCCCAAAGTGATTGAGTGGGTGTACGTCCAGAAAAAGGCACTGCAGGATTTTCCCGGCGGTGGCACAAAAATGACCGCTCGCGATGTGCTGTTCCAGCCCTGCGAGATCGCTATTCCCGCGGCCATCGAAAATCAAATTACCGAAGAAAATGCGCATCAGGTGCAGGCCAAAATTCTGTGCGAAGGGGCTAACGGACCGACCACCTGGCAAGCCGATTCCATCGTCGATGCCAAGGGGATCTTTACTGTGCCGGATATTCTGGGAAACGCCGGAGGAGTGACGGTCAGTTATTTCGAGTGGGTGCAGGACCGGCAAGGTTTTTTCTGGCGCGAGAGCGAAGTGAACGAACGGCTTCTGGACGTGATGGAACACGCGTTCGACGAGGTCGTCCGTTATGCCGGGGCCCACAAGGTTAATAACCGTATTGCCGCTTACATGTTGGCAATCGACCGGGTCGCTAGCGCGTTAAAGCTTCGCGGAATTTACGCCTAGCATCTTGCGGGGACTTGTATTAGGTTCTTTCCCACCACTTCCGTGCGTCCACGGGGCAACCATAAACTTCCGCGCTTTGCTAGCGGAAGTTTGTAGCAAATCTGTTCGGCGCGCCGACTATAGGACGCGAGGAAAGGGACAGGCCAATGACGGACGCACTCCTACCGGGTTCCGCGAAGACTGAAGAGCAGCACAGCCGCGAAATTTGTATCGCGGGACGCTGGCTGTCTGAGCGCGGCTACATCGTAGCCTGCGAAGGAAATCTCTCCGTTCGCCTGGATGAAAACAGAATCCTGAATACGCCCACGTGCATGAACAAGGGCAAGCTGTCGCCTGAAGATTTGGTGATTACCGATCTGAACGGCGCGCACATTTCTGGTAAACGAAAGGTGTCATCGGAAGTGGCCATGCATTTGTTGTTTTATCGCATGCGGCCGGACGTGCAGGCCATTTGCCACGCACATCCGCCAACGGCAACGGGTTTTGCCGTGGCTGGACGCGCGTTGGACCAGGCATTGCTGCCGGAGGTGATTATTGGGCTGGGGCAAATTCCGCTGGTGCGCTACGCGACTCCGGGAACGCCGGAATTAAGCGCGGCCATTGAGCCGTTCGTTCCGCATTATGATGCGCTGCTGCTCGCCAATCACGGGGCGGTCACCTGCGGTCCGGATCTGCTCACCGCTTTTTTCCGCATGGAGACCATTGAGCACTCGGCGAGAATTACGTTGGCGGCGGAGATGGCCGGCGAACCGCAACTGCTTTCCAGCCGCGAAGTGGCCAAGCTAATGGCCTCGCGCTCGAGATATTTTGTCGCGCCGCCGCCCGGCGGAGGGGCAGATCTGCCGATAACGAGCGATGGCGGCGACTCCGCAGGGGAACACGTTTCGCTGACGCGGAGTCAACTTGGCGCGCTCATCGACGAAGCCGTGCGCAAGGATCGCACCCGCCGCTGATTGACGCACACTTGGGCTGGCCGGTTAGGAAGATTCAGGAGTGCTCCTTGCTCTGTTCCTCAATCCAGTCTTGCTCCCACTGCCTGAGTGTCGCACGGATAAAGACCACGCGTTCGGGCTCTGTCTCAGTGTCTTCTGAACCAACTTGCATCGTGCTGTTGAAGTCTACGTTCAAGTTCATGTAATGAAGTTTGTAGTCCGGAAAACTCACCCAGTGCATTTTTGGATGCAGATACGGTGGACCTCCTTGTGACCATGAATCTACGGTCCACCCTTTGACCTTTCCAGTGCTACGGCTGATGTGAAGCGTTCCCCACATCGCGATGTTGTTGAAGCTGGTGATTATGGGATCGTCAGGAGATTCCCTTCGTGTACCGCTGCGGCTGACTCCTGTCCCTGAATGCGGTAAACGACGATTAACACCTTGTCTACTCCGGGCGCCGGGTCTCCGCCTAGCGAGCGATTATTAGCCATCACCTGCAACCCATTCTCACGTTGCATGGTGCGCAACAAATCCGTTACGTTTGCGGTCCTGCCTTGCACTCCCCAATATGCGCGCAAAATCCAGACGCCTCGATGGTCGTCACGACGGTCATCTCGATGGTCATCGCGCCGGTCTTCTTCCCGTCGGGGTCGATCGTCAAACTCATCGCGTCGAACCGATTCCTCGCGGTGCACCGCGAACATGCTCACGTCTATGGCTGCGCCCTCGCGGTACAAAAATTCGCGTTCCTGATTCTGTTGATTTCGCGCAATAATTCGCAGCGTTTTGTCGCGCGATACCGCCGGATCTCCGCCCATGGTCTGGTTGTTTACCCACACTCGTCCATTGACGCCGCCGCGCCCAATCAAATCTCCGACCAGATCGGTGACATCTGTCTGGCGATCCCGCCAGCCGTACTGCGCCCGCATGATCTTCCAGACACCTGGGCCTTCATTTTGAGCGGAAATCTTCATGCTCAGCAGACTGGCAAACATCACGACCATCGCCAATACTGACGCGCCTTGAACTGATCGGTTCCGAAGCTGTGTTCTGAATCGCATTTACGATCCTCCGTTTCAGCGTGACTACCCGCGGTGTGCCCAATTCAAACCGCCACATCTCTTTCCTGTTTCAAGTGCGGATCGGCACGCAAGTGTATTGAGGATAGTTCTTTTCCGTACTTCCGCCACGGCGACGGCTCCCCCAACCAACTGAAGAATATTATTGGATTGAGCAACAGCGAAGGATGTGAGCGAGTCAAAAATCGGTTCTGGACGGAGCTATGCTAACGCTTGCAAGGCGTAGGGAGTCGCCGTTAGCGGCCTTGGAAATGCACAACCAAATCGAGCGCGCACTTTACTCTATTTGCATGGAGATCGGCCCGAAAGATGGGAACGCACTTGACCTCTACATCCGCAACAGCTCTTAGCTAAATCCCTCACGAGCCGCTAAAGGCGATCCAGCATCATCGATCCACAAGAATTGGAAGCTCTGTTTTCTAGTGCTCAGGGCAAATTGCTTAAGCTAGTTGTAGATCGAATCGGAGTTACCAAGACTCTCGAATTCCAGCTTGAAAAGGCTTCTGATGTCTTGAAGGAAAACCATCGTCGTTTGATCAAAGGCGAAGTAATTCCTGACGGACTCGCAGAAGAAGACATGCCTTGCCTTAGCGAAGGGCCCAGCGAGTAAAGGCAAATGTGACCGTGTAACAGCCGTGACCCCGCGACGAGTTCACGTTTTTGGATAGTCATAGCTCACTTGCTCGGAGGTAGTGAAAAATTCCCGCGCATGAGCTTGGAATAGCGCCGTTGGCGTCCCTGCGTCAAAGTCAGCGCCGGCGCTCGCGCGTACCGCCATCATTTTTCCATCAGCTTCAATATAGAAGGGTTCTTTGTTGGCGTCTCAAACGCTGTCGGCGAACATCGTTCTGTAATGTCTGTACCAATCGCTCTGGAAACGCTCATGTGGATCGTACTGTTTTTTTAAGCGCAGAAATTGGGCGAATTGCGGATAGCAACTTTCGACCTGGCTTCGTGTGGCGTGACGATGATAGGTCAGGTAATACGAACCTCCGCGGCGCCCGGCCATATCGATCAATCTGCGAAAAGCATCCGCCGAACGCTGGATCCCTATAGGACTGTGGACCACGTGGAGATTGAAGATCGTGCAAGCGTAAGGTTGTTTCGCCCACGGAAGAAAACTCTCATCATCGCGCTCGATAAGGCGGACGGTCCCATAAATCAACTCAGTATCATTCTTCCGGAAATCTTCCCGCGCCTCTGCGAGAAAACCGGCCAGCGTGTGCCTGGGTACGTTGATCTCTGTGATCATTTCTGTTGCGGGGTAAGGAGCATGAAGCCGGGCATCGATTTCGCGATGATAATTATCGGGGTAGATACTCAGTTGATGCAGGTCCGACCAGTAAGTCTGACCATTCGTCGAAAGGTAATACTCTGCATACCTGTTGAACACCTGTTTTTCGTCGGTGTGAGCGAGATAGAGAAGTTGTCTCCAGTTCTCATCGGTCAGTTGTTTGTTTTCAATAGGAATCGGTGTGTCGATCGAAACCGGTCGATAACAAGAAAATACGCCCTTGTGCAGGAAATCGTCCGAGTCGCGCTCGATGGAAAACTGGAAATCTCCATATTCAAATCCGTCTGCGATGCGCTTCTCAAAAGCCACCATCAACGTTTCGGCCGTGCGAATTTCCACAACCCTCTCGACCTTCTTCCTCGGCAGGAGGCGCAATTGTATGGAAGTCACAACTCCGAAAAGACCGTACCCTCCATGAACTAGGCGGAACAACTCTTCGTTTTCGGTACGGCTGAAGGTGCGCGCCACTCCGGCTGCGTCGACGAGAACAAAGGATTCAACGTTGCTGATAAACGGTTTCATTTTCAGCCCGCGACCATGCGCGTTGGCCGCAATTGTTCCCGACAATGTCAATCGATCTGCACCGGTTTGTTTTTGCGCGATTCCCCAGTTTCGCTTGTCCTCGATTTGTCGCGCCAGATAGCCGTCGATCAGTTGCGGCCATTCGATCCCGGCCTCGACCTCAATTATTCCCGTTTCGCGATTCAAATTTAATATTCGGTTCAGCTTTCTTATATCGATCAGCGTGGTGTCGGTACCAAATTCCTGTCCGCCCATCGCATGGCGTCCGCCGCAGATGGAGATAGTCTTCCGATTTTTTTGCGCCGTGCGAATTATGTCGCGGACTTGTTCAGGCGATCGTGGCTGCAGAATTTCTGAAACGCGCGTGGGATTTAGTTGAGCATGTACATCATTAACTTCCGCCGATTCAGGCGATGCCTGCAGTCTGTGAGACACGGCTCCAGACGCCAAAAAAGCAGTCGAAGCAGTCATGAATTGGCGTCTTGAAAGCATCAAATTTCTTCTAAGCTGCCGCGAATCATTTCCTAGAACAAAAATGGGATGAGACGCCAAGTCCGAGTCATGTATTTGATGTAAACATCCCCAAGCGCAGAACTCAGTGCCTGCTCCTCAATCGGTATGCGATAAGAATACGCGAACCCCAAGCAGGATAGAGCGGCAGCGAGCCCGGCCCAGTTACCGAGCGCCAGACCGAATCCAAGCAGGCTCAAAAGCGCACCGCTGTAGGAAGGATGGCGGACATAGCGGTAAGGCCCCGCTTCGATTAAAGTTTGGCCGCCCTGTATCGCGACATCGAACGTAAAATATTTTCCCAAAATTGCCGCGGAGTACCAACGAAGCGCCACGCCCATCAACATAAAGAAAATCCCGACCAAGAAGACTGAAGTTCGTTTCCACGACATCGCAGCTTGCGGCAAAAGTAAGGAGATCAAAACAGCCATCGTTATACCGACCGACCAAAGGATTACGATGAGGTTGAGAGAACCATGATCACTGGCGTGTGAGGAGTCGCTCGACCGTTTAACTCTCCAAGCAACAACCTCCGGCAATATCCAGGCTGCACATGCGACGAAGAAGATTGCAGTGAGTATCGGTCTAACCGAGAAAGGCAAATTGAGCATCCGCATCCTTTTCGCGAGCTTCAAGTTTATGTCCGAGCTTTCTCGCCCTGGCTTTCC
>DATHGV010000015.1:0-17103 GCA_035490135.1 Candidatus Methylomirabilota bacterium
AGTTTTTGAAGAAAAACTCAAAAAAGCCAAAGATCCGGAGACCCTTATTAATGCCATGAAAGAAAAATTTCCATCCGCCGACCTTCTCTTGGCAATCGAACGGGGCGCGGAGGCTAATGTTAAGCCCTGACAAAAAACTGACCATTTGATAGACCGCGCCTTCGTCGCGGGATGCGAAGGGCCAAACAAACACCGCGGGATGGATGCCGATGAACAAGTACAAGATCGCTGTTCTGGACGATTACCAAAATGTGGCGCTGGAGAGCGCCGATTGGTCGGTGCTCCGCGATCGAGCGGACATCGCCGTATTTCAGAACCACCTCGCCGACCCGGACGCCGTGATTGAGCGGTTGCTGCCTTTTGATGTCGTTTGTGTCATGCGCGAGCGGACCCCGCTGCCCCGTAACGTCATGGAGCGCCTTCCCAATCTCAAGCTCATTGCCTCGACGGGATCGGGAAACGCGTCGATCGATATGGCCGCCGCGGGCGATCATGGGATCGCAGTGGTTCACACGGGGTATGCGTCGGACCCGACGATCGAATTTACCTGGGCGCTGATCTTGGCATCCGCGCGACACATCGTGACGGAGAGCAACTCCGTCCGATCCGGCAGCTGGCAGCAAACAGTGGGCACGGATCTGCGTGGAAAGACCCTGGGCGTTCTGGGACTTGGGCGGATTGGATCACAGGTCGCGCGGATTGGGAGCGCTTTTGGAATGAATTTGATTGCCTGGAGCCAGAACATGACGCTCGAGGCCGCCAAAGCCGCGGGCGCAATCCTAGTTTCCAAGGACCAGCTGTTCGAGCGGGCCGACATCCTGACGATCCATTTGGTGTTGAGCAGCCGTACGCGGGGTCTGGTAGGCGCCGCGGAGCTGGAGAGAATGAAGGCAACGGCCCGGTTGATCAATGCGTCGCGCGGGCCGATCGTCGAAGAGCAAGCTTTGCTCAGCGTGTTGAAGAACAAGCAAATCGCCGGCGCAGCGATTGACGTGTTCGACATGGAGCCCCTGCCTCCGTCTCACCCGTTCCGGACGCTGGACAACGTGCTGGCGACGCCGCATATCGGCTACGTGTCCCAAAGTCTTTACAAGACCTTCTACGAGGACACCGTCTCGAATATTCGCAAGTGGCTCGAAACGCATTAGACGGCGACGAAGGCCCGAGTTGGCTCCGATTCAGAGCTTGCGAACGACCTTCATGAAGTCGTCCACTTTTCGGTTCATGGACGCTTTGCTGCCGTCGAGGTGTTGCTCCATGGTGATGCCGGTAAAGAAGGTCAAGATCATTTCTGCCAGTACGGTGGGTTTCATCGCGGGCTTCTCCGCTTCGACATTTCTCACGATCAGGTCTTGGAGAAAAGCGCGGCCCTTGGAAACGATTTCCTGCGCCGCGCGTGGGAGCACCGCGAACTGATTCATGGAATTGACCGAAAAACAGCCTTTCTGGCCCTCCAACCTGCAGGGCGCGAGTTTCAGAAAACTTTCGATGTTTTTCCAGCCAAGCGGCTTGGCGATCAGCAACTCATCCTCCTGCCGTTTTCTCGAATAGTGCCGCAAACTCTCCAAATACAGGTCTCCCTTGTCCGCGAACTCCGCATAGAGGCCGGACTTATTGACGCCGGTGGCCTTTTCCAATTTCTGAAGACTGGTATCCGCGAAACCGTACTTCCAGAAGACCGGCAGGGCCTTCTCCAAAACACCTTCTCGGCTGAAGTTCTTCGGTCGCCCCATCCGTACATTATCACGTACTGAACTGTTTGGTGCAATATTACTGTAACGCGAATAGTTTTCACGCATCATATTGAACTGTATGGTTCATAAATACAGAAACGTTGGCGTCGAATTTTGATCGCGCTACAGGCCGCATGGGTTCCGAGGCACATGGATCTCAACGAACAGGGCTGAATCTCGCCAGCCTAAGTGAGGGCTTTGATGATCGATCAATATAATCTCATGACCGGCGACCGATTCAACGGTGATGCCTACAACAGCTCACAGGCCTCGGAGCTAGCCCTAAACGGAGCAATACTGCGCGCAGAAATCGGCAGGAGCTACGAAGAGTTTCTGAAAATCTTTGACAAATTTTACACCGATGACGTCGAGGTGAGCAGCGAAGAATCGCGGGAGACCATTCGTGGAAAGGAAAGAATAATTTCTTTTCTGGTGAATTTCCTGGCGCCGCTGCACGTAATGGCTGAGGTTGCCGGCTTATCAATATCTATTCAGCAGACGGCCGTTCCTCGAGACACTGCCAACGAGACGCATTCCGCATGGCGGCTCGACATCGCCGGCGTGAGCGGCAAACGCTGCACTTTGAAATGGTATGCCATTCGGAGATGGAAGGACGCTAGCGTCGTGTACGAGTACCACTACGATCATCACCAAATCGGCGGACCCCTGACATTGGACGACTTGAATTCGGATTTCGGTCCATCGGACACCGAGTCTCGGTTGCCCTCCTGAGGCCTCGGAGACTGCGAGAAGAAGGTGATGAATGGGCCCCAACACCGATTATTAAAGGCTGGAGAAAACAAAAATGGCTAGAGAACTCGAGGAAAAGAACAAGGCACTGGTGCTTAGGGCTTTCGACACGCTTTTCAACAAGCGCGACTACGCAGCAGCGGAGCGATTCTGGTCGCCGAAATACATTCAACATAGCGCTCACATTGCTCCCGGTCGCGAGGGTTTGTTGGGCCTGATTAAGAGCCTTCCTCCAACGCTGAAATATAAGGCGGGAACCATCGTGGCTGAAGGCGACCTCGTGATCGTGCACGGGCGATTTAGCGGTTTCGGTGCTCCTGTGAATTGGATTGCCGCAGATATTGTCCGCATTCAAGACGGAATCCTTGTCGAACATTGGGACGTGATCCAAGACGAAGCCACAGAAGAGCAATCGAAAAGTGGCGCTCCCATGTTCGGAAAAACTTTCCCAAAGTACAAATGATCGAAGAGAGATAAAACCATGGAAAACCAAGGCTCTTACGTAGCTCTCGGGCTGAAGGTATGGAAGACGCAAATCGAGCGGGCGGACAAGCTTTTTGGAGGCCTCTCGTCCGAGGAGGTCCTGCGGGAAATAGCGCCGGGCAGGAACAGGCTGCTTTATTTGTGGGGGCACCTGACGGCGACGCACGACGCGATGCTCCATCTCTTGGGACTCGGAGAACGTCTACATCCTGAGTTTGACGTCGCCTTCATCTCTAATCCCGACAAGTCCCAAGCCGCTATTCCTTCGCACCAGCAGGTTCGCCAGGCATGGAACGCTATTAACGAGGAATTGTGGAAGGGGTTTGAAAAAATGTCCTGGTCCGATTGGCTAGAACGGCACTCTGGCGTGTCGGAAAAAGATTTCGCCAAAGATGCTTCGCGCAATCGCTTTGCCATCCTGCTGAGCCGCACCAACCATCTGTCCTATCACCTCGGCCAGGCAGTGCTCGGACTCAAGTGATTTAGCACGAGAGCGCGGCGGGAAATCAGAGCGCGCAAATATCGTTACAACTGAACAACGACGGAGAAAAACAATGCCCAAAAAGCTCGAAGGCAAGATCGCTGTTGTCACCGGCGGCACAGGAGGGATTGGGTTGGCTACGGCAAAACTCTTCGTCCAAGAGGGTGCCTATGTCTTCATCACCGGCCGCCGCCAGAAGGAACTCGACGAGGCCGTTAATGCAATCGGCACCAACGTTTCTGGAGTACAGGGAGACGTTGCCAAATTGGCCGACCTTGAGCGTCTTTACCAGACCATCGCTAAGACCAAGGGCCGAATCGATGTTGTTTTCGCCAACGCCGGCGTTGCCGAATTTGTTCCCATTGGGGCCGTCACTGAAGAACATTTCGACAAACTATTCAACATTAATGTGAGGGGAACGCTGTTCACGGTGCAAAAAGCCTTACCGCTACTGAACGATGGTGGCTCTATCATTCTCAACGGTTCTGTCGCGAGTGTTAAGGGTACTGCCGCATTCGGCGTCTACGCCGCGAGTAAGGCTGCCATCCGCTCTTTCGTGCGAACTTGGACTACCGATCTGAAGGACCGTCGTATCCGCTCAAACGTTGTTAGCCCGGGTCCCATCAATACGCCGCTGGCTAGTCGGCAATCTGCAGACGTGATCGCGCGGATTGCGTCGACCATCCCGATGGGACGCATGGGAGAACCCGAGGAAGTTGCTAAGGCGGCGTTGTTTCTGGCGTCGGATGACTCCAGTTTCGTCACGGGTATCGAACTATTCGTTGACGGCGGCAGAGCGCAGGTCTAATCGAAAGGGCGGGAGAAGCTTTTTGTAGGATCGCTCGATGCGCGGGAGCGAGGACGGCGGCTTAGATGAGCAAGGCCATGAATGGAACGACCTCAAAAAAGACAGAAGTATTGAAGCGCGGTAAGAAACCGAGTGCTTACCGGCGCATTGTAACGCGAAATGTAAACGGGAAGTCCGTGGTGCAAAGCGACGAGCACATGCACGCCTACCAGTTCAAGACTGTTCCCGGCTATGAACACACACTCATCTGGGTCAATCCGACGACCCCGGATCTCAACAAGGAGCAAAGGTTTGACCGCTATCCCGACTCCGTCGTTCCAGGGCCGGGCGGCACCAGTCTGCACTTCGTGACCTTTCCGCCTAGTTCGGTTTTCGCCGATCCGTCCTTCGACGGCGAAGCCGCGCAAGACGAGGCGTTGATTCGTCTGAAGGGATTGGCCGATCACTTCGAAAAGGAAGATCCCGGGATGCACAAGACGAACACTGTCGACTACGCAGTTGTCTACGACGGAGAGATTTGGCTGGAATTGGACGAGAGTAAGACCCTGCATTTGAAGCGCGGCGACGTGGTTGTGCAAAACGGGACGCGGCACGCCTGGCGGAATACAAGCACGAGGCCTGTCACGATGCTCTTTTTCCTGAACGGCGCAAGAGCATGAAGAACCTTTTAGAGCTTGCCCTTGAAGCGTATGGTGGGTTAACGCGGCGGTCGGAGCTGAAGGCCTAACGGCTGATCTCTCAGTGACCGGTCCTCGCTTGCAACGTTGCTTCGCACAAATGAAAAGACGCGAATACCTAAAATAAAACCGCTGCATTATTGAGCGATCGGTGCCCGCCGGTATCCGTCCAGAGTCCAACAATCCTGCCCCTCATCATGGCGCAGGACGTAATAATTTCCATCGTCCGCTCGCACTCGAAAATACATCGCACCAGGCGAATACCACTGATCGTCTACTTCCTCAACGTTGTATTCTCTATCAAGAATGATAAAGCGCGACGGCCGTTGGTCAACCCGATAGCCCGAATAGCAATGAACTCGAATCTCGCTCATGTCTCGCCCCCGGCAACCGTTTCATCATAACCGAATGGGAGAATCTTTTTGAAAATTGCCAGTTGGAACATAAATTCAATCCGCGCCAGGCTTGATCATGTCAGTGGATGGCTCGCGCAGCATGAGCCTGATGTCCTGCTATTGCAGGAGTTGAAGGGAACAGAATTCCCGGACGCGGTGTTCAAGAAGTTGGGTTACGAAAGCGTCGCTGTCACGCAGAAGGCCTACAACGGAGTGGCGGTTATATCGCGCCTCCCCGTCGAAACAATCAACAGAGTCCTCGCTGGCGATGAGGCCGACAGTCATGCGCGGTTTCTTGAAACTACGATCGGGAACATTCGGATCGTTAATATTTATCTCCCTAACGGCAACCCTCCAAGCAGCATCAATTTCGCCTACAAGCTGGGCTGGATGGATCGGTTGATTAACGAGATGGTCTCCTGGAAACAGAAAAATTTGCCGGTGGTCATCGGTGGCGACTTTAATGTCATCCCCGAGGATATCGATTGCCACAAACCATCGTCCTGGATGCACGACGCGCTATTTCAGCCGGAGCCGAGAGCGCGGTACCGGGCCATGCTCGATCTCGGTTACACGGATGCATTTCGAATCCTGCATCCCGGTGAAGGCGGCCACTTCACTTTCTGGGATTATTTCCGGCAGGCATTCGCGCATAACCGCGGCGTCCGCATCGATCATTTCCTGCTGTCACCCCAACTCGCTAAAAGGCTGGCATCTTGCGAAATTGATAAAAGACCACGCGGCGCGGAGAAGCCTTCCGATCACGCACCCATCGTGCTTGAATTGCGCTGAATCAAGTTACTACCAAGTAGTCTTTGAGCCTTAGCGTTGTCGTCGACGTAAAATACCGTTGCAAAGAGCCAAATCAAACCGGAGGTCCGCGCAGCGTGCAAGCGCCTCGAGTGGATTACTTGCCGTAATTACGCGGAAGCCGCAGGCCGTCATCAGACTCTGGATTACCGAATGCCGGTTCTGAGTGGTTCACAGTTGGCAAAAGAAATTAAGTCTTTAGCGCCGAATGTTCCGATTGTGTTGATTTCGGGCCACAGCGCTCTCGCCGCTTCGGAGCTCTTGTTTGTCGACGCTCACTTTGGGCGTGACACTGTTTTGGACGACCTCCTTGAAACCATGTGGAGCCTGGTACGATCCAAGCGAATGAGCGCAAGAGGTAGGCAAGAGACGAGACTCTGGTCGAATTCAACGTAAATACAAAGATGTTCTTCTTTCCCGCCGACGATTCAACGGTTGGGTTTGATTTTTCCGTTCGAATAAAAAGCAGCCTTGCAATAACGCCAAGAGCCGTCTGCGAGCTTGATGTACTTGTACAGCGTGAATTTGGACTGAGCATAAGAATCTCCAGGCTGGCTAATACTTAGTTCTGGAGATTTTTTAGGATTTGAATTTAGGAAGGCTCTACCCCACTGATTCTAAAAAAATGGCGAAGAGGGTGGGATTCGAAGCCGAGGCACTGAGAAATTCGCTATAAAGATGATAAAACCTAAATCTCTTATTGCCAAGGAGAATCCCTGCCCAAAATCATTTTGCCATGAACAATGGAAAATCTGATGCCTAGGCAAGCAGGCGATTGCGTAGAAAGGCGTAGAAAAATATCCTTTGGTTTTCTTATTGCAGCCCACCCCTTCTTTCCAGACGCCCATGATAGCCTCGTCGCTCACACGTTCTAGGCAGTCTCGCAGCATCGTGAATTGGTACTCATAGATTCATTTCATGGTTATGAATGCAGTCGCTCCAAGTGTAGGTTTCTAGAAACTGCTCTTGCTTATCGGGCGGTAGCATGACCATTGAGGTGCTCACGTTTAGTTTCCGGGCAACGCTAGAGTGAAATCACTTCTGACCTGGAACTGCTCTTCGAATGGCTCAAGTCCGGAAAAATATCCATGCCAATCAAGGCTACCTTCAGGCTTGGGGAAATTCAGAAGGCCCACCGGGAATATGCCAGAAGTGCAGGCACGGGTTCCGTTGTGATCGAGCGAGATCGAAGCGTGTCAGCGAAGAAGTTATCTACCTCCTGGACAGACAAGAAGAATTCGATTCCCCCTTGCGTGAGACTTTCTATGAGCTGAAATATTCTCGCTTGGACTTTGCCCCAAAAATGTGCGGGATAATATCCAAGTCGAAGACAGAATCTCTCCCACTGCAGGCGTCTGACCTACTCGTCGGAGAAACGACCGAGAGCCTTCAGAACAGGCTGTATGACCCTGAGCGGTCTCCTCGTCAATCT
Source organism: Candidatus Methylomirabilota bacterium (assembly GCA_035490135.1). Taxonomy (GTDB): domain Bacteria; phylum Acidobacteriota; class Terriglobia; order Acidiferrales; family UBA7541; genus Acidiferrum. Next base: position 7,570 of record DATHGV010000015.1, read on the forward strand.
TCTCTAGCCTCTTCTTGAAATGCGGAGGAAGCTTGTGGGAGCGTACCGTGAGGAGAATGCGATTCGGGAGATGGTGTCCAAGGCTCGGCAGTCTGGGTATTGATGAGGCAGACGTAGCGATTTCCTGTTGCGAGGTCTGCCCACTTATTGCCGCCTCGCTAGGTCGCTAAGTGATCCTTAGCAAAATCCACCACATGGTCGCCACGCCGGAACTGGATGGGTTGGTAGGGGCGGTGGGGATCGAAAACAACAGCGCTAGGAATTTCAAGAGCTTGCGATGAAATACGAAAGAACGCTAAGTCCTTGAAAAGGAACGATGAGGCATGCCAAGGAATTCTTATTGCTCCAAAGCTCCCTCGTAGTTTTCTCGGTTGAGATCCTCGCGGTGTGATTTTCTCGAATACTGCCCCGAGCTTACGTGGGCTTCGGGCCCAAATTTTGCGGCGCGGATGGCAAGCCCACATTGTGGGGCGGCTGGCCTCGTACAGATCCCTGTCACGCGACTGGTTACAAGATCTTCTCGGATTCAGCTTTCCTCAATTTGTCGCAACTCCCGGTTCACGTGATCGGTTTGCTCGCGATCGCGCTTCCTTCCATATCGGAATGCCATCCAGACGCCGAGCGTCATGAATCCAAGCGGTGGAACTAAAAGTACGATCACGCCTCTGCTGATGGCCCTTTGCCCATCCTTGGAAGTCGCCTTGGCCGTGCTGTAACACATGGAACAAGCCTGGCTGAATGCCGGCGTGGCCCATAGCAACAAGCAAGCGGCGAGAATGGCGGCGCGAAATCTCATTTCACTCCCAGCGAGAGGATGCGAAGCGCGTCCGGAAAAAAAATCATCATCAGTGCCAGGCAGGCAACCACTGAACACATCGTCAGCCACTTCATGTGCGACACTTCATACTTCATGTGCATGAAGTAGCCGATGATCAGCGCCGCCTTCACGAGCGACAAGCCCATCAAGATCGTCAGCATCCGCACCGGCTTCATATTTTGATAGGTCAGATAAACTTCGATGGCAGTCATCGCCAGCAGCGCCGCCCAAACCCAGAAAAACTGGGACTTTCCGTGATGCCGATGCTGTTCCGCGACGCGTTCCGCGATAGCCTGCTGAAAAGCTTCCATATTCCGCTCCTACAGAATCTTGGCAGACATCAAGTACACCAAAGGAAAAATAAACATCCACACTAGGTCCACGAAGTGCCAGTACAATCCAGCGACCTCAACGTCCGATGAATCGTAAACCTTCGGCTTCAACCACAAAACGATGGAGCAAACGATGGCGGCCAGCAGTAACACATGCGCTCCATAGTGGAAAGGACTAGACGAGGGCGTTCCCAACCAAGCGGCTAGCCAAAACACCAACAAAATGGGAATGAAATTGCGCCGCAGCGCGATCACGCCGAGGTAGATCACTCCCAGCGTCACGTGCAGCATGTGCATCCCGGTCAACCCAAAAAAGGTCGCAGGAAACTGCGGTACAGTTCGCACGACATTCGCGAACTCGCCCGCTGCCGCTGGCCCAGACAGCTTTGGAAACACCGGAAGCGTCAAGCCCTCCGCGATCAGCTTGCTCCACTCCCGACCATGCAGAATGACAAAGCCCATGCCGCAGGCCATAGTGGCCAGCAGCCACAGGCGCTGGGCTTTCGGGTCGCCTTGTACCGCCGCGCGCACGGCCAGCACCATGGTCAAAGAACTCGTCAGCAAGAACGCCGTCATTATGGTGGCGTTCACGATGCTCTCGGAATGGAATGGCGTCGGCCAGTTTGGCGTGGAGATTCGCCCGTAGCTGTACGCGTACAGTAAAGCCCCAAAAGTCAGCGAGTCCGAAAGCAGGAACAGCCACATCCCAATTTTCTTGGAATAGGTTCCAAACAACGACGGTTCGTAAATCGCTGGCATATCGTGCGGCAGAATCGCGTCAGCCATAGGTTTGGTTTCCTCCTTCCTGAGACGCTAGTGCACAAACTTCAGCAAGCACAGAATGTAAACCCACAAAAAAGCCATGAAATGCCAATACCAGCCGGTTACATCCACCGCAATCGCTAGTGAATCGGCGGGCCGACGCAGGAGAGAAGCTGCGCCTGCGGTCAGCAGAGCCACCACACCACCGAACAGGTGGACGCCATGCATGCCGGTCAATAGATAGACGAAAGAGCTGCTGGGGCTGCTGGCGACGTAGAAACCGCTCGCTGCCAGTTGGCGCCAAGCCATCCATTGTCCAGCCAAAAAGCTGAGACCTAGCACCACCGTCAACGCCAGCCAGGAGACTTCTTCTTTGGCGTGCATGGATACTCCGGGGACGGAAACGAGCTGCGCCAGTGCGGCTTTGCGAGCCGCCTGGCGCCGCGCGATTTCCATGGTCAAGCTGCTGATCAGCAATACGGCGGTGTTGATGAGCAACAACCTGGGCAATGGCACCGGAAACCAATCGTGGAACAGAACGTCAGTGCGCGGGTCAAGCGTCGGCAGACCCTGTCTGACGACATAAGCGCTGGAGAAAGAGATAAAGATCATCACGATTCCGGTCAAGCCGACGACTAGTCCCAAGCGGGCGCGCCGCAACCGCACATCGAAGAAGGACGAACCGAAATCGTCGCCGTCGTGATGACGCGGCGGGATATGTCCATTTCCTCCCGTGGAAGTTCTGGGATCGTCAAGGGAAACGGTTGGCGTGTAACTGGCCATAAGGGTCTAGTGTGCCGCCACTGTCGCGGGATCGTTCTGCATCACGTAATCGCGCGGCGCGCCCGGCACGCTGTATTCGTACGGCCCGTTGTAAACCACGGGCGTATGTCCGCCGAAATTGTCGTGCGGAGGGGGCGTCGCGGTGGTCCACTCGAGAGTGGTGGCTTCCCAAGGATTGTCGCTGGCCTTCTTGCCGTACTTCATGCTCCAGAACAGATTGAAAAGGAAAATGAATTGGCCAGCGATGGTTACGATTGCCGCGTAGGTGATGAATTTCTGCAACGGGATCAAGTCGCGAAGATAGGCGAGCTCGGTGAACTGCGAATAACGTCGCGTGGCTCCGGCCATGCCTAAATAGTGCATGGGCATGAAGATCGCGTAGGTGCCAACAAAGGTGAACCAAAAGTGCCACCTGGCCAAGCTTTCGCTCATCATGCGTCCAAACATTTTCGGGAACCAGTAATAGGTAGCGGCAAAGATTCCAAAAATGGAGGCCACGCCCATAATCAAATGGAAATGGCCAGTAACGAAATATGTGTCATGCAGCGGAATGTCCAGCACCGGCTGTGCGAGGAAGGGACCACTGATTCCGCCCGAGACAAATAAAGACACAAATCCGATCGCAAACAACATCGGCGAATAAAAGCGAATCCGTCCGCCCCACAACGTCCCCAGCCAATTAAACGTTTTAATCGCGGAAGGCACTCCGATTGCCATCGTCATGATCGAAAACGCAAAAGCAGAATACGGGCTCATGCCGCTCATGAACATGTGATGGCCCCACACCATGAAGCCCAATAGACCGATCGACAGCATGGCGTACACCATAGCCTTGTATCCAAATATGGGCTTGCGAGAAAACACCGAGACCAACTGCGAGCACAAGCCCATCGCCGGCAGGATCGCGATGTACACTTCGGGATGACCAAAGAACCAAAACAGGTGCTGCCATAAAAGCGGCGAGCCGCCCTTATGCGCCGCGAGCTGCCCGTTCACCACCACGAGCGGCACAAAAAAGCTGGTGCCCGCATTTCGATCCAAGAGCAGCAAGATGCCCGCCGAAAAAAGTACGCCAAATGCCAGCAATCCCAGGATCGCCGTGATAAACCACGCCCAGCACGTCAGCGGCATGCGCATCATCGACATGCCCCTCGCACGCATATCCAGCGTCGTGGTGATGAAATTCAGCGCGCTCATCAACGCGCCAATGCAGAACAACGCGATGCTGATGACCCACAGGTCCGCGCCGGGACCCTCGCCCGGCCCAGCGGACTGCAGCGCACTCAGCGGCGGATACCCTGTCCAGCCGTGCAGCGGCGCGCCGCCCACGACAAAGAAGGCTGACAGCATCACGATGTATCCAAGAAACGTTACCCAGAACGAGAGCATATTCAGGACCGGGAAGGCCATGTCCGCTGCGCCGATTTGAATGGGCAAGAAGTAATTGCCAAAACCGCCCTGCGGCGCGGTGGTCAGCACGAAGAACACCATAATGGTGCCGTGCATGGTCAACAAGCTAAGGTAAGTTTCGGGCTTGATTTCGCCAACCAAAGGCAACGACACATTCGGCCAGATCAAGTGAATGCGCATCAGCAAGGAAAGAAACATGCCGACGAACACCGCCGTCAGTGCCAGAAAAAAATACTGAAGGCCGATGACTTTGTGATCGAGACTGAAGACCCACTTCCGAATGAAACCTTGAGGTGCCGCATGTGCGTGAAGTTCGTGGGCAGCTAATTCCCGGGTCGCCATTATTATTTCTCCGCCTCCCGCGCTGCCAGCCATTTGTCGAAGTCCTCCTGGCTGACGACTTTTAGCATTCCATGCATCTTGTAGTGACCCAGCCCGCACAGTTCCGCGCAGGCGATCTCATAATCTCCAGTGGAAATGGGAGTGAAATGCATGTGGATCGCCAGACCGGGAACGACGTCTTGTTTGAAGCGCATCGAGGGAACAAAAAAACTGTGGATGACGTCGTGAGCGCGCAAGATGACTTCCACTTCGCGATTGACCGGCGCGTACATCGTTCCGGTCACGACATCATCTTTGGAAGCAGGGTCGGTCGTGTCGAGACCGATCGCGCTCTCGCCGCCCGCCGATGGATCAATCGATTCCGGCTTCGTCGCACCAAATTTGCCATCGGGCCCGGCATAGCGGAAGTACCACGCGAACTGCATCCCGGTGACCTCGACCTGTAGGGCGCCAGGCTCCGCGGGACGAAAACGCTCAGACGCCCAGATCGAACTGCTCATCAGGTTCAGCCCGACAAACAGGATCAGCGTTAGCACGGTCCAAACAATTTCCAGCGTATTGTTTCCGTGAGAGTAGCGCGCCGGGGAACCTGCAGCGCGGTCACGATATTTCCACGCGAACAGTCCCAACAAGACCTGCGCGGCCACAAACACAATTCCCATTAGGATATATGTCGTAGTGAAGTGATGGTCAATGCCCGCAGCCGCAGCGGAGGCTCCGGTTGGCAACCACCATGTCTTCGCGATAAAGAAGTAGGCGCTGACGAAAGTGATCAGCCAAATGACAACGAGAAGAACGAGGCCCATGTAGCGCGACCTCCCGAGTAGGATTCTCGGCCAGCCCCACCATGGTAGCGCTTATAATCCCTGGAGTCACATCAGTGGGACTGCAAACGACGCGAGTCTACCACAGCTTACTCCACGCGCAAGCGCGTTTTTGTTTGCCTTTCGTATGTAGGACTCCGAACTCAAGCCAGCGGATATCAGAACAGCAATCACACAAGCATTGACGTGTTTTTACATTTTGAGTAACATCCGTCCGTTTCCTGGGGGGCCCCGAGTAATGGTAAGGACCTCGCGATGTTTCGGCGGAATTTCTTTCCAACTCGGCGGGCCCAATGCGCTCATGAGCGTCGAGCGGTTCCGCTGCATTTTGCCCTTCGCTGATTTTTTCTTTGCACAATTCCAACTCTGTTCCACTGCGAAATTTTTTGTCGATCAAAAGGGGGAAGGCGCGGCGGGCTTGGCCGCCTAGCTAATTTCCAGAACCATTTCCAGGAGGTATCGCATGGCGGGCCCGGAGACCGTGTCGGACAAACCGAAGCCGGATACGGCGAAGACATCGGCTAGTGCAGATGAAGCGGCCAAGTACGTGGGCACTCCCGCCGTGGGTACGTCAAAAGCTGCGGCCGCCGCCGGCGTGGCAACCGTTGGCCCGAAGGACGATCAAGTCAACAACCGGCGACGGCGTTTAGTGTGGTGTGCGGTTACGGGTTTTCTGGGCGCCTGGTTTATCGCGTTCCTCCGTTTTTTCCTGCCGCGCACGCTCTTCGAGCCTCCCACCGTCTTCAAAATTGGCTATCCCTCCGACTACGCGCTCGGCGTTGACACCAAGTGGCAGCAGAAATATCGCATCTGGGTCGACCGCACACCCGACCGCGTGTTCGTCATCTACGCGCGCTGCACACATCTCGGTTGCACGCCGGACTGGAAAGCCAGCGAAAACAAATTCAAGTGTCCGTGCCACGGCAGTGGCTATGACAGCGAAGGCGTCAACTTCGAGGGCCCTGCGCCGCGCCCGATGGATCGCGCGCACATCGCACTGGCTCCTGATGGCCAGATTGTTGTCGACACATCGCGCCTCTACCAGTGGCCCAAGGGACAACCAAGCCATTTCAGCGACTCCGGCTCCTTCTTACAGGTGTAAACGATGCCTGACGAAAAAAACTCAAACGGGAAGAACGGCAAATCGGTTGGCATCGTTGACCGCATCAAGGAAGATCTCAACTCGCTGAAGACTGATCTTCCCGTGAAAGCCAAAGAACAGGTCGAAGGTCTTAAGAATCCCACCAAAACACAGCTCTACACTTCCATCTTCCGCCACAAGCATGACGACACGCCGCGCAATCGCGCCCTCGGCGTCCTTTCCAACGTCTTTTTGCATCTGCACCCGGCTAAGATCAATCGCGACGCCGTGCGCTACAGCTACACCTGGGGTATGGGCGGCATCACTTTTTATTTGTTCCTCGTGCTCACCTTCACGGGTGTTCTGCTGATGTTCTATTACCATCCCAGCAAAGTGCAGGCCTTCCGCGACGTGCTTTACCTCGAGCACGATGTGCCTTTCGGCAAGTTGCTCCGCAACATGCACCGCTGGGCCGCCCACCTGATGGTCATCGCCGTGGAACTGCACATGTTTCGCGTGTTTCTCACTGGCTCGTACAAGAAACCGCGCGAGTTCAATTGGAACGTGGGCGTGATTCTTCTGGTGCTGACCCTGTTGCTTTCCTTTACCGGCTATCTGTTGCCGGACGACCAACTCGGCTTTTGGGCCGTGACCGTGGGGACCAACATGGCGCGCGCCACGCCTCTTCTCGGCCACGAAGGACCTTTCGGCGCGCAATTGGGCATGACTCCTTACAACGACGTTCGCTTTGGTCTGCTCGGCGGCTCGATCGTGGACGCCAACGCGCTACTCCGCTCCTACATTTGGCATTGCATCGGAATTCCTATCATCGCGTTGATCTTCATGATGGTACATTTCTGGCGTGTGCGTAAGGACGGAGGAATTTCCGGTCCGAACTCAGTGATGCTCGAATCTGAAATCAAGGAACCAAGGAAATAGCCATGGATTGGCGCCAACTTTGGGAAATCATGTCCGCGCCCGATAATGTGCCGATCATTGCGCTGATCCCGCTGCTCGCCTTCTACATCTTCCTCGCCGGGCGGCAAGCGCACGCGAATGACCTGCTCATCGAGCAACTCGAAGGCGACGCGGCACTGGCCAAGACGCACCACCGCAAAGCGTGGCCCTTCAAGCCCGGCTGGCAAAAAGAGATTCATGTCTGGCCATTCCTTCTCCGTGTCGAATTCCTGGCCGCGATCATCGTCACCATCATTCTGATGGTGTGGTCCATCACGTTAAATGCGCCGCTTGAGGAGCCTGCGAATCCGAATCTCACGATGAATCCCGCGAAGGCACCGTGGTATTTCCTCGGCCTTCAGGAAATGCTGGTGTACTTCGACCCATGGATTGCAGGCGTGGTCATGCCCACTCTCATTATCTTTGGCTTGATGGTGATCCCCTACATTGACACCAATCCGCTCGGCGCCGGCTATTACACCTGGAAGCAACGCAAGTTTGAGATCAGCACGTTCCTCTTCGGCTTCATCGTTCTCTGGGTATCGATGATCACCATCGGCACCTTCATCCGCGGTCCAGGCTGGCAATGGTTCTGGCCCGGGCAGACCTGGGATCACAACCGCCAAATCTATGAGGTGAACCGCGATTTGCCGGACATTTTCGGCATTACGTCCAACCTCGGCAAAGCCATCTTCGGAGCCGTGGTAGTCGGCGGCTTCTTCGCCATCGGCGGCTTCTTGATGCACGCGCTGTATCGCCGCTACAACGCCAAAAATTATCAGCGCAAGAGCTTGCTGCAATACTCCATCCTGATGGTCTTTTTTCTCACCATGATTGGCTTGCCCATCAAGATGCTCCTGCGCCTGATGTTCCACATTAAATATGTCTGGATTACGCCATGGTTCAACGTCTAGCAACTCTGTCATTTGTTGGGGCGCAGCAAGCTGCGCCCCAACTCGGCACGATTGTAGCCGCCGCTTTGCAGACAGCATTTGTAGCGCCCGCTTTCCGAAGCGGGCTCTTAGGTTCTCCGCGTTAGGAGGAACTGGTGCCCGATAAGCCCATTCCCGATGACGACCCGATCGTAAGCAAATCGCTGGCGCCGCACTACGTCATAGCGGTGGTCATCCTCATGGGCACGTTGTTCTGGGCGTTGTGGGATGAAGACTTTGGTCAGCGCCCTTGGAAAGCCTTCCAGCAGGAATGGAAGACTCGCTACTCCGCGTTCCTTAATACCGCGCGCTCGCAATCCAACGCTTCGCAGAAAGATGTCGAGAACGCAGCCGAATATCAAGCCGTCAAATTGTCCTACGAGCAAGCAAACAAGGGCGCCGCCCCGCGCATTAAGGAAATCAATGAGAAGTTGCGCGACGTCGGCGCCAAGATCCTCGCGGTCCAGAACGTCTTCACTGACCGCCGCGCCTATGTCAACGCCTCCACCTATGACATCGAAACGGAAACCAGCAACTCCGCAAAGCAGCGCAAACAAAGAAATCTCGATCAGTACAAACAGGAAGTCACGACCGTCGAGTATCCCGACGGCAGCAAACAAAAATACAATTTCCCCCAGCTGGAAGAAACCTATAACGAGCTAAGGAACGAGCGCACCGCCCTCAGTGCGGAGCTTGGCGAGCTCATCAAGCCGGTCAACGAGCAGAAAGAAAAGTTGGACGCCTATGTCTCTGAGCACATGGTCAACCTCACGCCCACGCAGCTCACCGGTTTGCAGGACAAGACCGAAGCCTGGGATCCCAAAATCGTGCAGATCAATGTGCCCGAAGCCAACATCGTCGACCGTTGCGAGTCGTGCCACATGGGCATTCGCGAGCCGGTCAAACTTACTGCTTTCGCCATGTCTCTCAAGGGCAAAAAGCCGGACGAATACGCTCGCGCGTTCACCAGTCATCCCGAGCCCGATCTCCTGAAGATCCACGATCCCGACAAATTTGGCTGCTCGCCCTGCCATCAGGGCAATGGCCGCGCCACCACGAGCGTCGAAAAGGCCCACGGCAATTACGAGCATTGGCTCTGGCCGCTGTTCCCAAAGGAAAACGTTGAGTCCGGCTGTCAGACTTGCCATGCCGCGGACATGAAACTCGTGAGTGGTTATACCGAGTGGCACGTCATCAACGATGGCAAGGACCTTTACCGTCAGCGTGGCTGCGTGGGATGTCACCGCTACGAAGGCTACGATAAAGAGCCTGAAGATCTTCTGTCCATCGCTCA
>DATHGV010000016.1:0-29220 GCA_035490135.1 Candidatus Methylomirabilota bacterium
TTCGGCATGTTACCCCAGCGGGTTTTGCCCGAAACTTTCAGGTGGAAAATTTCGACGGGGAGATTCACCTCGCGACCAATGCGCAATGCCTCAGCGACGGCTTCAGGTTCCGTCTGCCCTTCGCTTCGCATGTGTGTTCCGCAGATACCGCCGTATTGCGAAGCCACCTTTGCCAACTCGATCAGTTCTTCAGTTTTGGCGTAGTGTCCGGGCGGATAAATGAGCGCGGTGGAAACTCCCAGAGCGCCTTCGCGCATGGCCTCATCTACCAGGCCTTTCATTTTTTCCATTTCTTCCGGAGACGGAGCGCGATCTACATCTCCGAGGACCGCTTCCCGCACTTGGCCCAAGCCAACATAGGTGCCAATGTTGAGCGGCGTACCCGATTTTTCCAGTCGCTGGAAATAACCGTCGAGGGTTGTCCAGTCCACCTTGAGCTTGTAATGGTCAAGTTGTGGTTGAAGCGATGCAAGTGTGAGGGCGTTTTGCGGCGCGATCGAACCACCCTCGCCGGTAATTTCTGTGGTGATTCCTCGCGCGGGTCAGGCGTAGCGGCTGGTGGCCCGGCGTTCGTAGGCCAGGGTCTCAAGGACTTTTTCGCTCGACAGGTTGTTCTCAGCGGGAAGCGTCAATTGGGGCTTTAGGCGCCGCAGTATGTCGTCGGCCATGCGGAACCGCACAGTAGGCTCCAGGTCAAATCGCCGATTGAGAAATGAATCGACCAGCGCGAAGTCGCCTGCGGATAACAACGCCGAACCAAGCGGAGCATGATTCGAAAAACTGGCGTCCGCTTGAGTCCCCCATCCAGGTCTGATGTCCGCCAGCGACGATTCGCGGACCACCAGGGAACCAACCAGCAAATCGCCGAGGCGTTTATTTTCCTTGGTTAGAATGGCGCTCACGATACCCACCGCGTACAGCGTAGGCATCCAGTCCACGATACGCATTAAGTTTCGGCCGATGGATTCCGCCGGGGTGAGCGGACGGCCCGAATCCTTGATCACGCGTATCTTCGTCCAGCGTTTTCCCGGAGTTTGCCCATTCCACAGCACCTCAAACAGCGCGAAGTACCCGAAATAGAGAAGAAAGAAAAACAAAATCATCAGCGCAAAGCCCCACATCGAGGAAGAGGGCCAATATTTAGCCAGGCCCGCGACGCCAAATCCTCCCGCGATTAAGACAATTAAACCCACGGCGATTTGCACCAGAGTGTCGAGCATCACAGCAATAAACCGGCTGCCGATTCCAGCAACCTGAAAATCCAGCGCCGTTTGCTCCGGAGTTTCGATGGTAAGCTTGTCGACAAACGATACTGAAGCATTGCGGTCGCCGAGTAAGCCCGAAGACATGATCACCATCCGCTGGGTAGAGAAGAGAAAACCATACTGGGCTCGACTCGAGCAGTTAGTGCAGCAATCGAGCCGTGGCATTGCCGCACTCAGTCATAACGAATTAAAAGAACTAGGCCTATTGTACCGTCAAACCGCGTCTGACCTCGCGGCGGTGCGCGAGGATGTTAGCAACCGCCAACTAAAGGTATACCTGAACCAGCTTCTGGGGCGCAGCCATAACCTCATATACATGGGGCACAAGCCCAAGGTCGCCGCGCTAGTGCAGTTCTATCGAGAAACCTATCCGCGAATATTCCGTGAAACGCTGCCGCAAACAATTACGGCCACGGCCCTCTGTTTAGTGACCGCTCTGGTAGCCTGGTTCTTGACGGTGCGGAATCCTGATTTTGCTTATCGCCTGTTGGACCCGCACATGATCGACGCGATCGAACAACAGCACATGTGGACAGATTCCATCGTCACCGTTAAGCCCTTAGCGTCGTCGGGAATTATGACCAATAATTTGTCCGTGGCGTTCAGCATGTTCGCCCTTGGAATTACGGGCGGCTTGGGAACCATCTGGATGCTGGTGGTCAATGGATTGTTGCTGGGAGTTGTGGGAGCAGCGACAGCACACGCTGGAATGGCTTTGCAATTATGGAGTTTTGTTGCACCGCACGGGTCGCTGGAGCTGCCGGCGATTTTTATAGCCGGCGGCGCGGGATTGGAAATCGCGCGCGGACTTCTTTTTCCTGGGCTATTGTCGCGACGCGATTCGTTGGAGCTGGCCGGAGGACGCGCAACGCGGCTGCTGCTCGGAACGATTCCCATGCTGGTGATCGCCGGTGTAATCGAGGGATTTTTTTCGCCGAGCGCAGCCCCCATGGCCATGAAGTTTGCGCTGGGAGCGGTGCTCTTCGCGGCCTTAATTACTTACCTGTTTTTTACCAGCGCCATTCCCGCGAAAATTTCTAAAGCAGATTCCGCTCTTTAATGTCCAGGTATTGATTCACCACTGCCGACGCCAGCAGCCCGGGAACTAATTCAAAAGCAAAAACACCGTGCCGGCGTAATCCCCGCAACAACAAATCTCGCCGGTGCGAAATTTCCAGTGCCGCGGCGTGCCGGTACATGTCCTCCGTCGTCTGCGGAATGGTTTGCGCCAAGAGGGCCAGATCGGGTTGGCTGATCGCGCTGAAAACCACCAAATGCCGCCGCGTGATCTGCGTTGCATATTCGATGACTTCGGGCAGCGTGGGTGTCTCGGCAAAATCGGTAATCCACACCACCAGACTGCGCCGCTGTTGACCCTGCAAAAGCGCGCGCGCCGCGCCCGAATGATCGGCTTCCGAGGCTTCGCCGCGAACTTGCGCGAGGCTATCCACGATGGCGCGGAGATGGGCAGCGCCGCGGCCAACTGGAATATTCTGCTGCACCTCCCGGCCGTAGGCCAGCAAACCCACCTTGTCCCCACATTGGGATGCCACTTGCGCCAGCGACAATGCCGCGTTCACTGCATAGTCCAACTTCGAAAGCCGCAGCTCGCTGTTCTCCTCCCGCACTTCCGCGCGGAGCAACCGGCCGGCGTCCAGAACGATCCACACCGTCTGGCTGCGCTCGATTTCGAACACCCGGGTGGTGAGGCTGTGACGGCGTGCGGTAGCCGTCCAGCAAATATCGCGCAAGTCATCGCCTTGCCGGTAGTCGCGCAGACTTTGAAATTCGCGTCCTTGGCCTTTTTGGCGGCGCCGCCGCTTTTCCATTTCCACTTGCTTGCTACGAATTAAATACAGAGCATGTTTCTGCGCCTGCGCAATATCAGGCAGCACACGAACAATTTGCGAAATTTCAGCGACGGCCCACTGCTCGGCGAACCCAAACCGCGTTTGATAACGCACGAACAGCCGGCCAATACGAGCGTCGCCACGTTCGCGAGGCAAAATCCGGTAGTTCAAGCGCGCTGGAATTCTGGGAACAACGATCGATTCCAAGGCCGGTGGCATGTTGCGGAGCGAACCTGGAGTTTCGTCGACCAGCCCGCACCGAATGGTGGTACGGCCAAAATTCTCAACATTTATAATCACATCGGAGGCCGTCGCCAGCGCTGGCGCATGTTCCCATATTCGCGAAACCTGGATATCACCGGGCTTGGGAAGACGCAGCAAATCAAACACGAAGGCCGCTGCGACCAGAAAGTCCCACACAAACAGGCCGGCGATCATGCGCGGCGCCCACCACGCCGGCACCACCCACAGCAATCCCAACAACATCATCACCAGAAATCGCGGCCCGAATCCAAACGGCAACCTTCCGAATTTCTTCAGACGGGCAGTGGTGTCCGGCGGAGCGAGAGACTGGGGTTCGTTCATCATGTCCTGCTCATTCGCGTGCTCACTTGGGGACTTCGACAGCCCCGATGACCTGGCGGATGACTTGATCAGCGGTCAATCCTTCAAGATCGGCTTCGGGTTTGAGCAAAATCCGATGCCGGAGAACGGGCAGAGCTGCATTTTTCACGTCGTCCGGCAGCAGGTAATCGCGGCCGTCCATCCCTGCCAGCGCGCGAGCCACAAAGAAAAGACCAATCACCGCGCGCGGACTCGCGCCCAGAGAAATAGCCGGCCAGTCGCGCGTGCGCCGCGCAAGGGCTACCACATAGCCACGAAGCGCCGGTTCGACACGCACATTTCCAATTTCTTGCCGCGCCGCCGGAAGCAGCGCCGGGTCGAGCGGCACAAGATTAATTTCGTTCACGCGCCGGGAGTCGAAGCCCGTTTCGTATCTAGAAAGAATCTCAGTTTCGTCTTCCGCCGAAGGATAGCCGACATGAATCTTCAACAGGAATCGATCCAGTTGCGCCTCCGGCAGTGGATAAGTGCCTTCAAACTCGATGGGATTCTGCGTGGCAAAGACCGTGAAGTTATCTGGAAGTGGATAACGCACGCCATCAATGGTCACCTGCCGTTCTTCCATGGCTTCCAGCAGAGCCGCCTGTGTCCGAGGCGAAGTGCGGTTAATTTCGTCGACCAACAACAAATCGGTGAAAACCGGCCCGCGGTGCATGGAAAAGGTATTCTTGCTCAAGTCAAAAACATTGGTGCCGGTGACATCCGAGGGCATCAAATCGGCGGTGCACTGCACGCGTTGAAATCCGAGACCGCAAATGCGCGCCAAAGATTTAACCGCGAGCGTTTTGGCTAATCCCGGAACGCCTTCCATGACCGCGTGCCCACCGCAGATAAGTACGAGCACCAGTTGATCGACCACCTCGCGCTGGCCGATTATTATTTTGGATAATTCATCCCGGACATGCTTGGAAAGCGCGGAAAGGTGTTCCACAGTTAGGTTTTCTCCTGAGAAAGTCGTGGGTGCACTTCAAGCTTCTGTGCGTGGCGCTCCAAATCCTGCACCAGATCGAGGGCTTCGCCAGACTTCAACTTGACGGCGCGACTGGCAACATCAGCGCGCCCCAGCACATTTTCTACGGTGAAATCCTTCCATCCGAGGCGTTGTTCCGCGGCCTGCGCAAGCTGCACATCGGGAGTATCGCCCGGCAATCCGAATTGTCGCGTCAACAAATAACGCAGCCTCGACTGCGAGACCGCGACCGCGGACGACCCCGCTCCGGCACGCTGGTACAAGCCGCCGAGGGTATCCACAAATTCCAGCGGCGACAACCGCGAGACGGTTGCTTGACGGTACACCGGCCCTCTGCGGCGCCCAAAAGTGAAAATCACTGCGGCCGCCATCAGACCAATTTGCATCAGGGCCCACGTCAGTGGCGTGTTGCGCGTGTAACTCCACAGCGAGCTGCGCTGCCCGTGAAAATACTCATCCCAGTAGATTTGGTAAGAATTCCCAGGCGACCAATTGGAGACTGAGTTCAGAAAGAACGCGAGATTGTCGTCCTTGGTAATTCCTGAATTGATCAGCGGTGTCGGCCCGCACCACCAGAGTATGGCGCCATCGTCAATTTGCCATGACACTACCGCGGGCGAATCCGCATCCCCGTACAACGCCAATTGTTCTTCGGTTGGTTCACGCCAGTACGCCTGCGGTTGAATGGTGATGCGCGGCGCGTTGCGGCTGATGGCGCTGGGAAAGTTCGGAGCGTAGGAGACCCACTCGGGATCTGGCGCTTTCCAGGAAACCGTTGCGTCCCGGAAGAAGTTGGCAATATTCGGGCCGGTGAAAAGCACATGCCCGCCGCTCTCTACAAAATTTTTCAGCGCCTCGCGTTCTTTTTTGGAAGGCGTTTGCGTCGGATTGGAAAAGATCAGCAGCGTATTGCTGCCATCTTTTGGGAGTTCAGTCGGCGCCTCTTCCCAGCGGCGCACTGGATAATGCAGCTGCGAAAGAAGCATGTAAGCGGCTTTCGCTCCGGCTGATTGCGTGGAGTATGTGGAAGGAACGGGTGAGGACATGCTCCCTTCAGGGGGCGATAAAGCTACGGAAGCGGTGAGCATCACGATGAGCAAGGCTCCGCCAATCATCAGCAGCTTGCGATCTGGGCCTGCTATTCCAAGGAACATCCCAATGCCTCCAATTGGCGCAGGGTGTCATCGAAGTCTTCGAGGCGAGCCATGCGATTGGCGTACCAGATTCGCTCCAGCCGCGACGTCAGCGCGGCGAGCGGTTTTTTGTAATCCTGCGCTACAAGATCGCCCACTTCCGTTTCGAGAGGCCGGGTATCTATCAGGCGCAAATATTCGCGTGGCGTTTTGGTGCGGTCGCGGGGCAACGTTCCGGTTTCTTCCAGTCGCGTAATTCCAGCCCAATACGCGGAATGAACAGCTTCGCGAAAATCTCCCCGCGCAGCCGCTTCGCGGGCGGCGTGAATCCATTCCTGCCACGTGCGAGTTGTAACGGTTGTGGATCCAGGCTGGAAGAAATTCATCGAGTCCCGCCCGCTGATATAGCGGAAAATCCAAAGCGCGACAAATCCCACTCCCGCGATCAGAACGACCCAGAACAATACCTTCGCTCCAATGGGGTGACGCGACACCCCAGAGAAGAGTTTTATCAGCATCCTCTGCAGCCACGCGCTAGCTCGCTCGCGAAGAAGCTCGAGGTACGTCGGCGGTCGCACCCCTTCGAATCCTCTACCGGCCAGAATTTTATTCAAGTGCGTATGCGCTGCTGCCAAAGACTGACCTTCGGCTCGTTGCGTAGATTGCACTTCCACTTGAAGGTGCTCAAGCCAAGTCTCCGCATTGTCATTGTCAGCGGAGTTTCCGTTCAGCTGATCGCGCAACGGCTTTGTGGAAATCGAATAACTGTGTTCCGGGGTGGAGACGTTCCATGACCGAGGCAACCCGTCGCGGAAGCTCTTAATACCAGCTGGGGAAGGTTTCTGTTGAAGCTCCGCCTCCAGCCTCTGTAGTTCTGCCGCGAAGGACCTAACATCGTAGACTTTTTCCCCCGGGTGTGGATTAGAAGTGGCCGGAGCTTGCGTTGGAATTGCTATGCTGCTTCGTGACGAAGCGCCCAGAACAATGAGAACAACAAACACGCGAAGTTTCATTCGTAGCCGCTGGACCCGGGGTTCAGAGCGCTCACGATAGTATCGATGGAAGTCCGCCGGAAGCAGGCAGAGCCGCTTCATGGGGATTCATCATAATCTGTAAGTCGAAGGCCTCCTTGCGAACTCGCAAATCATAATAAAACACCGTGCTGGCGATGGTAAAAATCGGAGTTACCAATATCGCCGCCAGCGAACTTCCAACCTGCATCAACATCGTCCATACAGTCATCATTGCGGGATTTTTTGCCGAAAGCCCGATGGCCACCATAAACGGGAAAGCCAACAAAAAGAATATTGCGTAAAAAATAGCAAAATACAGCAGGTAGATCACGAAAGAGCGCCCGGCGTTATCCTTCGTGAGCGCGAAGCTGCGCTCCAACGATTCCCGCGGACCGAGATTTTCCAGGAGCGCCGCGGGAATACAGGTAATGAGCCTGCAGGCCACATACACACCAGGAATTATCAGGCAAAAAAAAGCGATCATCACCGCCAGGCCATTGAGTATCAACACGCCCAACAAGGTCCCGGCCTGCCCGCGCATTCGCCGCAAGGAAGCTCCGATGGAAGTGCTGCGTCCAAGATAAAGATCGGAAATCGCATACACCGTGCCGCCATGAGCGAAAAGATAAGCGACGAAGTACACGATAAATCCTGCCAGCGCTAAGAGGATTCCCAGACCGATTGTGGTGCCGGACATGACTTTCGGAGTTCCGGGGCGCCCGGCGAATAGTACCTGGCACAAATTGAATCCGAGCACCAGCAGTTGCGGCAGCGCGGTGATGCCAAAGAACAGGAGGAAATTTCGCCGGTACAGAGTGAATGTGCGATCAAGAATTTCGCCCAGCGACAAGGGCCGTAAATCCAGTTCTGGCATGAAACCTCCGAGAGGCACCCGAACCTGTTACTAGGACGGCACTTTATCAGGAATCGCAGCAAATGCGGGCAATAATGCCGCCGGGGTTGCTGACTTTGCAAATATATTTCGCAAGCAAGGCCAACTAAATCTACACCGTGGAATCGCGGTTGACTAGCCGCGATAGCTTCCTGTAAGTTAGCTAGTGACTTGATAGAGGCGCGGAGGCCATGAGTAGCCGAGCCGGTTTTCCCGAGTAGCTTCGGGGGCTCGCGCAAAAGGGGCAAGATTCTAATCTCCGCCGAAATCTTCACGGGAAGCTAATCTCGCGAAGTTTGGGGGGCACGGTTAACACCTGCCCACTGTCATCCGGTAACAGCGGATGGAGAGCTATTGAGGAGCGAAGAAACTCGCGCCTGTATCCCTCGCGGTTTTTCCTTCCTTTTTTCTCCATTCCAAACAATAGAAAAATGGATCTTTTCAAACTTACTCGTACGCTTATCGATATCGATTCGGTGACGTCGAACGAATATGAAGTCGGCACATATCTCCTCGGGTATTTGAGCGATCTCGCTAACCGGTACGGGGGAGAAGTGGAGCGGATGGAAGTGGCGCCACGGCGATTCAATGTTTATGCGAGCTGGGGCGAGCCCGTCGTAACTCTTTCTACGCACATGGATACTGTCCCTCCGTTCGTTTCTTCCCGTGAGGATGACCAGTACATCTGGGGTCGCGGCGCATGCGACGCCAAAGGAATCGTAGCGGCGATGATCGCCGCGGCGATAAACTTACTGGAAGTCGGGATCCGGAATTTTGCTCTGCTCTTTGTGGTTGGCGAAGAACGCGGCAGTGCGGGAGCCAAGGCTGCGGCCAAGACCGGGCGGGGTTCTCAATACTTGATCAATGGCGAGCCTACGGAAAATCGCCTGGCACTCGCCTCCAAGGGCGCCCTCCGCTTTGAGATCGTTGCGCGCGGCAAGCTGGCGCATTCCGCCTACCCGGAGTTGGGTCACTCCGCGATTCACGCGCTTCTCGATGTGCTGCAAGACGTACGCCGCATCCCTTTGCCGCACGATCGTCTGCTCGGCGACGGCACGCTCAACATCGGCACGATTTGCGGCGGCCACGCGCCGAATGTTGTCGCCGATGAAGCTCGCGCCGAGATCATGTTTCGTACCGTAGGGGACGCGTCTCCGATTCGCAGAGCGCTTCCCGCCGCCGTTGCAGGCCGCGCGCAGGCCCGCGAAGTCTCGCACACCTCCGCGCAGCGCTTGAGCAGTTTTGATGGCCTTCCGACCACCGTGGTGAGCTTCGCCACGGACATCCCCGCTTTGGGCGCTCACTGGGGGAAACCGTTCCTCATCGGCCCGGGCAGCATTCACGTCGCACACACCGCCGACGAGCACATCGCGAAGACTTCGTTAGTAGAAGCCGTAGAAATTTACACCCGCATGGTAACGCAGCTCCTCGCATCTCGGCACGTCGCGCAGGCGGCAAGCTTATGACCCTGGGCCTGGCCATCGTCGGGTACGGAAAGATGGGCCGCCTCATCGAGGAGCTTGGACCGGAATACGGTTTCGATGTGCGCGCAAAATTCGACAGCCAGAATAATCTGCGCGCCACGGGACTTACGCGTGCGGCTCTTAACGGCGTTGACGTCGCAGTCGAATTCTCTACACCGGCCTCCGCCGCCGAAAACATTCGCCAGCTCGCTGCGGCCGGCGTGTGTGCCGCGGTAGGGACAACCGGTTGGATTGAGCATCTGCCAGCCGCGCGCCAGGCGGTAACACAAAATGGAACTGGGCTAGTCTGGGCGCCAAATTTCTCCGTTGGCGTGAATTTATTTATTCAGGCCGTGGCGCAGACAGCGGCGCTGTTTGCAAAGCAGCAGGAATACGAGGCCTGGGGTTGGGAAATTCACCACAGCGCCAAAAAAGATGCGCCATCCGGAACGCTGCGTAAGTTGGCTGAAGAAATGCGCGCCAGCGGTTACGAACGTTCCGTAAACCTCAGTGCCAACCGCGCGGGAGTGCATCCCGGAACGCATGAAATCGGCTTCGACTCTCTGGCGGACACCATTACGTTGCGCCACACGGCGCGCAGCCGTGAAGGTTTCGCCCGCGGAGCGCTTCGCGCGGCACGCTGGGTAGCGGGCAAAAAAGGTTGGTTCGAATTTCGAGAGATTCTCGGCGAATTAGCAAGCTAACGTCGAAAGTCCCAGAGGGAGCAACAAATGTTTACCGAGCAAATGTTCACCGGCTGTGGCACAGCAATGGTTACGCCGTTTCGACTCGATGGTGCGCTTGACGAAGCCACCTTAATTCGTTTGATTCATCGGCAAATTGACGCGGGCATCGATTTTCTGGTGCCCTGCGGCACGACTGGCGAGAGTCCCACACTCTCGCGCGAAGGACATCTTCGCGTCGTGGAACTCACCGTAGATGTGGCCAAGGGAAAGGTTCCAGTGCTCGCGGGCGCCGGAGGCTACAACACCGCCGAAGTTATCGCGCTCGTGCGCGAACTGGCCAGTATCGGCGTCGATGGCGTTCTTTCTGTCACGCCCTATTACAACAAGCCAACCCAGGAAGGTCTTTACCAACACTATCGCGCGATCGCGAGCGCCACGACTCTGCCCATCATTCTTTACAGTGTGGCCGGCCGTACCGGGGTGAATATCGAACCGCCAACCGTAAAGCGCCTCGCCGGAATCGATAACATCGTCGGCATCAAGGAGGCATCGGGAAGCATGTCGCAAATTGCCGCGATACTGAGCGCCGTGCCGGAAGATTTCATCGTGCTGTCGGGCGACGATGCCATCGCTCTGCCGCTTATCGCTCTTGGCGGCCGCGGCGTTATCTCGGTAGTCTCCAACGAAATTCTTGAAGAGATGACACACCTCATCACCCTATGCCTCAACGGCGATTTCGCGGCGGCACGTGAGGTTCAGCGGCGTTATCAAGCACTGATGGAAGTGAATTTTGTGGAGAGTAACCCCATTCCCGTGAAGGCCGCAATGGCAGAAATGGGTTTGCTCGAGCCGGTGTGGAGGCTTCCGCTGGTACCACCCAAGGCGGAAAATCACGAGCGCATTCGCAGTGTTCTGGCGTCGCTGAGGCTGGTTGAGAGAGTCCATGCAGCCCGCACAAATTGAGGACCTGTTCGACAATCCACCGGCCGAATACAACGATGATCATTTCAAGATATTTCGCGAATTCAAAGAGGCGCTAGATCGTGGACAAGTTCGTGCCGCCGAACCCGATAGCAACACGCAAAGCGGCTGGCACCCTAACGCCTGGGTAAAAAAAGGAATCCTGCTGGGCTTTCGTATGGGAGTCATCGTCGATATATCCATCGATGCTGCCCGCCAGCCATTCATTGACAAGTCCACTTATCCATCGCGCGCCTTTACTCCCGCCGACGGAGTGCGCATCGTCCCGGGTGGTTCCAGCATTCGCGACGGCAGCTACATTGGTCGCGGCGTCGTCTGCATGCCACCTATGTTCGTCAACGTTGGAGCTTACGTCGGCGAAGGAACCATGATCGATTCTCATGCATTGGTAGGCAGCTGCGCGCAGATTGGCCGCAACTGTCATCTTTCCGCGGGGGCTCAAATCGGCGGCGTCCTTGAGCCGGTTGGCGCGATGCCGGTGATCGTCGAGGACGAAGTGATGATCGGAGGAAATTGCGGGGTATACGAAGGCACGATTATCAAGCGACGCGCCGTGCTGGGTACCGGCACGCTATTGAATCGATCTACGCCGGTATACGACCTGGTGAAATCTCTCGTGTATTCCGCGGGTCCTGATGGCCCACTCATCATTCCGGAAAACGCCGTAGTTGTGCCTGGATCCCGGCCAATTTCAAAAGGCCCCGGAAAGGATTGGGGACTGTCCCTTTACACTGCGGTCATCGTCAAATACCGGGATGCCACGACCGACGCGCGCGTTGAGCTCGAGGATCTTTTGCGGTAACAATCAGGTCAACGCAGTCGCGGAGCGGCCCCGCCCCATTGGTCCGTGACCCCACAGACTTCGCTCACCCTTTTGCCGGGCGCACGCCTACGTGAACGCAATTCAAGCATTGTTACCAAGAGGGCATGCCTGTTCTTTTTCTGTACCGGCGTCATCTGGCCTCCCTGTGCACGGATGAAGGAGAGTATGGGTGGAGCGCTAACGCTTATTTCACTCATAAGTTAAATTACCGTTTGTAAATAGGTGGCTTCGGGATAGAATCTGCGGCAAATACGACCGCTCTTGGACTCAGTAACAAGTTGGAGAACAGGAGACTTTTATGCGAATGGCACGCATCAGTCTGGTTGCGATCTGCGCGCTGACATGCGGGTTCGTCCAGGCCCAGGAAAAAAATGAGGGGCCCACCAACGAAAAAGCGCAGAAGACTTATCAGGAGGCGCTCCGCTACTTGCACGAGCGCGAGAAAATTCCAGCATTCGAGAGCTTCAAAAAAGCGGACAAACAGGACGGCGGGCATTGTGTGGCCTGCCAGAGGCAGGTAATTAAATTCGGAACGGAGCTGGAAGATTGGAAGGCCGCTGAATTCGCCGCACAAGAGATGGTCGCGGAAGCGCAGGGTGATCGCGGGATGGCACTCGCGCACTATGAATTTGCGAACGTGCTCATGACCGAAGGAATGGTAAAGAAGAAAGACGAGTATTTATCGCGGGCGCACGAGGAAATCGTTAGAGCGATCACGGCGTTTGCTAATTTTCCTAACGCGCTATTCATCGATGGGCAACTGCTCGCGCGTCTGCAGCAGGACGAGGCGGCAAAAGAACGGTTCGCACAATTTGCAAAGATGAGCCCGGCCACCGATCCCAACCACGGTCGAGCCCTGCGCTACATCAATCGCCCGGAACTGGCGCGCGCCAAAATGTCACCGGCTTTTTCCGTGACCACCATGGATGGCAAGCAGGTTTCCATGGACGAGCTGCAAGGCAAAGTAGTGCTGCTCGATTTTTGGGCCACGTGGTGCGAGCCGTGCCGCGAAGCGATGCCGCATGTCCGCAAAGTAGCGAAGAAATTCGAAGGGCAACCGCTAGTGATTCTAAGCGTGAGCCTGGATAGCGATGAGCAGAAGTGGAAGGAATACGTCGACAAAAATGAAATGACTTGGCTGCAATACCGTGATGGCGGTTTCACCGGGCCGATAGCGACGATGTTCGGGGTGAAGTCGATTCCGCATACTTATACGATTGACGCGGACGGCGTCCTGCAAGAGGAACACATCGGCGACTCCGCGGTGGAAGGCAAGCTGAAGAAACTGCTGGAGCGCGCCCGGGAACTGCAGTCACAGGAAAAAGCTACTGCCCCGCTCGCCGACACCGCCGCCAAGCGCTGATGGTACAAACTATGTTGCCCAGTTACCTTCACGGCCTTGGAGGAGCCGGTGCTTTGGCCGTGACGGCACGCCTTCGGAGATATGGGCGCAACGAGAAGACTTGAGCGGAGCCCCCCTACCAGCGCTTCGAACTCGGGTCTCCGCGGAATGACTATTCTGTGCTGCGGAGCCATTTTCGCAATTGAACGGCAAAACTGCCCAAAATGGAACATTTCCTGGCCGAAGCGCTTGCTATGGTAATTCCATGAAGAAGAGCGATCTAACGGCCAAACAGAAACTTTTTGTTTCATGTCCTGTCTGTGCTGCGGGTGCTGGCGAGCGCTGCAGGATGTACTCAGGTTTTGCGCGGCGCAACGAAGCACATTCCGAGCGGAAATATTTCGCGATGCAAACCATGGAACATGACTATGGTGGGGTAACGCAAATTGAGCGAACCAGAGGTGGAACTTCCTCAGACAGTTTATAAAACGGCTGTGAGTGAACTGTGCCGGATTGAACGGAGGTTCATTTCACTTCATGCAAGCGTGCGGGATGGTTAAGAGGTGTAAGTCGGCCAAAGCAATTCTTGCCTCATTGAACATTGAGATGCGGCAACCGCACATTACTGCGTCAGCTCTCGCAGCGATGCACAAAGGACTACGCAAGCTCGTATCTATAGACTCATTTCACGGCCACGGCTGTAGTAGATGTTACTGCAGGTTCCCGGAGACCAAACCGCGTATACCGCGCGGTTCCTCTCTTGCCCAAAGACGCCGGCTGTATTTAATCCATCGGGAAAAAGAATTCGCTGCACACCATTGTTCCAAATGATTCTTTAGATTTGAGTTGGAGGATCCTTGCATTTTGTCGATGATCACAATGCATGCAGCCTTGAGGCGCTGCAATCGGCAAAAATATCTGCCACCAGACTCACCTAAAATGGCCGGTTCAATAGCCCGCACCGATAAGCTCTAATTGGGTCTGCATCAGCAAATCGATCCGAACCCGGGATTCATATCTCACCAGTATCCTGGTCCCCTCACGGCTCACCAGCAGCCATAGACCATCCGCACATCCAGTGGTTTTCGAGGGGTTGTACGCGGCGGTGATGTCCGCTGTGCCCGGCGCTGCCAGCTCCTCCAGTTTCATCCCCAGTAGTTCCGCGCGGCTGTAACCGACGAGTCTGCAAAAGCCATCTGACACTTCCAGGTAGCTGTTGTCCTTCCCGATTAGGATCGTGCATGTAGCAGAGGCCGCCCGCAGGTCGAATGAAGGCTTCTGTGCCTCGATCGCGTTGGCCATCGAAGCGGGGTACGCGGCCTTACAAGTAAGTTGAACAGCAGGTGGAGGGGTGTAGCGCGGATCTCTACTGGGCATGAAATGGACACCTAGCAGGATCAGACTCCTTTTACCGGGGGAAGTATATAGTACCAAATATTGGACGTATCAAATATGTATAGTGTCAAGTGTTCGCGAGCGGACCCGCCTCCCCCAATGACAACCGCGGAGGCCCTGCCGCATCGAGACGGGTGTTCTCAGCGACGGGGCCGCCAGATAGTGTTTAGATCGGTGCGAGCTGCTTGAAGGTGACGCGAAAGCGCGTAAAGTCCAGCGTGTGTGCAGGGATGCTGGAGTAGGTGGCGGTCAGTGCAAGTGATTTCAGGGTGTTAAAGGCGGCCAGGTAGAAAAAGTGGTCAGCGCTCCAGGATGTCCTTGTAGGCGTTGAGGGCAACTTTCTTCGGTTTCTTGTCCACGGTTATATTGATGGTACGCATCGAATTACCGACCATCTCGAACTGTCCGAGGCGTGCTATACCGTTGCCGAAATCAGCAAAGAGTGGAATCAAAGTGGCAAAATCTGCATCCACTTCGGACTGGGTAATCTCTGTGTGGATTTTGAATTTGCCGCCTTCGGCGGGCTGCACGTCATACTTAAAACTGTAGCGAGGCACCTCAGTACCCAACAGCCACTGGCGAAAAAACCAATCCAGGCGGCCATTTTTCTCCAGGTCCATCTGCTTGGTCATGTGCTTTTCCGCCACGGTCTTGAACGATTCACTGGAGGCGCTGTCGCGTTGATTGGCCATGAAGTCGTGCATCATGTCGATAAATGCCTGGTCGGCGTTCTTCTCCTTATCGCCGCCATCGGCGCGCATCATGGAGCGCAACATGGACAATACGAAAGCGCCCTTGGCATAGGTGACGCCCTGGTACGCTTGTGCAGACTTTGGCGAAATCAGCCGTGTTCCGAGCCAAAGGGGCCCGGCATCGTTGGGCGAAACGCCAAAATTGTTTTTCTCCATCAGGCGATCATGTTGGCGCTGCCAGAAATCGATGTAGTCCTTTTGCCACTTCGGGCCCATGGCCTGTTGCAAAAATAATCCGGCGGCAAATTCCGCAAATCCCTCGGAAAGCCACTGATCATGATAGGTAGCCCACCCTACGGCATGGCCGAACCACTGGTGGGCGACTTCATGGGGCGTCACCTCCTGGACGAAACCAGTGAATCGCGAATTGATCTGTCCGAACAAAAGCCAGCGTTGCGTGGAATCGATGTATGCGGAAATCGGCAAGTACACCAGATTGGGCCATGATTGGCCAAAATTAAAATTAGGCTGCTCGGTAATATATAAATTTTCAAAAGGCGCGCGGCCGAAAAATAGCGTACACACCTGCATTTGCGCACGCGCCTGTTCCAACGCATATCTGGTCATCGCGCCGGGCGACATTCCTCCCAGGGCCCCGTTTTCGTAGGGCTTAAGACTGTTCGGCAACTCCTGCAGGTAATATCCCGAAATCTCGTAGTGCGTGATGGTATCCGGGAAATCAATTTTCTTATATTGTCCGTAATTAAATCCGGCCACCGCTATGGGTACGGGCGTGGTCCAGTGCGTCACCGAAAAACCCGCTTCGGTGTGTTCGTCATCCTGTTTCCCTACGCTGATCAACACGTTCGAATGCGGCACTTTGAAGGTCAAATCGTAAAGGGCCTTCTCTCCGAATCCGTTGAGATTGGGATACCAAGAATCGCGGGACCCCACGTAGTAACTTCCGCTACCGGCGTTGGTGAGCACCTTGTCGCCGCCGTAGTCCACGGTGATGGACTGAAGCTTGCCTATGGGGGCAGCTTCATCGAGCACCGCGTAAAACGAACCGTCCTCCTTGCGATTTTCCTGAATGAAATGCAGATCCTGGCCCTTTTCTCCGGTCACACGGGTGACCCGCAGAGTGGGCAACAGCGCAAATTTCATCACTCGCTCACCGGCAACCAGCGGCTCAAAATAAATGGTGGCGCGACTCGCCAGATGATCGTTCTTGCCAATTACGGTTTCGATTTTGTAGCGCCGCGTGGCGAAGAGCCGTTTGTCTTCGGAGGAATTCGCCGTGCGGGCGATGAGCTCCGATTTCAAATGCTGGGAATACCAGATCCCATCATCCATACTCCCGCCATTAAAATTGACAAGCGCTACTTCCTCGGGCGAGTCGATTTGCGGGAGTGCTCCAACGCGCGCGCGCAAATAAAACCGGAGGTCGTTATGCGGCGTCCCATGAATGTAGGAATTAAAAAAAGAGGGATGTTGACGATTGTAAATCGCGGCCAACATGTCGGCGTCCACATTGTCGATAGTTTCGCTTTCAAAAAACGCCTGCGTGAGCCCTTCGGGAACTTCGTGGCGGTGGCGTACCTTTTCTTTCCAGTGACGAAAAGCCTCGGCAGCTTGCGGTGGGGTATCGGCTTTGGCGATCAGCGTAGCCTTAAATAAGGGAAATTGTTCCGGGGTAAAACGAAACACTACTTCGCTGAAATCTTCCTCGGCGGTGGCGCGGCCATTGCGCCGCAGCAGTTCGCTGGTATCGAGTTTGCCGATGGGTTTCAGGGAGAAGTGCCCCTGGCCCACAAAGACCGCGCCGGTTTGCAGACCATTGAGGGGCCGCAAAAGGGAGATCGTGCCGGTCTTGAACTCAAAAGTTCCCACATCCATTGGCAGGGTAAAATTGTCACAGCGAAACGTGTCTCCCAAGCCGGCATCGCGTAACTGGCGGTACACCGGATCGGAATTTGCAAAAGCCGCGCTGTTGCCTGTAACGGTCACTGTGGTTTGCTGCGCGGTGATTGTCAATGTAAAGGGCACTTCCGCGGTGCCATGCAAGTCCAGCGCGGAACTGAGTTCGTCGAACCCCGCCTTCACAACGCGCACCAAATATTTGCCTGCGCGCAAATCTTGAGCGATGAATCTACCGTTAGCATCCGTAACGAGCACCAACGGCTGTGGTAGATCTTCGCCGGTAATTTCTACCTTTGCGCCCGCCACCAGGGCTCCAGATGGATCCTTAACGGTTCCCGAGATGGTATCTGCGCGCAGGCTGCCGCAAAGTGCCGCTAGCATAAACGCGCAGATCGTGCCACGCATCAGCTGCAAGACGAATCCACGAAACCGGGCGGGATTGTCGCGAGAAAATCCAGGTTTAGAGGAGGAAGGGCGGCTTTCACGCAGTTCGTGCATGCGGTCTCCTGGGAAGGCTTTGACGATTGAACGAACACACGAGTGCGCCATAATCCGAACAAAAAATACTTCTACTATTAAGGCACAAAAAAGTTAGCTGGCAAAGGTACTGTCTCTAATGAGTAAAACGACGAGGATATGTGTTTTTTACCATCGAGCGCGCCTATGGCGCCGTTCATCGGGTATCGCTAGTGCGTGGTTTCGCGAGAAAGTTTTGGCAGCTCGCGCGCAAAAGCCGCCGGAATCATATCAAATGATTAATTAATCGTCGTATACTTCCGGCAGGGTTTTCGCATGCCAAGACTTCGCGTCCTCGTTCTCCCGCTGGTTTTTCTCTTGGCGCTCTCCACCTGCGCCCAGAAAAATTCAAAACCCCCGAAGGAAGAGACCTGTTCCGTCTCCGGGATCGTAATCAAAATGGCGGATAGCGCGCCTCTCAGGAAGGCGCGGCTGGTATTGAGAAGCGTGGCGGACCCCAATCGCACCGTGGCTGCCGTAAAACGAACGCGGATGGGCGCTTCGCGCTAAAAGACATCGAGCCCGGCGCTTACCGCCTGACTGTGACTCGCGTCGGCTTTGTTGCCGACGAGTACGGCCGACGCAAACCCAATGCCCCGGGGGCGGTGCTGACGCTGCACGCAGGCCAGGAGCTAAAAGATTTACAATTCCGATTAATTCCAGCCGGCGTTATCTCCGGCAAGATTTACGATGACGATGGCGAACCATTGCCAGGTGTCCAGGTGGGCGCTGTTCGTCAGGTGTACTCACAAGGAAAAAGAAGCCGCACTTCTGCAACGACGGCCTCGACTAACGACCTCGGTGAATATCGCCTGTTCGGACTTGCACCCGGACGCTATTTTGTGAGCTGTGTTTACCCTCGCTGGAACCGAGGCGCTTCGGAAGATGACCCCGTCGATGCGCAGGACGAAGGCTACGCGAAGTTGTATTACCCGGGAACCGCGGATGCGGCGAAAGCTGGTCCGATTACGATCAAGCCGGGCGAGGAAGCTTCTTCTATTGATATCCTCATGCGCAAAGTTCCGGTTCGTCAAATCCGAGGTAACGTTTACAACCTGATCACTCACAAGCCCGGAGTTGGAGTCACGCTTATTTTGCTGCCCAAAACCCCTAACCACGAGTGGGATTTCGCGTCACCGACGACGGTGCAAAAGTCCGATGGTTCGTTTGTCATACAAGAAGTTCTGCCGGGCTCCCATACACTGGCGTCTTTCTGGCTCGATGACGGCATCGCTTACGTGAACCTGCAAGCTGTTGATGTCGGCAATGTCGACGTGGAAGGCATTGCCGTGACCGTCTCGGCTGGCAGTAACATCAGTGGTCGGATCGTGTGGGAAGGGCAGCCAGCATTGGAGAAAGACGAGCTAACAATTACTCCCCAGCCAGTGGACGTTCCTTTTGGAATGCGCGGACAAGCCAGGGTTGGACGCGACAATCTTTTTACCCTCAAAGGTCTTGGCGAAGGCACCTACCGCGCGGAAGTAACGGGCATGTCTAAGGACTGCTATATAAAGGATATGCACTACGGTGAATCCAGCGTTTTGAAAGATGGTTTTACCGTGACGCGCGGCGAGGCCGGCGCGCTGGAAATTGTACTCAGTTCTCGGGGAGCGCGAGTGCAGGGCACGGTAATGGATGCGGATGGGTTACCTTTGGCGGGCGTATCGATCGTGTTGGTGCCGGAATTAGCGCAGCGTGAGAATTATCAAAAATACCAATCACAAAGCACCGACCAGTACGGGAATTTTGATTTGCGCGGCATAGCGCCCGGCGATTACAAATTATTCAGTTGGGTGGAAGCGGAACCAGACGCCTGGCAGGATCCGGAATTTCTAAAACAATTTGAAGACAAAGGGCAAAGGATCACGCTACAAGATGGAGATCATCACACCGTTAAAGTAACTGCCATTCAGACTAAGGCGCCGGAATCCTCCAAGCCGTAGGCGCCACGTCGAACGCTCAACAGAAAACCGAAAACTCACCTTCAAGACCCGGGCTAAAAATCGGGCCTGGGCCACCCTTCGCGTGATTTTGTCTTGTGGATGAGGTTGAGAGGATGCAACTCTGAGCGCGAGAAGCAAGGCCAATTCTAATTTGCGGTGGGGTGTGGCGACGCGTGGAGCAGCGGCGCGTGCGCGGGCTCGGGTTGTGAAAGGAGATTTGCAGGGCGGCTTTTCTGGCGCTTGTGGTCTAGAGCGGCGCCGATGAATGCCGCGAAGAGAGGATGCGGCTCGAGGGGCTTGGATTTGAATTCGGGGTGAAACTGGCAGCCGAGAAACCAGGGGTGATCGGGCGCTTCGATAATTTCGACGTAGTTTTCGTCGGGCGTGCGGCCGGTGATGCGCAAGCCTGCGCCGAGCAATGTTTTTTCGTAGTCGCGATTGAATTCGTAGCGATGGCGGTGGCGCTCGCTGATTTCTGTTTTGCCGTAAGCCAGATGAGCCAATGAGCCGGGCTCGAGTTTGCAGGGCCAGGCGCCGAGGCGCATGGTGCCGCCCATTTCGTCGACGCCGAGGAGTTCGCGCAATTTGTAAATTACGCGGTGCGGAGTTTGCGGCTCAAACTCCGTGCTGTCGGCTTGTTTGAGGCCAGCCATGTCGCGGGCGTATTCAATGGTGGCGCATTGCATGCCGAGACAAATTCCGAAGAACGGAACTTTGTTTTCGCGCGCGTATTGAATGGTGTGCACCATTCCCTGAATGCCACGTTTGCCAAATCCGCCGGGAACCAGGATGCCGTCGTAGCCGCGCAAGCGCGCAGCCGCGGTCTCGGGGGAGTCGATTTCTTCCGCTTCAATCCATTCGAGAACGGTCTTCTGCTGGTGCGCCAAACCGCCGTGAAGCAATGCTTCGCGCAAACTTTTGTAGGCGTCTTCGAGCTGCACGTATTTTCCGACTACCGCGATGCGGACTTCGCCGGCGGGATGATGCAAGCGGTGAACGAGATCAAGCCACGGCTGCATGTTGGCGGGTTTTTCTACCAGTTTGAGGTGGCGAAGAATTTGGGTGTCCAGGCCTTCTCGGGCCAATTCCACGGGAACGGCATAGATGGTGTCCACGTCCTGCATGGAAATAACGCAGGATTCGGCGACGTTGCAGAAGAGCGCAATTTTCTTTTTTAAATCTTCGGGGATGTGGCGGTCGCTGCGGCAAAGCAAAATGTCAGGCTGAATTCCGATGCCCAACATTTCTTTCACGCTGTGCTGGGTGGGTTTGGTCTTCAGCTCGCCGGCGGCCGCAATGTACGGAACGAGAGTCACGTGAACAAACAAAGTGTTTTCGGCGCCGAGCTCGAGGCGCATCTGGCGGATAGCTTCGAGAAAGGGCAGCGACTCGATGTCGCCGACGGTGCCGCCAATTTCGACGATGACCACGTCAACGCCTTCGGAAACCTTTCTGATGGTGGCTTTGATTTCGTCGGTGACGTGCGGAATTACCTGCACGGTTTTACCAAGATAATCGCCGCGGCGTTCCTTGGTGAGAATGGTTTCGTAGATCCGGCCGGTGGTCCAGTTATTGTCGCGGGAAAGCTTGGCGTGGGTGAAGCGCTCGTAGTGGCCGAGATCGAGATCGGTTTCGGCGCCATCTTCGGTGACGAAGACTTCCCCGTGCTGGAACGGACTCATGGTGCCGGGATCGACGTTTAGATACGGATCGCACTTTTGCAGGGTGACTTTAAAACCGCGACTTTCGAGGAGACAGCCGATGGAGGAGGCAGCTACGCCTTTTCCCAGTGAGGAAACAACACCGCCAGTAACAAAAATATATTTTGGCGCCATCCGTGATGGACCGCGAACTGAATCGCGGACTTATCCGCCCTCCGCAGGTGACGTACAAGGAATTATGGATGCTGCGGGAAAAACTGTCAAACGGGAAGATGCTGTGGAATGGAATTAGCGCGAGAACGGTTTTAATTTTTGAGTGGAACTTTTGCGGTAGGGTGCCGGAAGTATGTGCTGTGGGCCGAGAAACCGTCGCGCGACGGCTAGGGATTGCGGCGGGTGGCTGGTAAATTGAATGCGTGTAATGAATTTCATCTGCAACTTTATTTTTTCTGCAGTGTTTTTCTCACTAGGGCTGGGTGTGTATCAGGTGTGGTTTGCGTCCTGCGTGACGGCCCGGCCTGAGTTGCGGCGTTTGTTTGTAAAAAGTTAACTCAATTTGTAGGGCGGCTCACAGCCATTTTAGGGGCAAGCCCATTTAACGGGTCGATGTGTCCTGGCAACTTCTTCAAGGGTGAGGAATGAAAATACATAAGTGGATGCGAAGTGCGTGCGCGATTGGTGCGGTGACGGCGCTCGTGTTGGGTGTTGTGGCGCGGGCGCAACAGATTCAGCTGAGCGCTGGTCATCGCGCAGGGGCTGCGTATGATGTAGCACGCGAGAGCGTGATCAGCGGGAAAATTGTGCAGTACAGTGCGTCGTCGACGACTCCGCCGCTTGGTGCACACATTTCTCTGCAAACTTCTTCGGGCACGATCGATGTGCACGCCGGCAACGCGAAACTTATCCAAGCGAGCAATATTTCTTTGCAGGCAGGCGATTCCGTGAGCATTACCGGCGAAACTGTGCAGTTCGGCAACAGCAATGTTTTTGTTGCGCGCGTCATACAAAAAGGTTCGCAGTCCGTGGCGCTGCGGTCAAAAAACGGTGTGCCACTGTTGCCGACCGCGGTTAACGCGAATGGAAAGATCATTTCTCCGGCGGGTGCGCGATGAAATTCTGCGCGATGAGAAAGCTCGTCATGGAGCGAATTTTTCTAGCTGGCAGCCTAGCGCTGGGGTTATATGCCGCAGCGTGCGGCGGTGGGAATGGCACGTCCACTCCTACGCCGACGCCCACACCAACCCCGCAGGGCACTTACTCACTCGCGAGTTTGAACGGCACCTATGCCTTCTCGATGAGCGGCACCGATAACACTGCAGGACTTTCCATCTCGCGCATCGGCAGCTTTCACGCCGACGGGCAGGGCAACGTCACCATGGCTATTGAAGACGTGAATGATGGCGGGTCGTTCAGCACATTTAATTTCACGGCAGCGCCTGCCTCGAGCTATACGATGAGTTCCGATGGGCGGGGCGTGCTCACTTTAAGCCACCCGGACGTGGTGAATCCCAGCGTAGCGGATAATTTTACGTTCAGCATTGCGTTGGATTCGACTTCCAGCGGCTTAATGGTTGAAACGGACGGCTCCTCCACGATGAGTGGAAACTTCCGGCTGCAGAGCATCAGCAGTACATTCGCGACGGCTTACGCATTTGATGTTTCCGGCGTGGATTTAGGGAACCAGACTTCCGCATCGTTCATCGGGCAATTCACTACCAATGGCGTTAATGGAGTCACGGGCGGCGAAATGGATGTGAATGACGGCGCTTCTCCCACCGGAGCGATTACGCTGCAGCCCGGAACGATCACGGTGGATGCCACAAACTTCAGCAACTTTGGGCGCGGAACAATGACGCTCAACACCACGCTGAATAGCCAACTGCTTAATCTGAGTTACGTTTTCTATGTCGTGGACGGCAGCCATCTGGTGCTGGTGGAAAACGACACGGTGGCGGCAACTTCGGGCTCGGCAACGGCGCAAACCGCGGTACCGACCACGGTGGCGGCGTTCCCTGGCAGCTTTGTGTTTGCCGTAGGCGGCGCAGCGATCAGTCAGGGCGTGTTTGGGGGGCTGGCGCGGGCAGGAAGATTTACTTCGGATGCCAATGGAAACATCACGAATCTGAGCGTCGACGAGGATTTCAGCGGTGGCGTAAATGCTTTTCCGAAGAGTGGTGGATTCAGCAACGTTGCTTTCACCATCGATGCCGCTGGGACCGGTCGCGGCACATTGAACTTCACCGACGTGACGAGGAATCAACCTTTTCAATATGTTTTCTACATGGCTTCCGCGACGCAAGGCTTCATTCAAGATGATTCGGCCAATGTGGTTGCGGATGGATCTATCACGGCACAGAGTGGAACGTTCACTGCGCCTTCCATGGCGGGGAGCTACGCCATCAACTGGAGTGGCGTGAATTTGGCCAACGGGTTTGAAGAGGATTTTGTCGGCGTAATTCCAGTGTCCAGCGCCAGCTCCAACAACATCTCTGGCGGCCTGTTGGACTTTACCGAATTGGGCGACGGCAAGATCTTCACGGGCATTCCAGTGAGTGGACTGCTGACGCTACAAGGAGATGGAACGTTGGGCGGGGCGCAGGGAAATGCGTTGCAGTTGACAACTTCGCCGACGCCATCGACTACGTTTAATTTCCGGGCTTACGTGGTCAACGCCAACACCATAATCCTGGTGGGCGTGGATAGCGCACGAGTGGTGATCGGCACCGCCGTACGCCAGCAGTAATTGGCGTTTCACCACGCATCGTTTGCCACCCGCCAGAGCTTCCAAGTTTAGTCTTCAGGGTGCCGCGTGTGCGATTCCTGCGCTGCGCGCGTCTCGAGTAGATCCCATTGTGGCGCTGCGCTAAGAATGAGGAGTTAGCTTCCAACCAGTAAAATGCTGTGATGCGCCGTAGCGTTAATTGTTAAAGTTCCTCGACGCGGATGTTGCAGTTGCATGAAGGACGCCGAGATTGATTATGGAATGACCGCTTGAACAGTCGCCGAAGGGGCGCTCTCCTGATACGAGGTACTTACGGAAGTGATGCGGAAATAATAAGTGTCGCCGGCCAGCACGTTCGTGTCTACGTAGCTGGTGTTTGGCACCGGCGACGAGTTCAATAACGAGTACGGCCCGGCGGAAGAGGGACTGACGTAAACATTGTAACCCGCTACGGACGAAGTGCTAGCAGTCCAGGACAGTGCCACCGAATGCGTAGAGGACGACACGCCGGTGCCGGACAGAGCAATAGTCACGGGCGAATTTATGGCGTTACTGGTTATCGTGAGGCTTCCCGCCAAGCTTCCTATGGTGTAAGGCGTGAACGTGGCGCTCACAGTGGCGGTCTGACTGGGACTTACGGTAAGACCTGAAGCGCTGCCGCCGGCTGTAAATCCAGCGCCGGAAACGGAAACACCTGAAATCGTAACACTGGAACTCCCCGTGTTCGTCAATGTCACGCTTCGTTGCGCACTGCTGGCTAGTCCGGTGCTGCCAAAATTCAAACTGCTGACGTTGGCGGTCAGCGTCGATGGGGATCCCGCGACCGTGGTTGGCGAGGACGACAGAGTGATATTGCAAATGCTAAGGCCACCCGCAGTGCTCATCGCTCCCACGCTATTGAGTAAAGAGACGGCACTCTGCTCGGAGCGAAACGCCACATTTGACCCTAAGGTGACCTGCCGAGACAAGATTACGACATAAGCGTTATACGTATGGTTTGCAACGTTGACATCCAAAATAAAATGATAGGTGACGCCGCCTTGGTAGCCGATATTGACGGCCGCAGTGAACCCCGAGCCGTTCCTGACATCAATCGTTCCGGCGGGATTAAATCGCACCCCCGTGGCAAGATTGTCATACTGCTGTGCGGAGCCGTCCGACAGTCCACTGATAGCGTTCGCTGGTGAAATCGACGGGGTCGCGTCGTAGGTTATGCGGAACGTTGATCCTTGTCCTTGTGACAACGCCGTGTTGGCCCACGAGCCAGAAGAATACTCGCAGGTAACCGCCCGCGCCGAAGCTGCATTGGTCATCGTAGCGGCCAGCAAAGTAACAAAAATCAAAAGCGTTTTCCAAATTTTCCAATCACAGTAATTTCCGGGCCCGTATGTCATGTCAACGTTCAAAGGTTTTATCCAAAGGTTTTATTACTCGGGAGATCGGGGAGGAACCGTTTCCCGTAGCATGTGCAGGCTACGGGTTGCTGCCACCATGCCGCTACTGTACTGGGGTGCAAATCTTGAACAAGGTGCAACCTGCACCAGGACAGGTGGTAACAACTTGGACAAATTATTCGAAGAATTTAAAAAGAACGAAAGCGGCGGGTACTAGAACGGCAAGCGCAGGCGGGCCTCGCACCCACGAGAGTCAATTCGATTTTCAAGAGTCAGCTGTCCACCATGTGCTTCCGCAATTTGCCTGCTGAGAACCAGGCCTATTCCGGAGCCAGCCGGCTTGGTGGTGAAAAATGGGACAAACAAATTTGCGGTATTAGGAATACCGGGACCATCATCGATCACCCAGACTTCTACTTGCGAACCTTGCAGTGACCAACCAACTTGTACACTGCCGTGCGTCTCCAGCGAAGCGTCGGCGGCATTGCGAATCAAGTTGATGAGCAGTTGCTCTAATTGATCGACGTCCGCGGAGATGATGGCTCGCGGTCCTTCCTTGATACAAACTTTCACGCGCGTCTCGAGCTTCGCGGTACGGTGCACCCACTCCCCAACCGGCACAGGCAAGTGTTTAGGTTTAGGAAGCCTGGCGAGCCGCGCGTAGGCCGCCATGAATCGTCCGAGCGCTTCTGTACGGGAACGAATGATGGCCAGGCCCTCTTGGAGATCCTGGAGGATCGGCGAGGCCGGTCCAGTTTGTAATTCCGGCAACTGATTGGCTGCGTTTAATCCGCTTTCGAGCCCCTGAGCAACGGATTGGATGGGAGCGAGCGAGTTATTGAGCTCGTGCCCGAGCACGCGAATGAGGCGCTGCCAGGCCTGGCGTTCTTCATCGCGCAGTGTGCGGCTCAGGTCACTAAGCACGACAAGTTGATGAGGCAGGCCGCCCTGCCGGAATGACCCTCGACGCATACTCCAGCGACCCGACGCGCCGGGAAAGGCAAGGTCCATGGTTCGTGCGGATTCTCCTTCCAGGCATCCAGCCAGACCCAATTCCGCAGCCGTGGAACCCAGCAGGCGTTCCAGTGGGCGCCCGAGCAAGCGTTCCCCCGCACGGTTTACCAGCCGGAGCTTGGCTTCATGATCGAAGGTAAAGATGGCCAGGTCGATCTCTTCGATGATGGTGCGAAGCAGCCCAGTAGCTTCCATCGCGCCTAAGCGCTGCTCTCGCAACATGGTGCTGAGAGCATTGACCTCGATCATCACTTCACCCATGGCATCGTCAGGTCGAGCGCCGCGAGCGCGTATGGAGAAATCTTCTTCGCGCATGGCCGCGAGAAGGTTGGACAAAGTCTGTAAAGAGAACACCACTCGGTGTCGCAGAGAAAGCGCGAAGCCGAGCCAAAGACTCAGGATGAGAAATGTCAGTGTCCACGCGGACCCCGACGAGTACGACCCCGTCCACAACAAAATCAGCGCGATAAAAGAACCGGGAAGACCAGCAGCGAGCGCCAGAAGCTGTATGCGGCGTTCGTAAGAGAGGCGCCTCATCCTAATTCGTGTTTCTGTAAACGGCGATACAACGCGCTGCGGCTCAACCCCAGCGCCTTGGCCGCCTGGCTGACGTTGCCATCGTGGCGCGCCAGAGTGCGCCGGATTAGGTGGCGCTCCACCTCATCTAGAGGCATTTCTTCTAGCCGCGCGGCGGCGGTAGATGCTTGAGCTCGCAACCCCAGGTCGGCGGCGCGAACAAGCGGTCCGGCGGAAAGCAACACACCGCGCTCGACTGCGTGATCGAGCTCACGCACGTTGCCGGGCCAGAGATGTTCATGCAGCGCGGCGGTGGCGGCGGAGTCGAAGCCGGCTATACTTTTGCGATAACGTTGCGAATATCCGTGAACGAAGTGGTGCGCCAGCAGGTCAATGTCTTCGCGGCGTTCTCGCAATGGCGGAATAAAGATCTCGATGGTGTTCAAGCGGAAGAGCAAGTCCTGACGAAAGCGCCCCGCGGCGGCTTCGGAGTTTACGTCCACGTTGGTAGCCGCAAGCACGCGCACATCGACGCGGCGAGTGGACGATGACCCTACGCGTTCGAGCTCCCCCGTTTCCAGAACGCGCAGCAACTTGGCTTGCAGATTGAGCGGCACGTTGGCAATTTCGTCCAGGAAAAGGGTTGCGCCGTCGGCAAGTTCGAAGCGCCCTACGCGATCGGATCGGGCGTCTGTGAATGCGCCTTTCACGTGACCGAAAAGCTCACTTTCGAAGACCCCCTCGGAAAGGCCTCCGGCGTTCACCGTGACCATGGGTTTGGAAGCGCGATTGGATAATGCGTGCAGCGTGCGCGCCACAACCTCTTTGCCAGTGCCGTGCTCGCCGGTAATCAGCACGTTAGCGTCCGATGGCCCGATGCGTGCGACCAAATCGAGCACCGGATTCATCGCTGGAGATTTGGCCAGAAATGTGGGCCGTGATTCCGCACGCAGCAGCCGGTTTTCCGCTTCCAGGCGCGAAGCTTGCCGCAACGCCTGCCGTAAATCAATTTGCGTGCGAATAATCGAGAGCAGCCGAATATTCTCCCAGGGCTTTTGCACGAAATCGCGCGCCCCACGTCGCATGGCTTCGACCGCAATCTCCACGCTGCTCCACGCGGTCATCACGATGACCGGCAGCGTGCTGTCCAGCATTTGTATGCGGGTGAGCAGGTCGAGGCCTTCCTGCCCGGAAGTGGTGTCGCGCGCGTAATTCAAATCCATCAGGACGGCATCAAATTCGCGCGACTCTATAGCCGCGAGCGCGTCGGCGGGCGAAGCTGCGCCGTGCGTTTCGTATCCTTCGCGCTTCAGCAGTAAGCGCAAAGCGTCACGAATGTCGGATTGATCGTCGGCCAGCAAGACGCGATAGGACTGGTTGGCGGCAGCTTTCATTTGTTGAAGAAGTCTATTCCAATTTCGTTATCGGGTGCCAAGAACGCGAGGACTGACATAGCCGCCGACCTGAATCGGACTCTTGAAAGTTAGCTAACGTTATGCGGATTGAACCGTCGCGGCCGCGCTTTCGTTTACCACCCAGCCATCTTTCAGTTGCACGATGCGATTGCCGTAAGCGGCGTTGCGCTCCGAGTGGGTGACTTGAATGATGGTGGTGCCGCCGTCATTCAATTTCTTGAAAAGCTCCATGATTTCGTCGCCCTGCGCGGAATGGAGATTGCCAGTGGGCTCGTCCGCGAGCAGCAACTTCGGATGCAATATGACCGCGCGCGCGACGCCCACCAGTTGCTGCTGGCCTCCGGAAAGTTGATTGGGAAATAAATCCTTTTTTCCAACGATATGAAAGCGGTCCAGAGCGTCGCACACCAGGCTCACCCGCTCCTTGTGAGGAACATTCTTATAGGAGAGCGGCACCTCCAGGTTTTCAAAAACGGTCAGATTGTCGATCAGGTGATAGCTCTGGAAAACAAAGCCAATGTTGGCCTTGTGGAGTTCATTGCGCTTCTTGGCGTTTAGTTGGTGGACGGCCTCGCCAAGAAAGTAATATTCGCCAGTCCACGCGCTGTCCAGCATCCCGATAATGCTGAGCAATGTGGATTTCCCGGCGCCCGAAGGGCCCATGATGGTTACAAATTCGCCCTGTTGAATTGCCAGATTGATGCGCCGCAACACAAAAAATTTGCTGCCGCCGGCGTCATAGGATTTCTCGAGATTTCTAAACTGGATTAAAGGTTCCACGTCGCTCCTCTTATCGAACTTCACGGCCGCGGTTAGCCGCAACGCGCATTTCGCGTAGCAATAAAACCAAAATTGTTTCACTCATAGCGAAGAGCCGTCAATGGATCGATGCGCACAGCGCGGCGTGCCGGTAGGTAAGAAGCCAAAAACGCCACAGCGCCGAGAATGAGCGGCAGTCCAATAAAAGCGAAAGGATCGGTAGCGGATACG
>DATHGV010000017.1:0-3074 GCA_035490135.1 Candidatus Methylomirabilota bacterium
CGAAGGTCGCACGCACCGTCCATTACGCGCATGAACATGGAATTCTCCATCGCGACATCAAACCGGGAAACATTTTGCTGGATCAAAAAGGCGAACCGCATCTGACAGATTTTGGTCTCGCGCGCTTGGCCGAGACGGAGAGCACGGTCACGCGCACGATGGAAGTTTTGGGCACGCCCAGTTACATGGCGCCTGAACAAGCTGTGGGAGACAACGCGGCTATCAGCAGCGTCACGGATGTCTATGGACTTGGCGCAGTTCTTTACCAATTGCTGACAGGTCAGCCGCCTTTTGCCGGTGGAACAACCTACGAGACGATCAAGCTTCTCTTGGATACCGAGCCGCGGCAACCGCGCCAGGTAAATCCGAAAGTAGATCGCGACCTCTCCACAATCTGCCTCAAATGCCTCGAGAAAGATCCAAAGCGTCGATACGCTTCGGCTCACGCGCTGGCCGAAGATTTACAACGCTGGCTAAAGCATGAACCGATTCAGGCGCGTCGCACTGGCATTTTCGCTCGCGGAAAGAAATGGGTGCGGCGCAATCCATCCAGGGCGCTTCTGGCAGCGTCCTTGGTCGCACTAGCGGCAGCTGCTAGCTGGATCGTTTGGAAAAGTGAATTTATTCGTCATCCGGTAACAAACGGAGTCGCCGTTTTGCCGTTCGAAAATCTGAGCCCCGATTCAGATAACGCATATTTCGCGGACGGCATCCAGGAGGAGATTCTGACGCGGCTGGCCAGCATTGCAGGCTTAAAGGTCATTTCGCGCACTTCCACGCAGCAATATCAAAGCAAACCAAGGAATCTGCGGCAGATAGCGAAGCAACTTGGGGTAGCGAACATTCTTGAAGGCAGCGTGCAAAAAGCGGCCGACCAGGTGCGGGTCAATGTGCAGTTGATTAACGCGCAAACCGATTCCCACCTCTGGGCGGACACCTACGATCGCAAGTTGACTGACATCTTTGGGGTTGAGAGCGAGATCGCCAAACGAATCGCGGACTCCTTGCAAGCGAAGCTAACAGGTCGCGAGGAGCAAACGTTGGCAGTTAAACCAACAAACAATCCGGAGGCTTATGATGCGTATCTGCGCGGCCTGGCTTTTGAAGCACGCAACGGGGCCTGGATTGATCTCCTAATAAAAGCCATTGGTTTTTATGAGCGGGCGGTGCAGCTTGACCCCAAGTTTGCGCTTGCCTGGGCACGGCTTTCTCGTGCCGAGGCGCTTCTTTACTTTCGCAACGCTCGCAGCGGCGGCAACATGCGCGATGCAGCGAAGAGGGCTTTGGAGAATGCGCAGAAACTGGCGCCGGACTCGCCTGAAACCCTGCTTGCCCTGGGCTGTTATCAATATTGGGTACTGGATGATTACGGGGCTGCTAAAACCACGTTTGGTCGTGTCAGCAAAATGTTGCCGGGCAACAGCGAGGTAGCGGCGGCTCTGGGCAGAGTTGCCCGAGCCGAGGGACATTGGGATCAAAGCATTGACTACTTCGAGAAAGCCCTCGCCCTGGATCCACTTAATGCGGAGTTACTTGCCGAAACGGCATGGTATTTTGGCATGCTTGGACAATTTCCGACGGCGCTAAAGCTCTATGATCAAGCGCTGGACATTACCCCAAACAATCCGGATGTGATGGCGTCAAAGGCCAACATTTATCAGGCGCAAGGCAACTTGGAACAAGCCGCCGGATGCCTGTCACAAATAACCGCGCAGACTCCAGGTGTCCTCGAGAGCAAGATCACTCAATTCATGTTTGAACGAAACTACGGTGAAGCCATTCGATTGCTGCAAGCTCGACTGGCTCAACTTCAAACTGAAGGTGAAATGATCGCTGGGGGAGGCTTCGAACCTGAAACCATGAAGGGCACGCACGCTATGCTCCAGCTCGACCTAGCTATGGCCCAATTGGCTGCTGGTGATAGCACTGGCGCAAAGGTAACCGCTGAACAAGCGCATAATATCCTGGAGGGGGTTTGCAAAACTCAGTCGGATCATGCAGCCATTTGGCTCGCGGTGGCTCAGGCTAACGCTCTGATCGGAGAGAAGGCCTCGGCCCGAAAGGCAGCGGAGCGTGCAATCATGCTTTTGCCAAGTGCTAAAGATGCACTCGAGAGATCCGGGCTGGAAGAGTACCTGGCGTTAGTTCAGACAATCTTGGGCGAGAACGGCCGCGCGATCTCAACTCTCGCCCACCTGTTACAAACGCCCTATTCCTCGAATGCCGGCCGGACGCCCATTACGCCGGCCCTTCTTAGACTCGATCCGATCTGGGATCCGTTGCGCGGCGATCCCGCTTTCCAAAAACTCTGCGAGGAAAAGCAGCCGTGAATCCGCGCCAAAATAAAATTCGCCCAGATTGCGCGGATAACACGGATACAAAAACGTAGGCCGTACCCGGCGCGCCCAATCGGGCATCCAATTGTATGGCGTCCGCCGCGGCGGACGCCAGTCAAGAAATCCCATCCGTGACATCCGTGTCATCTGCGGTTTTCCCGACTTTCCGCGTAACGCCCAGCCAAATTTTACGGAGTACCTCAGTGAATGGCTAGAAACGAGTTCTCACGCTGAGAAGTCACGGAAGGCCAAAACAACAAAAGGAAATAACACTTATGAAAATGACATTAAAAAACAGAACGGCGCTGGTCGCATTGCTCTTTGGTCTAGCTTTGTCGCTAGTCCCAAAGGTTAATGCGAGCGGTCCATTCGCTACGAACTATACCAATGCAAGCCTCACTGGCGTTTACGGATACAGCTCAGACGGCTGGCACTTAGGATCTAGCAATCCGTCTAAAAACACGACAAACATTCCGCTCGATGCCGCCGGCGTTATGTGGTTTGACGGACTTGGCACGTTTAAGTTTCATGATACCGCCGATCTGGGCGGCTTCGTCATTCAACGTGGCACCGCCGATAACCCGATCGTCGGAACCTACACAGTGAACCCGGATGGGACGGGCACGATGCAGTGGTTCAGCGACGGCTCCAACCACGCGCGGGCCTTCGCCATCGTTGACGGTGGCAGGGAATTGCAGTTCGGCGCAGCCGACGGTCTAGATGTCGCCCGCGGCGTCG
>DATHGV010000018.1:0-30798 GCA_035490135.1 Candidatus Methylomirabilota bacterium
GAGCGAGCTGCGCAGCATCGTTCTGAGCTTGAGCGACGTACCCACTAAATGCTACGACGAAAAACATCAGAAGGGTCCGTATTGGCTTTCCTCCCTGGCTATTTGACGGGCTCAAAGCGAGATTAGTTGCGGTTACATGCGCG
This sequence comes from Candidatus Methylomirabilota bacterium, assembly GCA_035490135.1. GTDB lineage: Bacteria > Acidobacteriota > Terriglobia > Acidiferrales > UBA7541 > Acidiferrum. Next base: position 144 of record DATHGV010000018.1, read on the forward strand.
GAACGTTAACGGGGCTTAATCGTTTTACCTCTGCGGCCTAGTTCTAAACACTCGTCCAACTCGGACGCTCGTGGAACCGTCGACTAAGCACAAATCTGCGTGATTTGCTTTGGAGTTCGATTCCGAGGGAAGGGCTGCGTCACAGCGGCTTCGTTTGGGCCAAATGTTGGAGCAATTCCAGCATCGCGAGGCATCGTGCCATGCGAGGACTTCACCTAGATCCTATCGCGCGCCGCATGATAGTAAAGTGGTTCAGGGCATGCCGCGCAAACTCACCTCAGACGAGCATTTGGATTATATTGCGGCGCTGCTCGACGATATATTTCAAATCCCCGGGACCAAGATTCGATTCGGACTTGACGCGCTGATCGGGTGGATACCGGGGATCGGCGACGCGATGGCGGGGACCGCATCGTTTTTGATTGTGATTGCGTCGTGGCAGCGCGGCGCGCGAACCGTCACGTTGATGCGCATGATTGCCAATGTGCTCCTGGAAACGGTAGTGGGAGCAATACCTGTCGTTGGCGACATTTTCCACGTGGTCTGGAAAGCGAATCGGCGGAACTACCGGTTACTGATGCGCGAGAGGGAGCAACCGGGATACCACACCGGGCGGGATTGGATGTTTCTGGTGGTTATGTTAGTCATGGCGATTGCGGCGGTGGGAATTCCGATTGGCATTTTGATTTGGATACTGAGCTTGCATCCGGTGGTTAGAACTTGAACCCATTTGAGCGGTGACGAGATTTATCAGGTCGCGCGCTTGCGTGGAAAATACTACGAAGCTTCAAGGCCACCAATTCTAGAAAACTTCAAGACCCACCCTGAAAATCGAGGGTTGATTGGATAAGCGAGAAGGCTCCGGACACGCACCGTGTGAGCTTTTGGTTGAGGACCGAAGCTATTGTCCGGCTTTTTTTCTGGCGGATTCGAACTCGTCGCCTGCTTGCCATTGGATGAGGGCGGGTTGCGATGCGGCTTGGAGGCCGAGGTCGTAACCGAACTGCGCGACTTTAGCCAGGCCGGTGAAGTCCATGTCGGGCCGATATTCATCGCTGGGTTGGTGATAATGATGCTCGACGTAGTCTTTGGCTTGGGCTCTGCCCCAGGCTTCATCGTGGCCTTTGAATTTCATTCCTTCGCTGATTGAAAACGAAGGAATGCCCACGCGGGCCAAGCTGAAATGATCGGAGCGGTAGTAGTGGCCTGCTTCCGGTTGTGCGTCTGGGCGAATGGCCAAGCCGTATTTCTGAGCGGTCTTCTCTACCTCCGGGTAAAACGTGGTGCGTTCGGCGCCGCTGATTTCTATCTCTTCGGGGTCGCCAATGGGTGCTACAGCGTCGTAATTTAAATCCAAGGTTACTTTTCCAACTGGAGTTGTCGAATGCTTGCCCAGGAATTCCGAGCCTAGCAGGCCTTGTTCTTCGGCGGTGACCGCGGCAAATAAAATGGATCGCGGCGGGGCCTGCTGAACTGAGTGCGACCAGACTCGCGCGAGTTCCAGAAGGATGCCGCAGCCGGTGCCGTTATCTACCGCGCCGTTGTAAATGTTGTCGCCTTTCGCGCTGGTGTCGATACCCAGGTGGTCGTAATGCGCGGTGTACATCACGGTTTCGTCGCGTCGAGCGGGGTCACTGCCTGGAAGCATGGCGAGAACGTTTCTGGAATTAAACGGACGGACGGTACTGACGACGTGAGCTTTCAGGCGCACTGGTAATTCGACGGGTTTGAAATCGCGCGATTGGGCTTGCTGAAACATCTTGTCGATGTCCATTTGCGACATGGCTGCCAATTTTTTGGCGACGTCGAGTTGAATCCAGGAGGCGCCCTGCAAGTGCGGGGTTCCATCCAGACGGAGGTAGGACTTGTCTTTGCCATTCGAATTGCGCACGACTTCCCAGCCGTAGCTGGCCAGATCACGGCGATGAATGATCAGTGTGGCAACAGCGCCGTGGCGCGCCGTTTCTTCATATTTGTAAGTCCACCGGCCGTAGTAGGTCAGCGCTTTGCCTTTGAAAAAGTTGGGATCGTCGGAGGTGGGCTCATTGACGAAAAGCAGCGCGACTTTTCCTTTCAGATCTACGCCTTTGTAGTCATCCCATATATATTCGGGCGCGGTGATTCCATAACCGACGAAAACGATGGGGGCGTCAATGTCCGCGACGTCTGTTTGAGTTTCGTTGTGGATCACAAAGTCGTCGAGATTTTTTAGTTGCAGCGGTTCGCCGTTTTTGGGAATGAGAGACACAGTTGTGTCTGGCAGAGTGGTGATGCTGACCATGGGAACTTCCTGGTAGTAGCTGCCCTGATCACCAGCTGGCTCCAGTCCATCCAGCGCGAATTGCGTGGCAATGTATTCGGCGGCGATGTCGCTGCCGCGCTGGCCCATGCCGCGGCCTTCGAGGAGGTCGCTCGAGAGAAACTTGACGTGCGCGCGAATCTTTTCGGCGTCGACTTTCTCTTGACGCTGCGTCTGTGCCCCGAGGTAAGCGCCGCTGGCCGCCAGTAAAATCACAACTCCGATGATCGATTTCCGCATGGGTCCCCTATGGTGTCGTTGTTTCTGTTTAGCTTCTATTACTTTTTAGTGCGCTCTTTCAGCAAGCCTTTCAACTCCGACATGAATTCCTGCACATCCTTAAAATCCATGTAGACCGATGCAAAACGTACGTAAGCCACCTTGTCGAGCTTTTTCAGGCCGCGCATGATCATTTCACCGATTTCCGAAGTAGTCAGTTCGCGCTCAGTGGCTTCGTGTACGACGCCTTCGATCTCGTCCACGATGGCTTCCAGTTTCGGAGTAGCTACCGGGCGCTTCTCGCAAGCCTTGAGCAGACCTTGCAAAATTTTCTGGCGCTCGAAGCGCTCTCTGCGGCCGTCTTTCTTGGCGACCATGTAGGGAATTTCGTCGATGCGTTCATAGGTGGTAAATCTGCGCGCGCATTTGAGGCATTCGCGGCGGCGGCGGATGGTGTCGCCGGCACGGCCTTCGCGTGAATCGATCACCTTGTCGTCAATGTGGGCGCAGAAGGGGCACTTCACTCGAGGTCATCTCCTGTCAGATAGGCAGCCGGCGATAATTTAATTCTCCGACTTCGCAAAAAGTTATCATTCTTACTTATTGTAATGAGCTTAATTCCAACGCGCTCATTTCAAGGCGACGGCCACTTCTTTTTTTTCTTCCGCGGCCATACGTTTCAGTTCGCGCAAATTCCATCCTTCGTGAACCAGCATGGGGACGCCCAGTATGCTGCAACCCGCGAAGGTAATGGCCCACAGCACCATGGAAGCTGCCACCGCGGGTTCTCTTTCTACTCCAAAAATCGCTGTGTACGCAACGATGGCGCCCGCTTGCGAGCCGCCGCCAATGCCTGGCAACTGAATGGTCGAACCCACCAGAGTAAATGCCAGAATCAGCAGTGAGTCGGCCAGGCCGAGGGTGTGGAGCGTTCCTGTGAAACTGTGGGACACCCAGTAGTAGACGAGTGCGACAACGAACCAGTGCATTCCGGAATAAACGGTGGCGAGAATTAAATCTTTCCAGGTGCGGATGGTTTGCACTCCGCGTATGAAGCCCAGCACGATGCGCGCGAAGGAACTACGCCATCCTCCGGACTCAATCGTGGTTTGCAGCCGGCGCTCCAGAAGAGCGGTGCCGTGGACGCGCATGTAGATCAATGCGATGGTGGCGGCCAGAACGCCCGCGAACAAGATTGTTCCGGTGGTTTTGGCGGCGGTTTCCAGTTCGCTGGCCATATCACCTGCATGCGGGCGCATGCCAAAGAGGACCAGGCCCACACCGGCGATGACGGCAACGCTGGCCATATCGAAAATACGCTCGAGGACATAAATGCCGAAAGTGTCGGCAATGGGCAGGTCCTGCTTTTTTGCCAGCAGCAGCGGCCTGATGGGTTCGCCAGCGCGGCCGAGTAGAAAAATGGCGGCGAACCCGGCCAGCGTGAGCTTATAAATTTGCCAGAAATTTGTTCTGCCGATGTTGCGCTGGAAGACTTGCCAGCGCAGGGAGCGAATGCCGTAACACGAATAAATCGCCACCATGGCAAGGACGATGTAATAAGGATTGACGTCGCGCATAGCGTAGAGCAATTTGGAGCCGCTGAAGGTCGCGAGGTGAAGGAGGCTGCTGGCCTGATACGCGATGATGCCCAATGCCAGCAATCCAAGCACGGCCAATTTGGTTTTCCTGGATAGCGAGCGCATGTGCCATGAGCCTACTGGGGGCATGTAGACTCGTCAAGTTTCAACGAAGTAGCTGGTGACGCGGCAGAGTTGCAAAAAAGGAATTACTCTCCTCGCCTGGCTCGTTGTAATTACCGCAGTGCGCGGAAGGTGGAATCATGCAGGAAGCTATTTTGAAGCGATTCGAAAGCCCGGATGAGGTGCGCGTTTTTGACAAAGGGCGACTTGAGATTGTGCATATCGGTGGAATGACCATTGGACGCGCGTGCTACGAACCTGGATGGAAGTGGTCGCAGGACGTAGCTCCTCTGGCGGGCACGCCGCTCTGCGAAGTGGAACATGTGGGGCTGGTTGTGTCAGGACACGCGGTGGCTGCTTTTGCTGATGGAAGGCAGATGGAATTGACTCCGGGAAATTTGTTTTACATTCCGCCGGTGGCGCATGACAGTTGGGTGGTCGGGGATGAGCCTTACGTGTCGCTGCATTTTATGGGCGCCGCGCATTATGCGAAATAGGTCAAGGGGCTGAAAACTATTCCTGATAGGAGCGCCGGTTCGACGTAGCATGGGGCTTATGAAGGCTGGCGGTAGTGCACATAATTTAATCATTTTTCTGTCCCTGGCGGCAGCTTTGTTGGTGGCGCTGGCAGCGCCAGGCGCTGTGCTGGTCTTAAAATTACTCGTTCCTGAGTGGTTCTTTGTTGCGCTTGTCGTCATTGCCGTAGCCCCGAAGCGAAAAGACACTTGCATTCCGCAGCTCGCTCCGTCGCTTTCTGTTTTCTCTCCACGGCCTCCCCCGATTCGGTAGCTCTCCGCTCCCGCAGTCAATCATCACCAAATTGAAGTCTCCTCGCGATCATCGCGTCTCCGCGATCACGTGCAAACGATCGCGTGCAAATGCTTTATGCGTTCGTCCAAGGGAAAAATGTCATTCAAATTGATTATGCGCAGGCTCGTTATGGCTTTCGTGTTGGGAGGATATTCGGTCCTGGGAGTTGGAATGAGTCGTGAAAAAATCGAATCGTTGATGCACGCGATGAATCAATCGAACGTCGAATTATCAGTTTCTGATGCTGACGGTGATGGTGATCCAAAAGGCATCTCCATCCCACCCCGCTGGCGAAGACAACCTTAAATCGGTTTGACATAACGATACGAAGCGTATTGAATTGTGGGCACTCACTTTTGGTTGGCTGGGGGGTTCGATGAGTGTTCGCAAGCGTCCTGCACTGGAATACGGCTTTTGGCGATTTGGTTGGAGTCGATTTGCGCTGTTCATGGCGATGTGTTGGTTGCAGCCCGTGCGGGGGCAAGTGGCTGCGAGCATTGCGGGCGTGGTTACCGATTCATCGGGGGCGCCGGTTGCGTCGGCAACGGTGAACGCGAGGAACACCGAAACGGGGGCGGTGCGAACGGCTATCACCGATGACGCGGGACGCTACCAGATTGTATCGCTCGCGATTGGTCCATACGAAGTTTCAGTGAGCAAGAGCGGCTTCCAGGAAGCGATCAGAAGCGGAATCCGGCTCGTCGTGGGACAGGAAGCGATTGTAGATCTCACGCTACAAGTCAGAGCCGTGAAGGCCGAGGTACGAGTGTCTGAAGATGCACCGCTGGTGAGCCCTACCACGCAAGACATTTCCGGCCTCGTTGGTGAGCAGCAGGTGAAGGACCTTCCTCTCAATGGGCGCAGCTATGACTTGTTGCTGCCGCTCAATCCGGGGATCGTGAACTTCACCTCGCTAAAGACTGGGGGGACGGGAATCTCGAATTCCACAACCGGAAATAACTTCGCGGTTTCCGGGAACCGGCCGCAGCAAAATCTTTTTTTGCTGAACGGAGTGGAATATACCGGGGCAGCGGAGAACAACATGCAGCCGGGGGGGACGAGCGGTATGCTTCTAGGTGTTGACGCGGTGCGCGAATTCAATGTGCAACGCGATTCGTACGGAGCCGAATTTGGCAAACACCCGGGCGGGCAAGTGGTGATCCTGACGCAATCGGGATCGAATGAATGGCACGGGGCGGCATTTGAGTTTCTACGTAACAATGCGCTGGATGCGCCGAATTACTTCGATCAAGGAGATGCTCCGCCGTTCCAGCGTAACCAGTTTGGTGGTTCGATCGGCGGTCCGCTGCAGAGCGACAAAACATTTTTGTTCGCGAATTACGAGGTATTTCGCCAACACTTGCACCAGACTTCAGCCACCTTCGTTCCCGACGCAGCTTCGCGCGCCGCGGCTGTACCAAGTGTTCAGCCGCTGCTGAATTTGTGGCCGACCCCGCCCGCAGGCGCACCGGATTTCAGCGGGATTGCCGAAGTGTTCGGCAGCCCGCTGCAAACGGTGCGCGAGGATTTCGGCACGGTGCGTGTGGATCACACGTTCTCCTCGCGCGATACGTTTTCGGGGATTTATACGATTGATGACGGCGACGATTTCACGGCTACGCCGCTTGATCCATTCAGCAGCGACGTAGTCACGCTGCGGGAACAAGTGCTGTCCTTCGAGGAAACACATGTTTTCTCGCCATCGTTGGTCAACACCGCGAGAGCGGGGTTCTCTCGCGCAGGTTATTTCTTTACCGGCGAACCGACGCCGGGAACTCCAGCGGCGAGCGTGCCGGGATTTCTAGTCGGACTTCCAGTTGGAGCGGTGGTGGTGGGAGGAAGCGCGGCGTCCAATCCGCAAGCGCAGCTCGGACTGGCGGGCAGTAACAACGGCAGCAACTTGAGAATCGCACGAAATTTATATACCTACGAGGATCATCTGACCATGACGCGCGGGCGTCACCAGCTGGAATTCGGTGGGTGGTTCCAGCAATTTCAATCCAACGAAACGATTGCGCTGAGCCAGTATGGGCAGGCGACTTTTACCAGCTTGCAGACGTTTTTGAAGGGCACGGTTTCGAGCTTTTTGTTCGATCCGGCTCCCACGGAATTGAATTGGCGCTCGCTGCTTGGCGCGTGGTTCGTGCAAGACACGTTCCGGATTCGTCCAAGGCTAACTGTCACGCTGGGTTTTCGCGATGAGTTTACGACTGGCTGGAACGAAGCGCACAGCCGGGCTTCGAACTACACATTTTCAAATGGAATTATCTCCACGGATCCGCGCATCGGAACTGCGCTCTTTACGGTAAACAACGCAAAATTTTTGCCGCAGCCGCGCGTGGCCGTGGCGTGGAGTCCGTTCAACGACCACGCGGTAGTTCGCGCGGGATTCGGGATGTATAACGACCTGCAGGATGCTTTGGGATATCGCGCGGATCAGAACGCTCCTTTTAATCCCACCTATACGACGCCGTTAGCGGTGTCGCAACTTCCCATCAATCCAGCAGGGCCATTTCCGGCCACGGTGAAGCTCATTCCCGGAGGAGTCCAACCGGACATGAAAACGCCTACGCTGATTTCTTATTCGTTGAGAGTGCAGCAGCAGCTTTCGCCGAATACCTCGCTAACGGTGGGATATGTCGGCAATCATGGGTACCACGAAATTATCGGGATCGATGCGAACCAACCTTTTCCTGTGATTTGTCCGGCAGCGCCGTGCCCGGCAACATATCCCGCAACTTTTCCCGCAGGCGTAGCAGGCACGGCGGTGCCGGCGGGCACGTACTTCGTGCCGACGACAGCGAAAGCTAATCCCGCTCTCGCGAATACCTGGACATACTTTTCGGAAGGGGTTAGTTCTTACAACGCGCTGCAGGTAGATTTGAATCGCCGGTTCAGCGCAGGCTTGACGCTTCGTGGCGTTTACACTTTTTCTAAGGTTCTCGATGACGGGGATTCTGTTAACGCAACGACATCGGGGGGCGGACCAGCGCTAGCGTCGAATCCCTTCAACCTGCGGTCCGATAAGGGTCGCGGAAGTTTCGACGTTACGCACGTTGCCGTAGCAAATGTAACTTACGCGCTGCCGATCGGGCGTGGAGGACGGTTTTTCAGCAATGGAGAAGGTTTCGCGAGCAGACTGATCAGCGCTTGGACGGTCAACTCGATCGTGACATTGCAGACCGGGTTTCCGTTTTCTCCGCAGCTGAGCTACAACCCTTCGAACAATGGGGACACGCGAAATCCGGTGCGACCTTTCGCGAATCCAGCGTTCAACGGGGCGGTGACTATTGGAAGCCCGAACAAATGGTTTGACCCCAATGCGTTTTTGGCTCCCAGCAATATCCCGGCAAACGGCGGATTTTACGGGGACGTCGGCAGGGATACGTTGGTCGGCCCGGGTCTGGCCACTTGGGACTTTTCCGCATTGAAAGACACGCGAATCACGGAGCGTCTGAATATTCAGTTCCGTGCCGAGATTTTTAATCTATTGAACCGGGCAAATTTCAATTTGCCCAATGCAGTGGTGTTCACGCCATCGGGCGTTTCACCAACGGCTGGGGCGATTACCGGCACCTCAACTGCTTCGCGGCAGGTGCAGTTCGGTTTGAAGTTGCTTTGGTAAATTCCAATTTGAGAGTTTTGATTCAAAAGGAATTTAGCCGCCGCCCACGAAGTGGACGATTTCGTAACGGTCGCCGGGTTGAATGACGGTGTTCGGCCACTGCGGACGCGGAAGAATTTCGAGGTTGCGTTAGTAAAGCCGAAACAACACTTCGATGGTGATCCAACCAGCTATGGGACGATGAGCGGCGTCGCGAGCAGGATTGAAGCGCCAGCCGCGAACCGTTTGCAAGCTGCGCTCGTCTAGACCCATGCCAATCCTCTTGGTCAAGTGAACCTGGGCGGCACGTCCATCTGCTGCTACGAGCACTTCGAGTGTCACACTTCCCTGCACTTTTGACGCGCGCGCCTCGTCAGTGTACTGCGGATTCGGGCAGTACACGCAACTGGGTCTGGAGAATCCAGCGTGATACGGGGCACTGGAAAATCCCTCACCGACGAGACCATTGCCGCGGTCCCCTACCGAGTCGCCTTTGCCTTTGCCAATCGCGTTACCTGTACCCGGTCCAGCGGAATCGGTTTTTTCTTTCATCCATGGAAGCCCGATGTCGGCAACCGCCGTGAGTACAGCGGGCGCGTCAGGATCGAGGATTGTCGGCGGCACAGCGAGTTGCGGATCCACCTTCTGCGGAAGCGAAGGCTTCAACAACTGGATAGACGATAGCGCTGGTAGATGACCGGAGGTCGCGGGAAGCGGATCGCGATTACCGCCACTGCCGGAGCCACTGGACGGATCAGGGCCCATAAGATGGCGCAAGAGCTCTGGGGAAAGGGCTGTTAGTTGACGCGAAGAGTCGCCTGCTGGTGTACGCGGTGGTTTTTGCGCGGAGGGATGAACAGTCCAAATGGCCAACGCCAAAATTATTGCGGCATGCGTAAGCATGGACCCATATTGCGCGCGGCCAAGACGCGATCCTCTGCGAAGGTCCAGGAGATGGAGAGGCGCGCCATTGGCGCTCGAGAGGCTCAGGCCAGTGCGGTGAGCGAGCTGTTGTGCATTGCTGCACACGCGAGAGAGCCAGGATTCACTCGAGTTTTGGGATGCGGCGCTGAAGCGCGGGAGGAAGTCGGGCATGGGTGTACCTCGATAACCACCTCAATTTTTTGCGTCTCACCGAGGCGACGATTGATGTGCACTGAGAATGCAGTGCGCGCTTCGAGGGTTGCCTTCAAAGGCGGTAAATTCGTCTCGGATGCAGTGGAGTCGCGAAGAAGGCTAGCCGCCGCCTACGAAGTGGACTATTTCGTAGCGGTCGCCGGGTTGAATGGCGGTGTTGGGCCACTGCAGGCGCGGGAGGATTTCGAGGTTGCGTTCGACGGCTACGCGGGCAGCAGGGAGATTCAGGTCGCGAAGTAGATCGGTTACCGTGGCGCCTTGCGGGGTTTCGCGGCGCTCTCCATTGACAATGATTGCATGAGACGCTTCCATGTTTCCAATTCTACCCTACCGATATTACTTGTGGCGAAGTTCGCTACGGATGCCTGTTGGCTAGGCGACTGGAACGCGTTGGCGGGCACGCAACTGGAAACGCAACTGCGCTTTAGCTGGGCCGCGTGTGGCTTCGATTATCAAGGCGGCGTTGGAATCGCTCCGGCGCGGCATGTCGAAGGTGAGGCGGGCTTCACCTGTAGCGGCGGAGTCCGCGGAGAAATTGGCGGGTTCGACGGCACCCGATACGGATGCGGTGATTTTTGCGCCGGCGACTGCGTGGGCTTGCGCATCGGTGACACGCAATTGCAGAGTGACGCGCTTGCCAGCGAGCCAAGTTTTTGGGTTGAGCAATTCGATGCGTAGAGATTCAGCGGGAGCGGCGTTTTTTGCTGCGGCTAGTGATAAAATCGATTTAGTTGGCGATGGTGCGGCTGGCGGCGTGGGCGCTGGGAGATGGAGTACGCCAGTGCGAATTTCTTCCAGCACCTGACGGTGTTGTTCATCGACGCGCAGCTTGAGAGCTTTTTCGCTGTCGGCGTTGAGTGGCAAGAGGTCGAGATAATTATTGGTGCGGCGATGAAGCACGCGGCCGCCAGCGTATACGGTGGTGTCGATGAGCGCGCTAGAGGCGCCAGCGTCTTCGGTTTGCACGTGATACTTGTGGGCGCCGACGCTAACATTTGTGTTATGACCGAAGATCATAGCGATGGGCCCGACGAACGCGCGCCAGAGCACGAACGCGAATAGGCACTATTATAGACGTTCTCGCCGAGGATTTGACCGAGCGGTAGTCGAGTCGTTATTATAACGTTTCGCTTATGGGCGGTTCCGACCTACATAGTTACGCTCCACTTCTCGTACACCTGCTGATCGCAGCGGCCCTCGCCGGTATGTTGACCGCTGTTTCGGTGTTAATTGGCTGGCGGCGGCCCAGCCGCGTAAAACAAGAACCCTACGAATGTGGCGTGCCCCCAACGGGAGACGCACGCGAACCTTTTTCGGTGCGATTTTACCTGGTGGCCATGGTATTTATTCTGTTCGATGTGGAAGCGATTTTTCTGTACCCCTGGGCTTACATTTTTCGCAGCTTGCGATGGTACGGCTTCGCAGAGATGATGATTTACATCGCCATCCTGCTGGTGGGTTACCTGTATCTCTGGAAAAAAGGCGCGCTGGACTGGCAAAAATAACCGGCGCACGGGATTAAAAGTTTGACGGAGAATTCCAACCAAAACGCTAATGTTGTAGGCGGACGCTTGTCGTCGATCGAGCACTTGCGCGCGTGGGACAAGAACGCCGTTGCGGAAGTGCTGGAATATCGCGGCGAAACGACGATTGTGGTGCCACGCGAATTGTTGCGGGCTACCGCGGCACGCTGCCGCGACGCTGCTTCGATGCAATTTAATTTGCTGACCGATGCGACCTGCCTGGATCGCCATCCTTATGAGCCACGATTCGAAGTGGTTTATCAGCTCGTATGTATTTCGCGCCGCGAAAAATTGCGATTAAAAGTGCGATTGTCTGGAAAAGATCCGGTTTTGGACTCGCTGGTGCCGGTGTGGCCGGGCGCGAACTGGCTGGAGCGGGAAATTTTTGATTTATTTGGGATTTATTTCAACGAGCATCCGGACTTGCGGCGCATTGTGCTCCCTGATGATTGGGAAGGCTATCCACTGAGGCGGGATTATCCGGTGGAAGGCTACCGGGATATTCCGGTGATGCCGCTGGGCTTCACGAAGACATCCATATGACCACGGTAGAAACAGCAATCGGCCAAGCAAAAACGATGGTTCTTAATATGGGGCCGCAGCACCCCTCGACGCACGGGGTGTTGCGCATTTTGTTGGAGCTGGATGGGGAGACGGTGGTAAAGGCCGTTCCCGATTGCGGATATTTGCACACCGGGATCGAGAAATCGTGCGAAGACAAAACGTATTCGCAGGCGATTACGTTGACCGACCGGATGGATTATTTGAATCCGCTGGGAAATAACCTGGTTTATTGCATGGCGGTGGAGAAGCTGCTGGATTTAGAAGTACCCAAGCGAGCGCAATACATCCGGGTGATGATGGTGGAGCTGCAGAGAATTTCTTCGCACCTGGTGTGGCTGGGGACGCACGCCATCGATTTGGGCGCGATGTCGGTATTTCTGTATTGCTTCCGGGAGCGCGAAGAGATTTTGAAGATTTTTGAAATGTTCGCTGGGCAGCGAATGATGACCAGCTACATTCGCATCGGTGGAGTGGCGTTGCAGCCGCCGGCGGGATGGCGGCAAGCGATTGAGCGTTTTTTGAAATACATGCCCAGCCGCGTGGATGAATACGAGACGTTGCTGACGGAAAACCGCATCTGGATGGGGCGCACGAAAAATATTGGATATATCAGCGCCGAAGATGCCATTGCGTTGAGCATGACCGGACCAACGATTCGCGCGGCGGGCGTGGCTTACGATAACCGCAAATTGTTTCCATATTCGAGCTATGACGAATTTGAATTCGATGTGCCCACGCGCACGGACTCGGATTGTTTCGCGCGGTACATGATCCGTGTGGCGGAGATGCGCGAAAGCCTGAAGATCGTGCGGCAGGCGCTGGACAAGATTACGGATGACGGCGCGATCAAAACTGAGGCGCCCGGAATCGTGCCGCCGGCGCGCGAGAAGATGAAGACGGAGATGGAAGCGCTGATTTATCACTTCAAAATTTTTACGGAAGGATTTTCGCCGCCGGCTGGAGAAGCGTTTGTGACGGTCGAATCGCCTCGCGGCGAGCTGGGCTGCTTTATTGCAAGCGATGGATCGCCGAAGCCGCTGCGGGTGCATTTCCGTTCGCCGTCGTTCATAAATTTGCAGGCTTTGCCGAAATTGGTGAAAGGGCAGCTGATTTCGGATGTGATTGCGTGCATCGGGACGATCGATATCGTGCTGGGCGAGGTGGATCGCTAGATGGCACTGCAAATGTCGCCCGGACTTACGGCACGATTCGAACGGCTACAGAATGCGTATCCGCTGAAGCGCAGCGCGCTGATTCCCATGCTGATGTATGCGCAGGATGAGTTTGGGTATATCAGCGATGAGGTCATTGCGGAAATTGCGGCGCGGCTGGAGTTGCGCACGGTGGAGGTCGCGGAGACTCTCGAGTATTACTCGATGCTGCATCGCAAGCCGATGGGGAAATATCACGTGCAGGTGTGCACCAATGTCGCGTGCATGCTGCGTGGCGGAAATGAATTGTTGGATCGCGCGAAGAAGCGGCTTGAGATTGGGCACAAGGAAGTTACCAAAGACGGGGTGTTTTCGCTGGAAGAAGTGGAATGCATCGGAGCTTGTACGGGGGCGCCGGCGATGCAGATTAATTATGACTTTTACGAGAACCTGACGCCCGTTACATTTGATCGCTTGATACAGGAACTGGACTTCGGCAGGAAAGCCGAGCCGGTGCCGGTTATTTCCGGGGCACTGCACGAGCGACAACCAGGCGAGATTCCGGTGATCAGCAAGCGTTGGGGCATTGAGAACTCGCCCAAGATTGACGTGTTTTTGCAGAACGGCGGCTATCAGGCGCTGGATAAAGCGCTGAAGGAGATGACGCCGGAGTCGATCATTGATGAGATGAAGAAATCGAACCTGCGCGGGCGTGGCGGCGCGGGATTTCCCACCGGGATGAAGTGGTCGTTCGTGCCCAAGGATTCGCCGAAAGCGAAATATGTGATTTGCAACGCGGACGAGTCCGAGCCGGGAACTTGCAAAGACCGGCCATTGATGGAAATGGATCCGCACCAGCTGATTGAGGGCATGGTGATTGCCGGGCGCGCGATTGGGTCGCATCAGGGATTTATTTATATTCGCGGCGAATATCGTTACGTGCTGGATATTGTGCAGGGCGCGATCACCGAAGCGTACGAACGCGGGTATCTGGGCAAGAACATTATTGGGTCGGGATTTGATTATGATTTGCTGATTCATACCGGCGCGGGCGCGTATGAGTGCGGCGAAGAATCGGCGCTGATGGAATCGCTCGAGGGCAAGCGAGGTTATCCACGAATCAAACCCCCCTTCCCTGCTGTAGTTGGACTCTATGGCTGCCCGACAATTATTAACAATGTGGAGACACTAAGCGCGGTGCCGGCAATTATTCTGGGCGGCGGCGAAGCGTACGCGAATCTGGGCACGCCGAAAAATGGCGGCACGCGGTTGCTGTGTGTCGCAGGACACGTGAACAGGCCTGGGATTTACGAAATTCCGCTGGGTATGAACATGAAGGAATTTATTTACGGGATGGCCGGCGGGATTACTGGCGGCAAGAAATTGAAAGCGGTGATTCCGGGGGGCAGTTCTTGTCCGCTGCTGACCGCCGACGAGATCGATATTCCGATGGATTACGATTCGGTGGCCAAAGCAGGGTCGATGTTAGGGTCCGGCGGCATGGTGGTGATGGACGAAGATACCTGCATGGTGGACATGGCGCGGCGGATTATGCATTTTTATGCGCACGAATCGTGCGGATGGTGCATTCCCTGCCGCGAAGGAACGACGTGGCTGCGTAAGATGCTCGAGCGGCTGCATGCCGGATACGGGCGTGAGCAGGACATCGACATGCTCAGCGAGCTTTCCAAAAATATTTTGGGGCGAAGTTTCTGTCCGCTTGGTGATGCCGCGGCGATGCCAACGATCAGTATTGTGCAGAAATGGCGGAACGAATTTGAAGATCATCTGCACGGGCGTTGCGCGTACAAATCCGCTGAGGCGGTGCTGGCTGGTTCTCGATAGACGAATGACCTTACTCAATGGCTGACCAAAAACTTATCACGCTGAAGATTAATGACCGGGACGTGCAAGTGTCGCCCGGGACGTTGGTGATTGAAGCGACGCGGCGCATTGGCACGGAGGTGCCGTCGTTCTGCTACTACCCGGGATTGTCGTTGCAGGCGGCTTGCCGCATGTGCCTGGTGGAAGTGGAGAAGATGCCGAAGCTGCAGACGGCGTGCACTTTGGTGGCGACGGAAGGCATGATCGTGCGCACCAATACCGAGCAGGTGCGTAACGCGCGGAAGTACATGCTGGAATTTTTGCTGACCAATCACCCGTTGGATTGCCCGGTGTGCGATAAGGGCGGCGAGTGCGAATTGCAGGACATGGTTTTCCGCTACGGCGCGGACAGCAGCAGGTTCATCGAGGAAAAGATTCACCGGCCGGAAGAAAAGTGGTCGGAGCTGGTGTATTACGATGCGCCGCGTTGCATTTTGTGCTTCCGGTGCGTGCGCGTTTGCGACGAAGGTATGGATGTGAAGGCGCTGGGCGTGGGGATGCGCGGCGCAAACAGCGTGATTATTCCCAATCGCGGGGACCACCTGGATTGCGAAGAATGCGGGATGTGCATTGATATTTGCCCGGTGGGGGCGCTGACCAGCGGGACTTATCGGTATAAGACGCGGCCATGGGAGATGAAATACGCGCCGACGATTTGCACGCATTGTTCGAATGGCTGCAAGACCACGCTGAGCGTGAGAAATCACGAGATCATGCGTTCGAACAACCGGGACCTTTCCGGAATCAACAAAGACTTTTTGTGCGTTAAGGGGCGATTCGGGTTTGATTTCACCAAGCACCCGGAGCGCGTGAAACAGCCGTTACTGCGGCGCGGCAGCGAGCTTTATCCCGTTTCGTGGGAAGAGGCGGCGCAGGCGGCGGCGACGAAGCTCAAGAACGTTTTTGATAAGGGCGGGAAAGACGCGATTGGATTTATCGGTTCGAACCGCACGTCGAACGAAGAGAATTATTTATTTCAGCGGCTGGCGCGGCAGACATTTGGTACCAACAATGTGGATCATCATCGCACGGTGGACTACACCGGTTTGATTACGGCGTTGGGCGATCGCGCGCACGATTCGATGCTGACGATGGAGCAGTTGTACCAATCGAAAGCAGTGCTGGTGATTGGAAACGATCCGACGAATCAGAATCCGCTGGTGGCTTGGCAGATTCGGTCGGGGATTCGGCACTTTGGAACGAAGCTTTTCGTTATTAATGCGAACGAGATCAAGCTCAAGCGCAAGGCTACGCAGTTTGTAAAGATTCAGGCCGGGCACGAAGGCGCAGCGCTCGGATATCTGGCGCATGAGCAAGGAAATCTGACGCCGGGATTGGTGGAGCAGTTGGTGCAGTTAAAGGCCGCGCTGGAAGCGGAGTCGGACGTCGCGATTGTTTTTGGGGAGGAAGTTTCCGGCGCGGCGATTGGGTTATTGGCGAATTTTGGTTCGAAGCTGCCGGGGAGGACGCGCTACATGGCGCTGGGCGATTATGCCAATTCGCGCGGCGCAGCTGATATGGGCGTACTGCCTGATCGGTTGCCGGGATATGCGTATACCGATAATGCTGCGGCTCGGGAGAAGCTGGAGGAAATCTGGGGCGGGGTGATTCCGTCGCACGCGGGTATGACCACGCCACAAATGGTGGAAGCGGCACAATCCGGAAAATTGAAAGCGTTATACGTGATGGGCGCGAATCCATTGGCGCATTTTGGGGCGCTGGGCGCCGGGCGCGGGCAATTGGAATTGCTGATCGTGCACGAAATGTTTTTGACGGAGACGGCGAAACAGGCGGACGTTGTTTTTCCGGCGGCGTCGGCTTACGAGAAGGACGGCACGGTAACGAACACGGCGGGCGAAATACAAATGTTGCGCAAGGGCGTGGAGATTATGGGGACACGCTCGGATTTTGATTTGCTGCGCATCGTGTCGCACCAAGTGGAACGGCTGGGACTGGGAAAAGCGTTTCACTACAAGTCGCCGGCTGCGGTTTTTGAAGAAATTCGCAAGACGGTGCCGGGTTATAGCGTGCAGCCGGGCGCATTGTTGGAAGGCGCAGCGGAGCTCACGCATCTGGGTTTCAGCCGGAATGGCCACGCGCCGTATGACGTGCCGGTGGGATTGATTCGTTCTGCGCATGACACGCTGTTTACCAGCGGTACCTTGGGAAGATTCTGCACCATGATGGAATCTCTACCGGAAGCGGCGGAGACGGAAGTCACTTCGTGAACGCTTTCCTGTACGCCAACGCGTGGCTGATCATCACGGTTGCGAAAGTGGCGCTGCTGCTTTTTATTGTGCTGACCGTGAACGCTTACCTGACATGGTTTGAGCGCAAAGTGGTTGCGCACATCCAATCGCGCTGGGGACCGCACCGCGTGGGGCCGCACGGGTTGCTGCAGCCGATGGCGGACGGGCTGAAATTTTTATTCAAGGAAGATCCGACTCCCGCGGGGGTGGATCGCTTTGTTTATTTCTTGGCGCCACTTTTGGCGCTGGCACTGGCGCTGACTTCCATTGCGATTATTCCGTTTGGGCCGGACCCCCTGCCCTGGAAGATATTGGGACAAACGATCTACCTGGGAATTTTGCCGCCGAATGTGAACATCGGGATTCTGGCTTTATTCGCGATTACCGCACTGGGTGTGTATGGAGTGGCGCTGGCGGGGTGGTCATCGAATAGCAAATATCCGTTGCTGGGCGGCTTGCGCAGCTCGGCGCAGATGATCAGCTATGAATTGGCGCTGACGCTTTCGGTGGTGGGCGTGCTGCTCATCGCGGGAAGTTTTAATTTGACGGAAATAATTAATGATCAGACCAGCCGATATGGAATTCTGGGCTGGAACATTTTTCCGCAATTTCTGGGTTTCATTTGCTTTTTCATCGCGGCGGTGGCGGAGACGAATCGCGTGCCATTCGATTTGCCGGAAGCGGAATCGGAGCTGGTGGCGGGATTTCACACCGAGTATGCGAGCTTTAAATTTGCGATGTTTTTCATCGCGGAATACACCAGCATGATTACGGTGTCGTGCTTGTGCGCGATTTTATTTTTTGGCGGCTGGCTGTCTCCCTTCCCTGCCAGCTGGACGTGGACCTATTATTTGCCTACGGTGTT
This sequence comes from Candidatus Methylomirabilota bacterium, assembly GCA_035490135.1. Lineage (GTDB taxonomy): Bacteria > Acidobacteriota > Terriglobia > Acidiferrales > UBA7541 > Acidiferrum. The sequence continues at coordinate 18,149 of DATHGV010000018.1, forward strand.
GCTGCTGCCGGCGGGTTTGTGGGTGATCTGGGATGGGCTGCGCTACGAAACAATTTTTGGCAAAGCGATTTTGCCGGGGATTGGCGCGGTGATGTGTATCCTAGCGATCGCGCTGGTGATTTTCCCGGGCGTAAATAATTTCATCCAGGCGCCGTTCTGGCTGCTCTCGAAGATTTTCGTGTTTTTGTTTGTGTATGTGTGGATGCGCGGGACACTGCCTCGTTTGCGGTACGACCAGCTTATGGCCTTCGGCTGGAAGATGCTGCTGCCGGTTTCCATTGCTAACGTGGTGATCACCAGCTTCGCGATCTTAAGGTGGGGCGCAATAAAATGACCGCACCGCTGATCATTTTCTTTGTGCTGGCGACGCTGGCGGTGGGCGGCGCGCTGAGCTTGATATTTCAGAAACATCCGATTCACAGCGCGTTGTCGCTGATCGTGGTGATGGTGGCGCTGGCGGGCCTGTATCTGTTGCTGGGCGCGGAGTTTGTGGCGGCGGTGCAGATCATTGTTTATGGCGGAGCCATTATGGTGCTGTTTGTGTTCGTGATCATGCTGCTGAACGCGGGAATTGAAGAGCACACCAATTTTTCGAAACTTGCAGGATTTCCCGGGCTACTTTTGGCGTTTGCGCTAACCGGATTTATCGCGGCGACGATTGCGCGGTCGACGGATACGGTACAGGCGGCGGCGCAACCCGGAAATATGGCGTCCACCAGAGATTTGTCCACCATGATTTTCAAGGATTTTGTTTATCCGTTCGAGCTGACCTCGTTTCTGATTCTGGTGGCAGTGCTGGGAGCGATTGTGCTGGCGCAGCGGGAGACGAAGCCTTGATTCCCACGAACTATTACATTGTGCTGAGCGCCATTTTGTTTGGGCTGGGCGTGCTGGCCTTTATTTTTAAGCGCAACATCATTTCGATTTTTATGTCCATCGAGTTGATGCTCAATGCCGTGAACCTGGCGTTTGTGGCTTTCAGCCAGGCGATGCATAAGCTGGATGGGCAGGTATTTGTTTTATTCGTGATTGTGGTCGCTGCGGCGGAAGCTGCGGTGGGACTGGCGATTATTATCCTTACGGCGAGAAACCGGCAATCGCTAAACGTAGAGCGCGTAGACCTGCTGAAACTCTAAATGCCGATACTTGAACATCTGTGGATCATTCCACTGTTGCCGCTTCTTGGCGCGACGGTGAATGGGCTATTCGGCAGGACGTGGCCGAATAAAATTGTAAACGGCGTGGCGATTGGCACTACCGGACTTTCTTTTTTCGCTGCGCTGGAAGCGGTGCGTGAATTTTTCCTTCTTTCCCCGGAACAAATTCCGTGGGTAAGGCAATATTTTTCGTGGATCGCGGCGGGAAATTTCCGCGCGGGCTTCGACCTGCAAGTCGATCAGCTTACGGTGGTGATGCTGCTAGTAGTTACCGGGGTGGGTTGGCTGATTCATATTTATTCCACCGGCTACATGGCGGACGAGGGCGGGTATTACCGCTTTTTTGCATATCTCAACTTGTTCATGTTTTTCATGCTGATCCTGGTGCTTGCGGCGAATTACGTTTTGTTGTTTGTCGGCTGGGAAGGCGTGGGGCTGGCGAGTTATTTGCTGATCGGGTTTTATTTTTTGCGAAAGTCGGCGGCGGATGCGGGCAAGAAAGCGTTCATCGTAAATCGGATTGGCGACTTCGGATTCATGCTGGGGATGTTTTTGCTATTCCGCACGTTTGGCACGCTGGACTTTGTGAAGCTGTTTGATAAGGCTACGCCATTGTCCGCGGAGGCCATGGGGCATCTGGGCACACTGACAGTGGCTTGTTTGTTGCTATTTATGGGCGCAGCTGGCAAATCGGCGCAGATACCTCTTTATGTGTGGCTGCCGGACGCGATGGAAGGGCCGACGCCGGTCAGCGCGTTGATTCACGCAGCGACTATGGTTACGGCGGGAGTCTACGTGGTGGCGCGGTCGCATGTGCTGTTTATGCGGGCGCCGACGGCGATGCTGGTGGTCGCGGTGGTGGGCTGCGCTACCGCACTGTTTGCGGCGACGATCGGCCTGGTGCAGACGGACATCAAAAAGGTTTTGGCCTATTCCACGGTCAGCCAGCTTGGCTACATGTTTCTGGCTTGCGGCGTCGGCGCGTTTTCGGCGGGAATTTTTCATTTGATGACGCATGCGTTTTTTAAGGCGCTGCTATTTTTGGCGGCGGGCAGCGTGATCCATGCGATGGGCGGCGAGCAAGACCTGCTGCACATGGGCGGATTGAGCAAGAAGATCAAGTGGACGTTTCGCACGATGTTTGTGGGCACGCTGGCGATTGCGGGAATTCCGCCGCTGGCGGGATTCTTCAGCAAGGATTCGATTTTGTTGAGTGCGTATCAAAGCGAGAATGGCGGGCCCAACGTGGGGCACATTCTTTATGCGGCCGGATTGTTTACCGCGCTGTTGACATCGTTTTACATGTTCCGGCTGATTTTCCTCACCTTTTTTGGCAAAGAGCGCTACGACGAGCATCACGTGCATGTTCATGAATCATCGAAGAGCATGCTGGTGCCGCTGGCAATTCTCGCGGTGCTCTCCATCGTTGGCGGATGGCTAGCTGCTCCGGCGTTCTGGGGCAAACCCGATTACTTCGCAAAATTTCTGGCGCCGGTCTTTGCTGCGCCCAATGGGAGCGAGACCGGGGCAGCGGAAGCGGTGGCGCACGCATTGGAGACGCCGCTCGCGATCGTGGCGGTGATTACCGCGTTGGCGGGTTTGCTTGCGGCGTACTGGCTGTATGTGAAGCAGCCCAGCAAGCCGGACCAACTGGCGAAATCGTTTGGCGGAGTGTATCAGACGATGTTGCACAAATATTATGTCGATGAATTTTATAACGCGGTGGTGGTGCGGCCGCTGTTATGGCTTTCGACCAACGTTTTTTGGAAGACCGTGGATGTTTCTATCATCGATGGCGCGGTGAATGGAATCGCAGAAGGCATCACCGTAGTTGGCGACGGTACTCGGCGAACACAATCCGGTAATACTCGCAGTTACGCGGTATGGGTCGTCGTCGGAGCGATTGTGATTGTGGCGGTGATTTTCTGGCCGCATGTTCGGCCGGTGCTGGGAGTGGGGCGCTGATGGGCTCACTTTTCCAGGGCGGGCATTTGCTTTCGATTTTGATCTTTTTCCCTGCCGTGGGTTCGCTGGCGTTGCTGTTGTTGCGCGGCGATGACCATGTTTTTATTCGCCGCATCGCGTTGATTGTGTCGGTGGCGGAATTTTTGTTTTCGCTGCTGTTGTTGCGAGGCGCGTCTCTGGCCTCCGGCGATTACCGGTTGGTGGAGTACGGGCAGTGGATCACTGCCCCGCCGATTCATTATCACCTGGGCGTGGATGGCATCAGCCTGTTCCTGGTGATTCTGACGACGTTTCTCACGCCGATCTCGGTAATCGCGTCGTGGAGCAGCATCAATCACCGGATAAAAGAATTTTTTGTGATGCTGTTGATGCTGGAAGTCGGCGTCATCGGGGTATTTTTGTCGCTGGATTTGTTTTTGTTCTTTTTGTTCTGGGAAGTGATGCTGATCCCCATGGCCATGTTGATTGGCATCTGGGGACACGAGCGACGGATTTATGCCGCGGTTAAATTTGTGCTGTATACGATGGCGGGATCGATTTTGATGCTGGTGGGAATTATCTGGCTGTATAACGCCACGGGCACATTCGACCTGCCGACCATTCAGCAAATGATTCAGACGGGCACGCTGGTGATAGAGCCGCGGGCAGAGATGCTGCTGTTCCTGGCGTTTTTTGTGGCCTTTGCGGTGAAGGTGCCGTTGTTCCCGCTGCACACTTGGTTGCCGGACGCGCACGTGGAGGCGCCTACCGCCGGATCGGTGATGCTGGCGGGTGTGCTGCTGAAAATGGGCACCTACGGAATGATTCGTTTTTGTTTGCCGCTCTTTCCGGAGGCGGCGCGCCGGGCAGCTCCGTGGGTGGCGGTGCTGGCGATTATCGGGATTATTTATGGCGCGCTGGTCGCACTGGTGCAGCCGAACTTAAAGAAATTGGTGGCGTATTCTTCCGTGAGCCATCTCGGGTTTGTGGTGCTGGGAATTTTTGCGTTTCGCAGCATTTCGATGCAGGGCGCGGTGTACCAGATGCTGGCGCACGGAATTTCGACTGGGGCGCTGTTTTTGCTGGTGGGCATGTTGTACGACCGGCGGCATACCTTTGAGATCAGCGAGTATGGCGGGCTGGCTACTCCGATGCCGAAGCTTGCGGCGTTTTTTCTGATTGCGGCGCTGGCCTCCATGGGCTTGCCGATGCTGAACGGATTTGTGGGTGAATTTTTGGTTTTGTTGGGGACTTACCAGTCGCATGGGACGTGGGCTTCGTGGGCGGCATTGGGCGTGATTTTGTCGGCGTGCTATTTGCTGTGGTCCTACCAGCGGGTGTTTTTTGGCGAAGTTACCCGCGAGAAGAACAAAACGCTGGCGGATGCTTCGGCGCGCGAGAAATTTATTTTGGTCACGATGTCGATCGTGATGTTGTGGATGGGGATTGGCTCCACGTATTTCACGCGGCGGACGGCGGCGGCTTCCCAGGCAGTGATTGATCAAGTGGAACCGCAGCGTCCTTATGAAGCGCGCGTGCCGGCTGCGGGCGGGATTCGAGCGGATGTTCACGCGGCGGACAGCACAAATGATTTGCGGGATGCGAAGCAGATTCCGGCCGCAGTGGATGTGAACCGCTAATGTTTCCACGCACTGACGACTTGCTGCGCGCGCTACCGGAGCTAATCTGGTGCGGCTTTGCCATGTTGGCGATGTTGCTGCAGCCGTTTGTTCGCAGCCGGCATTTTTTTACCGTGCTTGCACTGCTGGGGGCTCTAGGCGGAACTGGCGCGGCGTTTGTGGCCGGGGCTACTCCCGGTGAAGGATTTTACGGGCTGATTCAATCCGACGTTTTTAGTTTTTTCTTCCGGCTGTTAATCGGGTTGGTGGCGGTCCTGGTGGTGCTAGCGGCGGATTCGTACCTGGAGCGCGAGAAGCTGCCATTTGCGGAATTTTATGCGTTGCTGCTTTTTGCGACGGCGGGCATGGGAGTGCTGGCTTCCGCGCGTGAACTGTTGACAGCTTTCATTGGACTCGAGTTGAGCTCTATTTCCAGTTATATATTGGCGGGGTTCCGGCGCGACTCCACGAAATCGAGCGAAGCGTCGCTGAAGTATTTCCTGCTGGGCTCTTTTGCGACGGCGTTTTTTCTTTATGGCATCGCGCTCGTTTATGGAGCGACCGGCACGACCAACCTGGGCAGGATGGACGACGCCGATCCAAACAGCAACCTGTTGAAGCTGGGCTTGTCGCTGATACTGATTGGCCTTGGATTTAAAGTGGCGGCGGCGCCGTTTCAGATCTGGACGCCGGATGTGTACGAAGGCGCGCCCACTCCGGTGACCGCGCTGTTTTCGGCGGGACCCAAGGCGGCGGCGTTCGCGCTGCTGTTGCGAATATTTGCGAGCGTGCCGGCCGCGACGCATTTTTGGTTTTGGGCCTTCTGGGTGTTGGCGGCGCTGACAATGTTCGCGGGAAATCTTGGGGCGTTGCTGCAGACCAACGTGAAACGGTTGCTGGCTTATAGCTCGATCGCGCACGCGGGTTACATTTTGGTGGCCTTCGCCGCAGTTACGTTCATGGCCAACGATTTGAACGGTGGCGCGACGCCTGCTTACGCGGCGGTGCTGTTCTATCTGTTGAGTTATGCGCTGGTGAAGATTGGGGCGTTCACAATCGTTTCTGAAATTGGCGGGTGGGGCGAGAAGAACTTGACGCTGGACGATTACGCGGGACTGGCACAGCGGCAGCCCGTAGCCGCAGCGGCCTTGAGCCTTTATCTTTTGTCGTTGCTGGGATTGCCGGTGACCGCGGGATTTTTTGGGAAATTCTATATTTTTAAAGCGGCGGTGAATTCGCATTTAATTTGGCTGGCGGTATTGATGGCCGTTAACAGCATCATCGGGGCTTATTACTATCTGCGCGTGATTGTGGTGATGTATATGCGGGAAGCCAGTGCGGAAGCCATGGCGGCTGCTCCGGTGCGGTTCCCTGTGGCGGTGAATGTGGTGCTGGCGGTTACCGCGATTGGGACGGTGTATTTTGGCCTGTTCCCTAACCAGGTGTTGAATTTTATTTTGCAGCCTAATTTGATCGCGCGTTAATTTTTCACTCCAGAATTAAGAAAGGCCCGGGAATTTTTCCGGGCTTTTTTTTGCTTATGGTGCGCGAGGCCGCCATACACCAAGCGCTAATCGTGGCGGGCGCCGTGGAGGACGTGGACGGCGTGAGACAGTAGATGCGCGATGGATTCTAGCGATTCGACGGCGCCTTTCGGGCTGCCGGGAAGATTTACGATGATGGTGTGAGCGCGCACGGCAGTGACTGCGCGGGATAAGACCGCAGTGGGGGTTTTTTCCATTCCTTTGCGGCGCATTTCTTCAGAGACGCCGGGGATGATTCGGTCAGCGATGGCGACGGTGGCTTCCGGAGTGTTATCGCGGGGGCCGATGCCGGTGCCGCCGGTAGTGAAGATGATGTCTGCGCGACGCCCGTCGGCGATGGCGCTGAGTCGCTCACGAATCCCGGCTGGATCGTCAGGGATGCACAATGTTTCGGCGATTTCCCAGCCGAGACCGCGGCAGAATGCGACGACGGCGGGGCCGGACGCGTCTTCGCGCTGGCCTTTGGCGGTGGAGTCACTGATGGTGAGGATGGCTACGCGCATGTCACCGAGGCTTTAGCGATTTAACTAACTTTGATTTGTGCTTACTTCGTCGCGGCTCGCTTCGTCCATCAGGCGCATGGCTTCCATCAGCAGGCCGGTCGTGTTGCGGGTGGTGGTAGTGCGATTGGAGGCGTTGGCAGCACTGAAGTCGATTTCGAATTCGCCCTCGGTCCAAAGAAGCACGCGGTAGACGGCGTCATCGCCTTCCGCTTCCCCACTCTTGGCATCGCGGCATTGGCCGGCTGAGAAATAAAGTTCGCCTATCTCGGAGCCTTTTTTCACGATCAGGCGGCAGGATTTCTGGCCCATTTCCAGGGATTGCATGAGATCGATCATTCTCATTTCCTCGAGACGTCCCTGAATGACACCGGGACGGGAACCTTTGGTTTGGAGCTTTTCAAGATGCAGGCGATCGACGACTCTTTTTGTGATGCGCACGAGATCTTTGACGAGAAAGGGCTTGGTTATGAAGTCTTCAACGCCATCGACCAGCGGGCGCAAGCGTTCTTCTATGTCCGCGCGGCTAGCCATGAAAAGAAATGGAATGTTGCGAGTGGTTTGGCGTCCGCGAAGTTTTTCAAAAAGTTGGCGGCCATTGAGGCCGGGCATTTTGTAATCGCAAAGGATGGCGTCGGGCGGCTCGTCAATGACTTTGAGGAGGGCGTCGGCGCCGTCGTCGGCGAGGACAACTTCACAAAAGGGCTCAAGGGCTTTGCAGACGAGGTCGCGGATCAGCGGATTGTCGTCGGCCAACAGCAGCTTGATGCTCTTCCCAGCGGCGGCGCTCATCGAAGCCTAGCCTTTGAGCGGGTTGGTGTTGCGGTTACGGCAGAGTTGCGGAAATGGCCGCTTTTGCCGCCTGTTTTTTCGACGAGCATGATGCCGGTTATCTCGATGGCTTTGTCCAGGGCTTTACACATGTCGTAAACCGTGAGGGCGGCGGCAGCAACGGCGACCAGCGCTTCCATCTCCACGCCGGTTTGCGCCGTCGTGGTTACGGTAGATTGCAGTTCAACGCCATTTTGGCATAGGGAAGCAGTCACATCAATGTTAGTCAGCAGGAGCGGGTGACAAAGAGGTATCCACTCAGACGTGCGTTTGGCGGCGGAGATTCCGGCGATTCGGGCAATTTCCAGGGGGTTGCCCTTGGGATTTCGCAGGCGCTTGACGGCGCGGATGACGGCGGGGGTCATTTTTACCAAGCCGCGGGCGACGGCGGTGCGGGTGGTCAAAGGTTTGGCGGAAACGTCAACCATTTTAACGCTTCCGGATTCGCTGTAATGGGAGAGCTTTTTCATGCGCCTGAAAGACTTCTCGTACGGATTTAAGAGATACCTCTACGCATCAGCACGTTAACATTTTCGCCGGCCGCCAGGGTTTGAATATCGGGGCTCACTACTAGAAAGCAATTCGCTTTGGCCATGGTGACGGTGTCGCCAGAGCCTTGCCACGCCAGTGGTTTGACGCGAGCCTCACCGGAATCAAATTGGACGCGCGCGGGAAGAAAATGTGTCATGCCGAGTTTTTCTTTCATAGCTTCGGCGAGGGTGGCTTTTAGAAAAGGCAGGGGGCGCGGGGGAGCTCCGCTGAGCAGGTCGATGGCGGGAACGACGAATAATTCGAAAGTGACCATGGTGGAAATGGGATTTCCGGGGAGGCCGAAGACTGGTTTTTCTTTACACATCCCAAAGACCGCCGGTTTGCCCGGACGGATCGCCACCGCATCGAAGTAAAACGTGGCCCCGAGACTTTTGAGGACGTCTTCGACGAGATCGTATTTGCCCATGGAGACGCCGCCCGACAATACCAGGAGATCTTCCTGCAGGCCCTGCTGAATCTTATCGCCTAGAATTTCGATTCGATCGGAAGCGTTGCCGAGGATTACAGGGTCTCCGCCGGCTTCGCGGACCTGGGCGGCCAGGGAAACACTGTTGCTATTCCGAATCTGGAATGGGCCGGGGGAAGCATCGATCGGGACAATTTCGTCTCCGGTGGACAAGATGGCCACGCGAGTTCTTTTTGCGCAGCGGAGTTGTGAGGCACCGATTTGCGCGGCGAGGCCTAACTCGGCGTAGCCAAGACGCGTACCGCATGACAGGAGAGCTTGCCCTTTTGCGGCTTCGCTGCCGGAGGGGACGATGTTCTGGCCCTTTGTTGCTGACTGCTGAAAATGGATGAGGTCTTTATCGCGGGTTGTGTATTCAATCATCACGACGGCGTCGGCTTCGGGTGGGACTGGCGCGCCGGTCATAATTTGTACGCACGTTCCCTTCTCTAGCGGATGGGTTAGGGTATCGCCGGCTTTAATTTCACCGATGCACAGTAACGTCGCGCCTGCAGTGGATTCGCTGGCGCGGACCGCGTAGCCGTCGCGTGTGTCGCGATTAAAGGGCGGGTAATTGCGGTCGGCGATTAGATCTTGCGCCAGAACGTAACCTGAAGCGTCCCACACGCTGAGATTCACGGTTGGGGTGGCGCGATTGAGCTTTGAGATTCGTGTGATGACTTCGTGGCGTGCTTGTTCGAAGGTCAGCATGGATATGCTTATGTTACTCCGAGATTGTGGAGTTGCAGTGAGTCGAACATCACAGAATAAGTGACGAATTCAGGAGCTTTGTGGTTATGAGTTGGGGTGTTTCCACCGTACAAGATCCTCCTCCAAAAACCTGAGGGTGGGCCACCCTCCGTGTATTTTTAATGTCGATGAGGTTACAGCCAGGTGGACAGCATGGAGCCGGGTTGGATGATGGTGGCGTCGCGTTCCGGGCCGGTGGAGATCATGCCGATTTCGACTTGGAGGAAGTCGGAGATGAATTTTAGGTAATCGACGGCGAGTTTGGGTAATTTTGTGCCGTCTTTCAGACCGTAGCTCGTTTCGTTCCAGCCCGGCAAAGTTTTGTATTCAGGAGTGACGTGCTCATACTCTTCAGCGAGCGCGGGCATTTCGTGTAAAGGCTTACCTTTATATTTGTAGCCGACGCAGACTTGAATTTCGCGTTGAGTATCGAAGACGTCGAGCTTGGTGATTACCAGCGAGTCGATGCCGTTGATCATTTTGGCGTAGCGCAATACCTGCAAATCGAGCCACCCGCAGCGACGCGGGCGGCCTGTGACGGCGCCGAATTCTTTGCCGCGCTTGCGGACTTCTTCGGCGTCGAGGTCAGGCATTTCGGTGGGAAACGGACCAGAGCCAACACGAGTCGTATACGCTTTGGAAATGCCGAGAATGTGTTTGAGCTTGGTGGGCGGAACGCCTACGCCAGTGGAGGCTCCGCCGGAGATGGCGCTGGAGGAAGTGACGTAGGGATAGGTGCCGTGGTCGATGTCCAGCATGGTGCCTTGAGCGCCCTCGAAGAGCACGGATTTGTCGTCGTCCATGGCGTGGTTGACTAGCTCGGCGGTGTCGCAGATGTAGCCGCGAATTTTTTCGCCCAATGCGAGGGTGTCTTCCACTTCGTGGGAAAAATCGACGTTTGCGCCGTACGCGCCTTTCGCGAGGCGATTTTTTTCGGCAACTACGTGAGCCGCTTTTTTACGGAACGAATCGGGATCGAGCAAATCGCACATGCGCAAGCCGCGGCGGGCCATTTTGTCTTCATAGGCAGGGCCGATGCCGCGGGAAGTTGTGCCGATTTTGTCTGCTCCTCGCGCGCCTTCGGCGGCTTTATCCAACTCGCGGTGATAGGGAAAAATTAAATGGGCGCGATTGCTGATGTGCAGACGGCCCTTCACGTCGATGCCAGCCTTGGCGAGGGTTTCGATTTCGTTTACGAGAGCGGCGGGATCGACAACTACGCCGGTGCCGATAACGGCGTGACGGCCGGGGCGCAGAATTCCGCAGGGGATGAGTTGCAGGACGTAGCGATCAGTGCCGATAATGACGGTGTGGCCGGCATTGTGGCCTCCGGCTACGCGCGCGATATATTCGAACGAGCCGGCGAGGTAATCAACTACTTTGCCTTTTCCTTCATCGCCCCATTGCGCGCCTACCACCACGACAGAGTTCATTTCTGACCTTTCTTACGCGGTTAGATCCATTGCATCTAAGCCAGCCGCCTGGAACATCGGCGAATGACGCTTCCCTCTCCGTCATGGAGAGAAGCACGGTGGGAACTCGACAGCAAACGGCAAAACAAATCGTACCTGTGACGTGGCAAAGGCGCAAGCAACGGCGATGTTAAAACGAAAACAGTGCAGCGCTCCTATGAACTTAGTCGGCGGTAGCGGAAGCAGGTGGTGGAGTGGTCGTTGACCAGGCCGACGGCTTGCATGAAGGCGTAGCAGATGGTGGTGCCGACGAAGTGGAAGCCGCGTTTTTTCAGGTCTTTGCTTATGGCGTCGGAGACGCTTGTGGAGGCTGGAAGGCCGGCGAGAGTTTTCCACGCGTTTTGGATAGGTTTGCCGTTCACAAAGGTCCAGATGTATTTGTCGAAAGAGCCGAATTCTTTCTGGACTTCGAGGAAGGCTTTCGCGTTGCTGATCGTGGATTCGATTTTCAGGCGATTGCGTATGATTCCTGGGTCTTTTAACAACGAGCGTACTTTTTTGCGGTCGTAACGAGCCACCTTCGCGGGATTGAATCCGGCGAACAGTTCGCGGTAGCGTTCGCGCTTTTTCAGCACGGTGTCCCAGCTCAGGCCTGCTTGCGCGCCTTCGAGGGTCAGAAATTCAAATAGGGTGCGGTCGTCGTGGACCGGTACGCCCCATTCTTGGTCGTGGTAGGCGATGCTGAGATCGTTGCTGGGCCATTGGCAACGAACGAGAGGAGTGGTCTTTGTCATTTGTTCTGGTTGATCTGTTCTAGCGCGAAAATATTTAGCAAAGCGACTTGGAAAAATAAACGGCGCGTCGCAGAAAGAGTGCGGCGCGCCGTTCAAAAATAAATCATAGATGAAGACAGGCTTCGGGGCCAAAATCAAATTCGAGATTACGCCAGGTGCTTAGCTAAAGCTTTGGTGATTTGGTCCTTGGGAACGGCGCCGACTATTTGTTCAACTACCTGACCGTTCTTGAAGACCAGCAAAGTGGGGATGCCGCGAACATTGTAGCGGCCCGCCGAATTGATCGCTTCGTCGACGTTCAGCTTCATCACTTTGAGTTTGCCTGCATAATCGTGAGCGATCTCTGCCACTGTAGGTGCCAGCATGTGGCACGGGCGGCACCAATCGGCCCAGAAATCCACCATTACTGGTTGCGCGTTGCTGGCGCTCAACACCTCTGCTTCAAAATTGCCATCGGTTACGGATTGAATGTTGTTGTCTGCCATGTTGTTTATCCTCAGCGGATTGGCCCGAAAGGGCCTCCGCTAGCTCCTTGAGTCGTTTAATTAGATGTTGCAACGAAGATTTGGTTTCGTGCCAAACGCGCTGTCTTATAGAGCTTCGCATATTCCGACGCGGGACGCTTCCACGAAAAGTCCTTAGACATACCGTTCAGTTGGATGCGTTTCCAGATGCGTTCGTCGGCGAAATGATGCAAAGCCAGGTGAATGGCGTCGAGCAGGGCCGCGCCAGTATAGGACTCAAACTTGAAGCCCGTTCCGGTCCCGTGCTCCACGTCAAAAGATTCGACAGTGTCATCCAGGCCGCCGGTGGCGCGCACGATAGGAACCGCACCGTACTTCAAACTGTAAATCTGATTTAAGCCACAGGGTTCGTAGCGTGAAGGCATGAGAAACATGTCGGCGCCCGCTTCGATTTTGTGGGCGAGTTCGTTGTCGTAGGCAATGCGCACGCCGACACGCCCCGGGAATTCGTTCGCGAGAGTCTCGAACAATTCTTCGTAGCGGCGCTCTCCGGTGCCCAGAACGGTGAGGATGACATCCTCCTCCATCAATTCAGGGGCGACGGCGGCGATAAGATCAAAACCTTTTTGGTCGGCAAA
>DATHGV010000019.1:0-7494 GCA_035490135.1 Candidatus Methylomirabilota bacterium
ATGCTCTTAATCACGGGCACAACGCTGAACCTCGAAAGTTTCATGGGCACCATCATGGCGATTGGCGTCGCGGTGGCAAACGCGATTCTGTTGGTCACCTTCGCGGAACAAAATCGCCGGAATGGCGCCGACCCCGTTTCAGCCGCACGGTCGGCTGCCGCTGAGCGCCTCCGACCCGTGTTGATGACGAGCCTGGCAATGATTGCCGGAATGATCCCCATGGCGCTTGCGATTGGCCGAGGTAGTGAAGAAACCGCTCCTCTGGGCCGCGCGGTGATTGGCGGTTTGTTGTTCGCAACGCTCGCGACGTTGTTCCTGCTACCGACCGTGTTTGGCATCGTGCAAAAGGGTGCATCCCTCGAGTCGCCGTCTCTCGATCCTGAAGACGCCGATAGTCCCTTCGCCCAGAAGCCGGAGACCGCATGAAAACCGTTATCCTTTCGTTGTCACTTGCTGTGTTCCTGTGTGGTTGCAGCGGTGATTCAAAACAAACCCCCAACAAACCCGCAGAACCGGACGCGCAAACAGTAGAAGTTGTCCCCGTTGCCTCACAAAAACTCACGACGATATTCACGCTGCCCGCACAACTCGTTCCGTTCCAGACCGTGGATATCTATCCAAAAGTCACTGGCTTTATGGACGTGATTCGCGTGGACCGCGGCTCGCGCGTACGCAAGGGGGAAATCATTATCCGACTCTCCGCTCCGGAACTGGTGGCCCAGCGCGTGCAGGCGGAATCTGCCTTGCGCGCCGCTCAATCACAGTTGACGACCGTCCAGGCCAAGCTCACTTCGGACAAGGGCACCTACCTGCATATGGCGTCAGCGGCACAAACGCCAGGGGTTGTCGCGGAGAACGATGTGATGGTGGCTAGTCAGACCGCTACGGCTGATCAAGGGCAAGTGCAGTCGGCAGAGAACAATGTCGCGGCTGCGCGAGAAGCGCTCCGGAGCGTGACGCAACTCGAATCGTATCTAAACATCTATGCGCCATTTGATGGAGTCGTGACAACGAGAAATTTACATCCCGGCGCATTGGTCGGACCCGCCTCCGGCCCATCCGGAGCAATGCCGATCGTGCAGATTGTTGATACGACGCACTTGCGATTAGTCGTGCCGGTCCCAGAAGCGTATGTGGGAGAAATGCAGGTAGGGCAGCAAGTGGGTTTTACCGTTCCTAGTAATCCGGGAAAGACGTTCCATGCACCTATTGCCCGGGTTTCGCACGATGTCAGCCCCAATACGCGGACGATGCCTGTCGAACTGGACGTGCATAGCTCCGACGGCAGCTTGTCACCAGGCAGTTTCAGCAGTGTGCAATGGCCAGTGCGACGCGCGGTTCCAACCATGTTTGTTCCGGTTTCGGCAGTAACCAATGACCAGCAGCGTACGTTCGTCGAGCTAGTGCGCAGTGGGAAGGTGGAATGGGTCGATGTGGTCTCTGGGCTGAGCGTGAACGGCAATATCGAGGTCTTCGGTGATCTAAAGCCTGGAGATGAAGTCATACGCAACGCTACAGATGCGATTCGCCCGGCGCAGCAGGTGAAAACTAAGCTGGCATCGAGCTCGCAAGGTGCACCGAAATGAATTTCTCAGCCGAAGGATACTCACGTAAATTTTATAATCGATAAGGAGCTCATCATGATTATTAGATTGCGTTTTTTCACGTTGATTTGTGTTTTGTCATTTCCAATGCTGGTTCGCGCGCAGGGAGTAACGATGGCGCCCGTCGATCAAGCCCTGGGAAGGTCCGGCCAGAAGACAGGAGATGTGTACAAAGTGAGTTTCCCAAGGACGGATCTGCATGTTTCCGTTCATGGGTTAGCGATCAAACCAGGGTTGGCGCTCGGTTCATGGGCGGCGTTCATAGGCACGGACGACAACGCAGTGGTCATGGGCGATTTGGTTCTGCTTGAAGACGAGGTCAATCCGGTAATAGCGAAATTGCGCTCTTCGGACTTTGAGATTTCCGCGGTGCACAACCATCTCATCGACGAAACTCCGCACGTCATGTACGTCCATTACATGGGACATGGATCGGCATCGCACCTGGCGACCGCATTGCGTGAGGGTTTGGCAGCTTCGAAAACGCCTCTTGAAAAACCTGCTGCGGCCGCTGAGGAAGTAGCTCCGCCGTCGTGGGTAAAAGCCGTTGAAGATAGTGTCGGGCGAAAAGGAACTTTAAAAGCTGGCGTGTTGTCGTACGGAGTGCCGCGAGCCGACGCTGTCACGATGGCCAGCATGACGATTCCGCCGGCGGCAGGTGTAGCCGAGGCAATAAATTTTCAAGCAGCAGGTGCGGCAAACGTGGCTACGACGGGTGACTTCGTGCTTACCGCGGAAGAGGTAAACCCAGTCATCTCGGAACTTCAGGCCCACAAAATCTCTGTGACCGCTCTACATAGCCACATGTTGACCGAGCAACCGCGATTGTTTTTCATGCATTTTTGGGCGGTGGGCAGCCCCGAGTCTGTTGGCGCGGGAATCGCTGCAGCGTTGAAAAAGATTTCGACTAAATAAATAAGTTGGCGTATCTCGGAGAGGCATGCGAAAAATCGTTCTGATCGTCGTTGTGTGTGCGGGTGTAATTTTTATTAGGCCGACAAATTCTCAAACCAGCGGCGGGCAAACCCTGAAGAAGGTAGCCGAATTCGACCTGCCGGGGCCTGGCGGAAAACGGTTCGACTATCTGACCATCGATGGCGATGATCATTATCTACTCTCCGCACATCTAGCGGCGGACCAGACTTACGTCATTGATCTCCGCACGAACAAGGTAGTGGCGACCGTGAGTGATACTCCTGGCGTGGAAGGTATCGAGTACGTGCCGGAACTGAAGAAGTTTTACACCTCAAATGCAGGCGACAACACCATCGGAGCGGTCGACCTGCAACAGATGAAAGTCATCAAGAAATTGCGAACGGAGAAGAAGCCCGACGGCAGTACTTACGCGGCGCCTTTCCACAAACTTTACGTCTCAGACGAGCGAGGCAAGGCCGAAGCGATTGTGGATGTAACTAAGGATGAAATTATTAAGACACTACATTTCGATAGCGAGACGGGTATGCCGCAATACGATCCTGTGGCGCGCAAAGTATATGTAAATCTACAAGACCAAAACATTTTTGCGGTCATTGATCCGGCGACAGATGAGATCGTGGACCGATATCCAGTCGGACGGTGCAAGGGGAACCATGGTATGACGCTTGACCCTGAGCATCACCGCGCATTTCTCGCCTGCGAAGAAAACAATCTGCTGACGGTCTTCGACCTCGACAAACATGAACCCATTGCATTTCTCCAGCTGCCGAACGGAGTGGATGTAATTAAGTTTGATCCCGGCCTGCACAGGATCTATGCGGCCTGTTACAGCGGAGCCATCTCCGTCATCCATCAGGACGATCCAAACCGCTACCGCAAGATCGAGGACTTCAAGGTGCAACACGCAGTACACACGCTCGCAGTGGACCTGGAGACGCACCGCGTGTACACCCCGGAACAGGAAGAAAATGGAAAACCGGTAGCCCGTATGGTTGTGTTCGACGCCATACCCAACCCTTAAACGCCAGCATCCCCCTCCTAAGGTAGATCGGTGACTAGCTTGAGAAGCGAAGGCTACGGCTCGCGATTACGATGACTACGACGGCCTTAATGCCGGGTGCTCTGAAAGTTTTGACGCGTGACGGGTATCTGCTATTCGTCACTCGATTTCTACGTTTATTCGCGTACGGCTCGCTCTCCGTCGTTTTAGTCTTCTACCTAGTTAGCCTGGGGCTCCATGAATCCCAAACGGGCCTGCTGCTTACATTGACGTTGCTGGGCGACACGGTTATTTCTCTATATCTCACCACGCGAGCTGACCGTATAGGACGGCGTCGGATGCTGATTGTCGGCGCCATTCTCATGGCGGCCGCGGGTCTCGCTTTCGCTTGCACAAGGAATCTGTTTTTCCTGATTATCGCTGGGACTATCGGGGTGATAAGTCCCAGTGGCAATGAAGTGGGGCCATTTTTGTCCATAGAGCAGGCCGCGCTCGCGCACGTTGTTCCCGATCGATCGAGGACTGAGGTCTTCGCCTGGTACACCTTGGCGGGCTCCCTAGCCACCGCATTGGGCGCACTCTTTGCCGGACTCATAACAAACGCCCTGCAGAAAACGGCAATGACACCGGTTGCGACCTATCGTGTGGTGGTGATTCTTTATGCGGTTATTGGGGTCCTGCTGGTCGGTTTGTTTATTGGCCTTTCCCCCGTGGCGGAAGTGCACGTGCCTCGCGAAGAATCGGCGTCGCCCATGTCGATAAAAAGTTTCTTCGGCATTGGCCAATCACATCGCGTAGTGGTCAAACTCTCCAGCCTGTTCGCGCTGGACTCCTTCGCGGGCGGTTTTGTGGTGCAGAGTTTCGCGGCGTATTGGTTCTACCTCCGCTTTGGTGTCAACCCAGCAACGCTCGGGGTCATTTTCTTCTGGGCAAACATTTTTGCCGGGATATCTGCACTGCTGGCTTCACGGGTCGCGGCAAAATGGGGCCTCATCAACACCATGGTCGCCACCCACCTGCCTTCCAATATTTTGCTGATCCTCGTGCCGCTGATGCCAAATCTAAAATTGGCTGTCCTGGTGCTGCTCATTCGCTTTAGCATCAGCCAGATGGATGTTCCCACAAGGCAGTCCTACGTGATGGCCGTTGTCAGCCCGGAAGAACGATCAGCCGCCGCGGGAATAACCGGTGTTGCGCGGACCACTGGTGCAGCCATCAGCCCGTTGTTTGTGGGGTTTATGTTCGCCCGGCATTCCTGGATCAACGTGCCTTTCTTTCTCGCCGGGGCGCTGAAAATTGTATACGACCTTTTGCTGTACAAGGAGTTTTCCGCGGTTCGGCCGCCCGAGGAGCGATAAGGATCCTTACGATTTCTTCATCAAAACTTAAGTCGCGGCGTCGGCAGGACTTGGTGTATGAGATTACGTCGCTTCGCTGGTGGTTGGGTGGCTAATTCCTATCAATATTCGGGAACAGCAGGACAACAGGAGAATTATGATCAGATTTTCGGCGGCTGTGCTTGCCACCTTTGCAATTTTTTCAGTCGCAATAGTGGGCGGTGCTGAGCAAACTGCGCAAAAGAAGCCGCCCGCTAAAGTAAGTTCGACGGAAGCGCAAAAAAGTAGTGCTTCAGGGAGTAAAAGGCCGCTCGTTTTGTCGGGTTCCGTCCCTCTGGAGGGCGTAAAGGGGCGCTTCGACCATTTTGCTTTCGGCCAAGGCCGTGTATTCGTTTCCGCGTTGGGCAATAACACGGTGGAGGTGATCAACGTTTTTGGGGGCATCGTTGAACACACCATCGCCGGGGTGCCCAATCCTCAGGGTGTGGCCTTTTCTCCGGAAACCCACAAACTCTTCGTCGCGAGCGCAAAGGGGAAGGTGTACATCTACGACGCGGGATCCTACGACCTGATTAGCACCGTGGATTTTGAAGGTGGCGCCGATAATCTACGCTACGACGCCTCGAACAAGCGCGTATACGTTGGTTGCGGCGATGACGAGAAAAATGCGGCAATCGCGACTATCGACGCGACAACCAATGAACGCCTCGACGAGGAATATAAACTTGGCGGCGAACCCGAATCGTTCCAGTTGGAAACCTCAGGCCCCAATATTTATGTAAATATTCCGGACTTGAAACAGATCGCGGTAATTAATCGCAATACCAAAGAAATCACGCGCTGGCCTCTTACAGGTTTGCGGCTGAATTTTCCCATGGCTCTCGACGAGGCTGATCATCGGCTCTTCGTCGGCATACGCGAACCTGCCCGTTTAGCCGTATTTGACACCACGTCAGGCCACCTGATTGCGTCTCTGCCCGGCGCCGAAGACACGGACGATCTCTATTACGACGCCGAGCACAAACGTGTGTATGTCCCGGGCGGGGAAGGTGTAATTGACGTCTTTCAGATGAACGACCCTGACCATTATCGGTTGCTCGCCAAAGTTCCCACGGCTTTGGGCGGACGAACCGCCGGATATTTCGGAAGGCAGGGCAAAGGTTTTCATCGCTTCTTCCTGGCGGTTCCAGCTCGTGGCGGGCAGAGCGCCGAGTTGAGAATCTACACCGTACAAGACTAGAACCGTAAAACCTAATGCCGATAAACGGAAATTTTCAAATCAACGTGCCGTGCCCGAGAGCTTCAAGGCCAAACGTTTTGCGGAGGTACTGTATGAACCGCGTTTTTATCATCCGCACAGCTGCCCTTACGCAGCTGATCTCAATTGCCCCGGATGCACAAGCACAAAACAATCCACCTCTTCGGCTGGTGCAAACGATCGCCATGCCCAACGTTAAAGGCCGCATCGATCACATGGATGTGGACCTGGACGGCAAGCGCCTGTTTGTCGCCGGGATCGAAAACGGAACGATGGAAGTTCTGGATTTAAACGCCGGGAAATGGATCCGGAGCATAACTGGGTTCAAGACCCCTACGGAAATGTGCTATGTCCGCGATCTCAATAAATTATTTGTAACCAGCCGGGACGACGGCATGATCCGAGTTTTTCGCTGAGACTCGCTCGAACTAATCGATTCAATAAAGCTTGAATTGGGAGTGAACCGCATCGTATACGACCCCGCCAAAAAATATCTCTACTTCGGGTATGGGGCGAAGCTGGCAGGCTTCGATTACGGTCGCGTGGGCATCCTTGATGCTCGAAGCAATAAGCTGCTCGGAGACCTCATCGTAGAAGCGCATCCCAGCCAGATTCTCCTGGATACCGCAGAGCATCGGATTGTCGCTTCGGTGTGGGAGCTGGGCCGAATCGATGTGTTTGACGCCATCGATCATCAGATGCTGTACACCTGGACGACCGGAGGGCAAAGCGGCGATATGGCGATCGATCATGCCCATCACCGGTTGTTCATCGCTACAAGAAATGCTCCGCAGGCGATGATCGTGTACGACTCGGATTCGGGACAGGAAATCGCTCGCCTTCCCGCTGAGGGCCGCATGAATGGCGTTTATTACGATGGCTGGCACCAGCGCATTTACATTACGTGTGGGAGGGATCTACCCAACGGCTACGCTTTCGTTTACCAACAAAAGGATGCGGACCACTACGAGTTCGTCGATAAGGTCGTTACTGCGCCTGGAGCCGGAACATCATTCTGGGTGCCGCAGTTGAACCGCTTTTATGTCGCAATTCCGGGATTAGAAAAGCCGGAAGCGGCGGTCCTGGTATTCGAACCGATTGCGTAAAATTCAGAAGGCACGCTCAAATTGCTAGATCGTCCAATGAAAGGGCTGTCATGAGAGTCTGTCCGCTACTCGGAATTTTATTAGCCTTTAGCATTCACAGCGCGCAGGCGCTACAAAACGCCTCGGACCCGCCGGCGGGCCAAGCGGGACGCCTACCTCTGAAATTGCTCCAAACCATTCCACTTTCTGGAGTGGATGGAGCTTTGGACCACATGGCCATCGACATCCAGCGGCAACGTCTGTTTGTCCCCTC
>DATHGV010000020.1:0-30154 GCA_035490135.1 Candidatus Methylomirabilota bacterium
TCTGATTCTTCCAGCCTCATTCGCGTCCGCGGCCTGAATAAGACGTATCGCCGCGGGGGCGAAAATATTCAGGTTTTGCAGGGGCTGAACCTTGACGTGGACCAAGCTGATTTTGTGGCGTTTATGGGTCCGAGCGGATCGGGGAAGACGACGCTACTCAATTTGTTGGGGGGACTGGACGTTCCGTCTGCAGGCAGCATCACCGTGGCGGGCGACGAAGTGACGCACATGTCCGCAAGCAAGCTGACGCAATGGCGCGCTCGCCACGTGGGATTTATTTTTCAGATGTACAACCTGATCCCGGTGCTCACCGCGTTTCAGAACGTGGAGCTACCGCTGCTGCTCACCAAGCTTTCTAAATCTGAACGCCGCAAACATGTGGAAACGGCGCTGGGCGTGGTGGGCTTGTCCGATCGGATGAACCATTTCCCGCGACAGCTCTCCGGCGGACAGGAGCAACGCGTTACGATCGCGCGCGCCATTGTCTCCGACCCGACCTTTTTGCTGTGCGACGAACCGACCGGCGATCTGGACCGCAAAAGCGCGGATGAAATCATGGCGCTCATCGAAGAGTTGGTGGGCAAGTATCACAAGACGGTGCTGATGGTGACGCACGATCCTGTGGTTGCAGCTCGCGCACATACAACCTTGCATCTCGATAAAGGCGTGCTCGTGGAAGCTGAGCGCAAGGGCGTGCTGGTGGGAGGTGTGGCGTGAAATTCAACCGGTTTATATTTGCGAATTTGTTCCGCAAGAAGATTCGGCTGATTTTGACCATCGGATCTTTCGCGGTTGCGCTTTTCCTGTTCACGTTTCTCGCGGTGGTGAAAAGTGCGTTCAGCCGCGGCACGGAACTTGCCGGCGCTGATCGGCTGGTGGTGATCAACCGCGCAGGACTGATCAATGTGATTCCTCTTTCCTACCGCGACAAGATTTTACAGATCAAGGGCGTTAAAGCTGTTACTCATAACAACTGGTTCGGGGGCGTTTATCAGGACGAAAAGAACTTTTTCCCGCAGTTCGTCATTGACCCGGAAAATCAACGCCTGGTTATGACTGAAATGCGTGTTCCCGATGATGAGTGGAATAACTTTGTGAAAGATCGCCAGGGCGCCGTTGTAGGAGCAAGCCTCGCAAAACGATTTGGATGGAAAGTCGGTGATCGGATCCCGATTAAGAATGCGCTCTACGGACCGACGAAGACCTGGGAATTTGTGCTGGACGGCATTTATCACAACGACCATCCAGGAGGAGACGAGAGCCAGTTCTGGCTGCAGTGGAAATACTTTGACGAGACCGTACCGTCGGTAATCAAGAGCCAGGTCGGCTGGTACGTGGTGAAACTGGATTCTCCGGATGATGCTGTTCCAGTCGCCGCCGCCATCGACAAGGGTTTTGCCAATTCTTCCACCGAAACGAAAACGGAAACTGAATCCGCGTTCGCAGCCGGATTTGCAAAACAACTTGGGAATATAGAACTGCTGATTCTAACGATTGGCGGCGTGGTGTTCTTCACTTTGTTGCTGGTTACCGGAAACACCATGGCCATCTCCGTCCGCGAACGCGTTGGCGAATTGGCGGTGCTGAAGGCGATCGGCTATCCGGACCGATACATACTTTTTTTCGTTTTGTCGGAGGCACTGGTCATCGCACTAATTGGTGGGCTGATCGGACTCGGGCTCGCCGTTCTGGCGATTCCGGTTGTGGGCGCAGCGTTGAGAGGTCTACTTCCGCCGCTATTGTTATCCGTCAGCGTGCTGTCGCTCGGTCTGGCCTTTGCCGTTTTCGTCGGGGTTGCCAGTGGCTTGCTGCCCGGCATCGGAGCCATGCGCCTGCGCGTTGTGGATGCCTTGAGGAGAGTCTAACTTGGCTATTCCGGTCATTTACAATTTTCGTAGCGTGAAGGCCCGCTGGACGTCAGCGATTGTCGCGGTCCTTGGTATCGCGGGGACCGTGGGCGTTTTCGTGGCGATGCTTTCACTGGCGCGGGGATTCAAAGCCACGTTGGTGTCGTCGGGCTCGTACGACAACGCTATGGTTATGCGTGCTGGCGCAACGTCTGAAATGACGGGTGGCGTGGGTATTGATGCGGTCAAAATACTGCAGGACGCTCCGGGAATTGCGCGTTCGTCCGATGGACCGCTGGTGACCCCGGAGGTCGTGCTGGTTGCGCCGATTCCTTTGATTTCGACTGGCACGGATGCAAATGTGCAGATACGCGGGGTTTCGAAGAACGTTTTGCAAATTCGCAATAAGGTAAAGATCGTGGAAGGACGAATGTTTCAGCCGGGCCTCAATGAGGTGGTGGTAGGAAAAAATGCCACCAAGTCGTATACCGGCCTGACGCTGGGAAATACCATCAATCTCGGCAATGTTCGCTGGTTGATTGTAGGTGTATTCGACGCCGGAGGCAGTGCTTTTGACTCGGAAGTCTGGGCGGACGCGCATTTGCTCGGTCCGGCTTACAATCGGCCGGATACGTTTTTTCAATCCGTTACCGTGCATCTCGTTTCTCCCGACTCGCTGCAACAATTCAAAGACGCGGTGACCTCCGATCCGCGACTGAACGTGGATGTTACCCGTGAGATTGACTATTACTCCAAGCAATCGACGCGCTTGACGACATTGATAACCGTTTTGGGTGGACTGATCGCAGCCATTATGGCCATAGGCGCAATTTTTGGCGCGCTGAACACCATGTACTCGGCCGTAGCCGAACGCGGGCGCGAAATCGCTACGATGCGCGCGCTTGGTTTTGGCGGGCCGGCGGTGGTGTTTTCCTTTGTGATTGAAGCGTTGTTGATTGCCTTTGTGGGCGGTTTGATTGGGTGCCTGGTAGTGCTGCCGCTTAATGGGCTGACTACGGGAGCAATGAATCTGCAAACTTTTTCGCATCTCGCGTTTGCATTTAAGATCACGCCGGAGTTACTGGTAAAGGGAGTTTTGTTCGCGCTGGTGATGGGACTGGTTGGCGGACTATTGCCGGCGGTGCGCGCTGCAACTCGCCCTGTTGCCCAAGCATTGCGCGAACTATAGATTAACGAGCGACGCCGGCGAGCCCGGAGTCTAGTCGCGCCCGGCGGTGCGATCCGCGATCATTCTGTTGAAACCAGTCAGTCACTCGGCGTTCCAGTTCGATTGGAGCAACGCCGATAGCACCGCAGTGATCTGCCCCAGGAACCTCCCACAGAGTAACATCGCGATTTCCGGCGGCTATTTTTCTGGAATGCCGCACCGGAATATTGCTATCTAGTTGCCCGTGAATCAGTAGCACCGGCACCTTTGTCGATTCCACGGATTTTTCAGGCGAGTCAATATCGAAATTTAAGTGGTAACGCCAAGTCGCGTAAATAAACGCGCATTCCACTATAGGTCGAAAAATTGTCCTGCCGAGCCATGGACCGGTATGAAAAAATTGTCCGACACGATCGTAGGCTATTTCACGGAAAGTGGAAAAAGGTGATTCGGCGGCGACTGCGCAAAACCGCGATTCGGACTGAAGTGATTGCAACAATCCGGCCGCACCCATTGACTCGGCAAATCCGTATATACATGCAGGGTGCTCGTTCAAAGCAAGCCAGTCGAGCCAACGGTGGAGGTCGTTGGCCTCGCGTAGGCCGTAAGTGGCTATTTCCCCGCCACTGGTGCCGTGGGCGCGAGCGTCAGGCATTAGCACATCGTATCCATGCCGCAGGAAAAATTGCGCATAGCCCATCATGCCTGCGCGGTTGTCACTCAGCCCGTGTGACAGAATAAGGGCATTGGCAAAATTTTTCCGCGGCTGTAAGTTCCATGCTCGCAAGACGACTCCGTCAATCGCAACAATGCTGACATCGGTCAAATCAGAAGCGTTCGAGTTCGCCATTTCGGTGGCTTGCCGCAGATCCACAGCTAGTAGTGGACGCCGGCCTGGATGTAGCGCACCCTCAGCCAGGAATATTCCACCGACAATAGCCAGGACGAAAACGCTGGTGAGGACACAAATAAAGGTAAGCTTTGCAGTTCGCATGTAACCGAAGATACGAAATTTCCGGTAAATTAGTTCCTTAGACTCATGGTTTGGCTGGATTGCGGAGGAGTTCGAAATGAAAGAATCGCAACGGTGGCCTGCGCTTCCTCTGGCGGAGTGGAAAGATACTTATGCCACGCTGCACATGTGGACGCAGGTGGTGGGAAAGATTCGACTGGCGCTGAGTCCGCCGATCAACCATTTCTGGGGAGCCACGTTTTACGTGACGGCGCGCGGCCTGACGACCTCGCGAATGCCGTACGCGAAGGGTACGGTTGAGATTAATTTTGATTTTATTGCCCACACGTTGGAAATCCTTACGAGCCTGGGGGAAACAAGATCGTTCCGTCTCGTTCCACGCACCGTGGCGGAATTTTATTTTGAGCTGATGTCCGCGCTGCACTCTCTGGGTATCGACGCGAAAGTTTGGACCATGCCAGTTGAAGTGCCGCGCCCGGTCCGTTTTAATCTGGACGAAACTCACTCGTCTTACGACAGTGAATACGCGCATCGCTTTTGGCAAATATTGGTTAGCGTGGACACCGTACTTCGCCAGTTTCGCTCCCGATTCATTGGGAAGGCGAGTCCGGTGCATTTTTTCTGGGGTAGTTTTGACCTGGCGGCCACGCGGTTTTCTGGCAGGCGCGCGCCGGAACGTCCGGACGCGGACTTCATAACTAAAGAAGCGTACTCGCACGAGCTGATTAGCCACGGGTTCTGGCCGGGTGATGGCGAGGTAGTAAAAGATGCCGCATTTTACGCGTATGCCGCGCCTGAGCCGGCTGGTTGCAGGGACCAGCGCGTGATGCCTTCAAAGGCGTTCTATAGCGGCGAGAAAAACGAATTTTTCCTTATGTATGACGATGTGCGGCTGTCGCATTCGCCGGAACAAGCTTTACTGGAATTTTGTCAAAGTACTTACGAGGCTGGCGCAAATCTCGGGCATTGGGATCGTGCAAACCTGGAGCGGCCAGCGGCAAGTACCCACGCATGATGCGTAATTGAAAGGTGATCCAGTGGGCGGACATTTCGATGACCTCCGAATCATTACAAGTTCTGTTAGTAGAGTGCGTCGCGGAACCGGGGTCTGGCGATACCGAGGATTGGGTAGTACGGCGTGGAGAATAAGTCATTTTCAGCTTTGGAAGGTCAGACGGTCGGGGTCTAAGAGATCTTGGGCGCAACGGACGAGGGCAACGTCGGTTGTAAGGCAACTTCAGAACCGCCAGAAGCGGGGCCAGTGATTGTCGCCGTTGGCGCATACGATTTGCTTGAAGACGAGGATGAGATGTCCGTGTCTATCATCGCAACGGCTGGCGTGGAACGATAACGGACTATCAGCAAGGTCAGATCGTCGGCTTGATGCGCACCTTTGGAAAAATTTTCCACCGACTCCAGAATTGATTTCTGCAATTTATCCAACGCACAATCGGATTGGCCGGTCAGGACTTCACGCAAGCGTGGCACGCCGTACAATTCCTCCCCAGGATCCATGGCCTCAGTGACGCCGTCGCTAAACAGAATCAACGTATCGCCCGGCTCAAGCTTGACGCGAGCCGTGATGTATTCGGCCTCCTGCACCAGTCCGACAGGATAAGAGCCTTCCGTAAATGGCTCCTCGGCGACGCCATGACGAATCAGAAAGGGCGACGGATGGCCGGCATTGATGTAATCCATCTCGCCATCTTGGTCGAGGATGCCAAAAAACATGGTGGCGTAACGGCCAACTTCAGAATGGCTGCAGAGAAAGCGATTCACGTGATTAAATACGCGTGCTGGATCAGTGCCCAACGTCATTCCCGAAAGCGCGCCCTGCAACATAGTGGTCAGCAGCGCGGCGCCCAATCCTTTTCCCGAAACATCAGCGATTAGAAATGCGGTGCGCTTATCGCTGAGGGGAAACACATCGAAGTAATCGCCGCCGACCGAGAGGCACGGGAAATTAATGCCGGAGACGGCGAGATGGGGAAATTCGCGGAAATCACGAGGGAGCAACGCTTGCTGAATGTCGCGGGCGATATTGATTTCCTGCTCCATGCGCTGGCGCTCGCGTTCGCGTTCCACCAGGCGCGCGTTATCCAGGATGCTGGCGGCGTCGGCCGCGAGCGCGTCCAAGATTTGCCGGTCCAGTTTTGAAAATGCGGCAGGGCGGCGGGAATCCATGTACAACACACCAAGG
Organism: Candidatus Methylomirabilota bacterium; assembly: GCA_035490135.1. Taxonomy (GTDB): domain Bacteria; phylum Acidobacteriota; class Terriglobia; order Acidiferrales; family UBA7541; genus Acidiferrum. Next base: position 6,189 of record DATHGV010000020.1, read on the forward strand.
AATTCGCCGCGCTTCACATTGACCATCGATTCCTGGGTGTTGGCTCTTAAGTTGGCATACAACGGAATTACCACCACGGCGCGCAAGCGTTGCGCCACGATGCTCTGCGCGGCCGCCAAGTCCATGTCGGTCTGCGCCAAATCCTCGGTGATAACCGGGGAGTGTTGTTTCAAAGCGAGCTGAATGGCGGTCTGGCTGGGCGTAAGGCTTTCTGGAGGCAGGCGCAAGCCGCCACTCCTGCGCGCCAGTCGCACTTTCAAATTTGCGGGGTTGTCGCCTTCCAGCAGTAAGCCGCGATCGGCGTCGGTGACCGACACGGCGTGATCCAGCATGGTGCCCAGGACTGAATCGAGCGGCAGCTGCGAATGCAGCAGCGTGGTAGCTTCCAACAACAAATTTAATTTGCGCAGACCGCCGCTCCCAGTAGGTTCGGAAGCCGTGATGTGCTCAATGCGCGTCAGCAGGTGAGGAATAGACTCGTCGTCGGTACCGCTGCTCGAATTACGAAAAATTATTTCGTAGGAATCTTCAAGGCCGAAACTGATGGCGTCGCCGTTTTGCAGTTCGCGGCTTTCGATTTTTTCGCCGTTAACAAACAGACCCCGGCGCTGGCCGCGGTCCTCCAAATAAAAGCGATTAGCTTCGGTGACGATGGCCGCACAATTTCGCGAAATGCGCCGGTCGGAAAGCTGCAAATGATTGCCGGTCTCAGCGCCGCGGCCGATATGAAAGGGAGTCTGGGTAACGCGGGCGAACCTGCGCGCCCCGTCAGGCGACACCACTTCCAGAACCGGTTCTCCAGGCAGGGCGACGGAATCAGGCATAAGCTGCTCCAGTGCTGGGATTGTAGCATGCAGGTGCAACAGGCTAGCCAGGGCTTACCACAAATCGTTACGTTTTAATTTAGCGAGTGGATTCATGGACTATTAGCGGGGCAAGTATGCATTACCGTGTTTCCACTCAGGCGCTCTTTCTTGTCCGCGAATACCTCGCAGATTCGACCATGCGATTTTTTGTATGGCCGCCCTTGTTTGCAATGCTTTGTTTTAGAGCGGTCATCAAATCCACAACTGGGGCCAGACGCGTGGCTTTTTCCGGTTTAGGCGCCGCTGTGCCCTTTTCCTTACTTTCAATGAGCTTCTTGACGCGTTCCTGATATTCGTCATGGTATTTTTCGGGACGAAATGGCGCTACCAGGCCTTGTGCGAACTGCTCGGCGAGGGAAATCTCGGGCTTCTTCAAATTAGTCGCGTTGTTTTTGCCATAACCCGCGACATCATGAATTTCATTCGGATAATAAAGAGTGTGCAGCGTTAGGCCACCTCGATAGGGACGCAGAATCACGGTACGTTCGCGCTGGTGTATGGTCACTTGGGCCAGAGCCGCGAGTTTCATCTCTTCCATGGTCTCCAGTAGCAGTGTGTATCCACGGTGCCCGGCCTCTTCCGGAATGGAAAAATAAGAAGTTTCAAAAAAAATGGGATCCACATCGCTAAGCTTGACGAATTGTAAAATCTCCATGGTGGATGAAGATGCGGGTTGAAGCTTTTTTAACTCCTTGCGATCCACGATCACCATTTTGTCTTCGTCAACTTCGTAACCCATGACGATGTCGTCGCGCGACACCACGCGCTTGTCATACGGGCAATACAGCTGTTGTTGCACGCGATGTCGGCATTCACGATGGACTTCATGAAAGCTGATATGTGAATAGCGCGCGGCAGCAAATAATTTTATGGGCACCGAAACCAGTCCAAACGATATGCTTCCTTTCCAAACGGACGCGGCCATAACACCTCCCCTGACGAACACCTATGGTAACGCGGTAAATTATGGCGTCAATTCGGGGCCGGCAATTGGTTTTTATTGACAGGCAACCGGCAACTACCGAAACTAAGTGGCACTAGAGGCCAACAGTGCCGGACGGCAGTGGAAATGTCGGGCAGTCAAGCGCATCAGAGCGGTCTCCGCGAAGGCTGACCACCCACCAGCAAGCAGTATTGATTCAAGTTTTGCTGGCATTTCCGGACGAGGCGGTGGCCGTGCGCTATTTGCCTATCGCAAGTGACGCTTGGAATTACGCCGAGGATTTTTCGACTATTTTTAAGGCTATAAATTGGACTGTGGCTTCCGCCGAACTTGCCGAAGACCTTCCTTGCTGCCCCAGCGGTCTTGCAATCGTATTGCGTGAAGAAAAATTGCCGCCTAGCGCCGAAGCGCTGCGCGACGCGCTAAGGATTTACGGAATTGAAGCCCAGGTTGTGCGGGACGACTCGAATTTGTGTGGGACGAGTAACTTCGCGCTGGCGGTCACAAAGCCCTAAGGCGCGTCTACTTTTCACCGGAACTTTCCGCTTCTACATCTTTTTCTACCGCGGAGATCTCCACGCGTTCACGCTTAATGTCCAACCGCAACCTGGCAAATACACTCATATAAATATTCGCCACCCACACCAGTGCGAAACCGGAAATTAAATAGCCGCGCCATCCGGGCATCAGCAATTTGAAGCGGGTAATCACCAGGAAGATAGCGGTGACATAATGGCTGAAGCAGTATTCGCAAGTGAACAGATAAAAAAACTTACGTTCATAAATCGTGCGGCAGGTTTTGCTGTTGCGCACGCACCAGTCACGAGTCTCACGGAAGATTTCTTCGTGGGTGATAGTCCAGACGAGGGAGGAAATGGGAATCGCGAGTATCACCAACGTCAGTACTTGCTGTCCAAGGTTGGGGTTCATAAGTACGTCGCTAAAACCAGCAAAAGACCGCGACCAGGCCAGGAGAGTATTACTCTAAAAGCCCAGCTGGACTTCTCAAATACGGGATTACCTTACTTTGAGTTCGTAGCTCCGGCGCTAGCGTGTTCAGGCACTAATTCAATTTGATGAAAAACGCCGACTTGCAGGACGGTCTGAGCCAGTGTGATGGCCAATTTATCATCGCCGACGATATTGAACCTGGCTGCTGCTTTGATTGGATCGCCAGAAAACTTCCATAACCCGACGATGATCTTGACGTTCGGAATGTTGGAGCGCACCCGCTTATACAAATCCCGAGCGTGAAGAAGCGCGAAGGGCGGCAGTGCGGAGATGCACACTATGTCGGGCGCAGCTTCTTTGACTTGCACGAGCATTTCCGCAGTTGTTCCGATGGGAATGGCCTGCGCGTGGTAGCCGGCGCGTTCAAGAAGCTGGGTGAGCATTATTCCCACGATCTCGTCTGCTTCGTCACGAGCAGGAATACAAACCACGCTGGTGACGTGGCTGGGAGGTGCTACCCGTATCTTGGGCGCCGAAAGTTCGGCTAGGTCCGACTGTGCTCTTTGCACTTCGGCGGTGGCAAGCTCTTTCGATTTGTCGCCTAACTCGTCGAGCAATTCTTTAGTGCCTTTACAGATGAACTGTTCGGTGATCTCTTCGAGGTCGTCATGATGACGGTCTTGTTCCGCGAGCACCAAAGCGGGTATTAAGACTGAGTCGTAGAGATCCTCAAGTGAGTGGGCTTTTAAATAGTCCTCCAAAACCGCTTTGGCCTCGACTTGATCTGAAGCCAGCAAGCGCTGATAGTAATGAGCTTCCGGGGACAAGACCGGTTGGTCGCCCAACATAATATTCAGGAATTGCAAAGCGGGAACGTGGCGTCCGAGCACAACAAGGCAGACCGTCAGAGGAGTCGACAGCAGTAACCCGATCGGGCCCCAGATCAGCGCCCAAAAGATGGCGGCAAATAAAATCGCGAAGGAAGATATCCCGGTGTGCGCGCCATAAATCAAAGGTTCCAGAAAATTAGCGACCAACAATTCTACGATCAGGTACAAACCTATGGTGGCCACTGGGCCCGTCCAGGCGGGAAAGATCGCCAGCGAAAGCAAGATGGGCAAAACAGCTGCTAACGGTGAGCCGACATAGGGAAGAAAGCGAAGCAGAGCAGCTACCACGCCCCACAGCATGGAATTTGGTATGCCAATGAAATACAGGCCCAGTCCGATTACCACACCGAAGCAAGCGTTGATGACCAACTGTAAAAGCAAGTAGCGGCTGACACGCGACCCAGCGTCATCCAAAGCTTGAGTCATCAAATTCAGATGGCCATGGCCTACCAAGCCAATCAAGCGGTTACGCAGATCTTCGCGCCCGGCAAGCATGAAAATTGTCAGCACCACGACGATCACCGCGCTTCCTAACGGGGTGATGACGCTGTTCAGGGATTCGAGTGGGTTGGAGGCCGGCTGGAATACTTGTACCGGAACAGCCTTGGGTTGCGCGGTGGACTTGTTATTGCCTGAATTCTTCAAGGAAGATGCCACGGGTTCGGTGGGCGCGGGTGGATTCTCGGTGATTTCTTTGCCCAGATCCTTTAGGGCATCGGCGGCCTTATCCAGCTTGCGATTCTTTGGGTTATGGATGGCGTCGATTTTTTCTTTTATGTTGGTCTTATAACTGGGCAGTTGATTGGTAACGTCGATCAACTGGTTGCCGACCGTCCATCCCATAATGGCGATCCCGGACACAGCGATTCCAACCACCAGAAAGATTGCGATAAAACGCGGAATACGAATGTGCTCCAACGCGCTCACGAGCGGCGCCAGTACAAAAGTGAAAAGCACCGCGAGCGCCAGGGGTACAAACATCACTCTTGCGAAGTAAAGCGCGGTAATAACTACGAGTGCAGCAACTAATGTGAGGATCCGAGAAATGTCTTTGGCTGAAGAAGTGCGGGCCACTGCAAAGTCACCTAGCATTCAGGGTACAAGAATTTTAGCGATTTTAGTGCGAGTAACTGCAACTGTGGTATGAACTACAACAGGGCTTACGCAGAAGTTTGCGACTGCTCAAGCGTTGGATCGCTACCTGACACAGTGGTTGAAAGCTTCAATTGCCGCGGCAGTCGTGGAAGTAATGCGACGGCAGGGAGGCTAGGGGAGTTCTGATCTTCAGGCGCGCTCTTTTCTGTTTCCGAGCCTGCACATTGGCCGAGGAAGCCGTCATCTTCACTCATGGCCGCCAAGTCAGCCATTTCCTCATAAAAGCCGATCATAGACCCCCGCACCGAAAGCGCGCGCAGAAACGCCCCCTAAGCATACACGATCTAACGCTGACGGAGATACTGCCAGGTCAAGCGATAGAGGTGCAATCCGAAATGTGTCAATTCAGTACCGCGAGCGCCCATGCAATCTACGCTTTTTACCGGATGGCTCCACGGAGTGCTAGAGAATACGATTCGCGACGTTAATGAATCGGGCCCTTTTATCATGCCCGACTCAGTGTGACCCGTTTCCGGGACGAAAAGGAGAAATCATGGACGAGAATTATCAACAGGACTCAGGACAGAAGTACGGTGATGGATCCGGAACGAGCGGCACGGCGTCCGGCACGGCCGCCAGATTAAAGGAACAGATTTCCGATAAGGCGGCTGACGTCAAGGAGCGCGTGACTGACTTCGGGCGCAGGACGGCCGATAAGATCGATGCGTCTCGCGGGCCGGCGGCTGATTCGTTGAACAGGACGGCCTCGGCCCTCCACGCGCAGTCCGACCGTGTCGCGAGCGCGGCGCATGCCACATCCGACCGCGTCGCAAGTGCAGCCCATGCCACAGCCGATAAGCTGCAGGCAACGGCCGAATACGTCCGCGATCACGATTTCAAAGAGATGGCCGATGACGTAACCGATTTGGTAAAACGTTATCCCGGCCAGTCTCTGGCAGCTGCGGCGATCCTCGGGTTTCTTCTGGCCCGCGTGATGCGCAGCAGCGACTAAGGGTCTGCTGAGGGAGCCAAAATGACGACTCAAAACGGCAGAAGTGTGCCTGAAGTTCTTCAAGACATCGTCGGCAATATTGAGGAGATTATTCGCTCCGAATTTCGCCTGGCGAAGGCTGAAGTCAAAGAGGAGGCCTCTCAGGCCGCTCCGCCGTTAAAAATGATGCTCGTCGGGGCGGGCATAGGATTCTACGCCCTGGGCTTCCTCTTGTTCACCCTGGTGATGGGACTTGCCACGATGGTGGTCACCTGGTTAGCAGCGCTCATCGTGGGAGCGGTGCTAGGTCTTATAGCTCTTGTGCTCATCACCACGGCGTCCAAGCGGCTCAAGCAAGTGAACAAAGTTCCTGAACGAACGATCGAAACGATGAAGGAGAACGTACAATGGGCGAAAAACCAGATCAAATAGAGCGACACATTCAACATCAACGCAGCGAGCTTGAAGACAACATCAGCGAGCTGGAGGAAAAAGTTAAGAGCGCTTTCGATTGGCGTACGCAGTTCGAAGAGCGACCGGCGATCATGCTCGGAGCGGCATTCCTTGGTGGCGCGTTGCTTTCCGCGTTAGTGCCGAACATGTCGAGCGGGAGTTCAAAGGCTTCTTCGCGGCGAAGCAAGTCGTCGATCGACCCTTGGACGCCGTACACGAATCGCGAGACTCCCTATACCTCACCGCAGGCGGAGTCACCGTCGACGGGTTCTTCCTTTTCAGGCGGCTACTCGGCTTCGAAGACTGGCGAAACTTGGGAAAACCTGAAGAACGCGGCGATAGGGATGGCCACGACTCGTATCAGCCAGTTCATCGAAGAGCTGGTTCCAGGCTTTTCGGAACATTACAACAAAGCTGCCAGCGGACGGCCAGTTACGCCGTTCAGCTCGATGCCGAGCGCAGGTGGGAGCGGATCGAGCGAGAAGAACTGGCAGAAACCTAATGGCGGGTCGGATTACGCGTCACACTCGTAACGTCGCATTTCTAACTGGGACACGATCAAAACAGCAAATGCAAGGCGGCGGATATGCTCCGCGGCTTTTTTATTTTGGATGAACCAGAATTCTTGCTGACCCATCGAGGTCGTACTGATACTACAAAATGTGCCCACCGCTACATCGTTTACCTGATGGCACCCGAGACACATTCCCCTTACTGTCCCACCATCTCTGAGGCGCCCTGACGGGCCGTCAAGAATTTATCTTAAGGAGACAGGAGAATGGACTTGCTTTGGACAATAGCAGTTATCCTCGTGATTCTGTGGCTGCTCGGTCTGGTTACCTCGTACACACTGGGTGGCTTCATCCATATTCTGCTGGTCTTGGCGATCATCGTCATATTGATCCGGGTGATCCAAGGGCGCAGACCAGTCTGAATTTCGCGCGGGACTTTTGGCTTGCCCGCGGAAGAAGATGACTTAAACTCAATTCGCCGCTGTACGTAACTATAGTGCGCACCCGTCGCTTCGAATATGGGTGCGCACTTGTTTGATGTTGTGAATTTTTTGGACGGTAACCCCGCAACCGAGGAGCGCACCATGACAGACGGTAATAAGGCGGACGATAAGAACAGCGGATTACTGGTAAGCGTGGCCGAGACCATCGGTTCAACATTGGGGAGCCTGGCCGCCAAGGCCGGAGCCGCGCAAAAGTCGATAGGCGAAACCACAAGCGAAGTGGTTCGCAAAGTGACGCCCGGTAAACGGAAGACCGCAGTTAAGCAAAGCAAGAAAGCGCCCGCCAAGAAGAAGTCTGCGAAGCGGACTGCGAAGTCAGGCCGATCCGGCAAGCGCGCCTCAGCGGCAAAGAGCAAGCGCTCGCGCGGCCACTAATTTTTCAGACATCAGAGCTTTTCCGGGGTGGAACACCCAATCGCTGCGATGATTTACTCATACCTTAAAGCGATGACGGGATTGACGTGCGTGGCGCGCCTCGCTGGAATCCAGCAAGCCAAAACTCCAATAATCAACAACAAGAATGGCACGACCACCAATGTTAAGGGATCGTGCGCGGACACTCCCCAGAGTTGGCTGGCAATCAGCCTGGCCAGCACAAAGCTTACGCACAAGCCGATAATAATCCCTAAGGCGACGAGCCGCAGCCCAGTGCGTATCACCAGTCTCTGAACGTCTCCGCCATTCGCTCCTAAGGCCATTCGAATGCCAATTTCGTGGGTGCGGCGGGCAGTGGTGTAGGCAATCACGCTGTAAACGCCGATGGATACAAGAATCACTCCGACTAACGCGAAGACAGTCACCAGCAAGAATCCGAATCGAGGCTGCGAATAAGAAAAGGAGTTAATGAAGTCTTCCATCGTGCCGGTGAATGTTAACGCCACGCTGCGGTCCGTACCCCAAGTCTCCTGCCGCATTGCATTCATCATCAGCATTGGATCGCCGGCGGTACGAACCAGCACCCCTCGCGCAGCGGAACCGGTAACCGTGTAGGGTACCCAAGTTTCCGGCTCGATCGGATCCTGAAGGCCGTGATTTTTAACGTCGTCGACGATGCCGATCACTTCATACCAGGCATCGGGTTTTGGATCCGGGAATTTCTCAAGTTGAAGGATATGGATTCGCTTGCCGATGGGATCTTCATCGCCAAAATACTTGTGCTGAAAAGTTTGATTGATCACCACCAGTTTCCGTGCGTTGTTGACTTCCGACTCCGTGAAGCCGCGCCCACGCAGGAACTGGATGCGCAGCACCGTAAAATATTGTTCGCTGCAAAGCTGAAATAACGAGGTCCACGTTTGGTTGTGTACTTTACCGGGAATTTCGATGTCGGAGGGAATACCGCCGTACGGTGGAAGCGTGCTTGTTTCCGTGGCCGACACCACACCTGGCAGTGAGTTCAGGCGCTGCAGCAGAGGTCGAAAGAATCCGGCGACCTGAGCTGCCGATTTATAGCGGTCCTGCGGCAGCGGCAGCCGCGCGACCAGTATGTGATCCGGGCGCAGTCCAAGTTTCACCTCATGCAGCGCCGTGAAACTGCGCATCAAGAGTCCTGCGCCAATGAGAAGCGTGAGCGATAGGGCCACTTCAAAAACGATTACAGCGTTGCGGATATTGGCGTGGCTGGAGCCACCGCTCGTTCCTTTACTGCTGTCGCGAAGAGAATCGTTCAAGTTGCGGCGGGAAGCCTGGAGCGCCGGAGCCAAACCAAAAATCAATGCGGTGAGAACGGCCACGGCCAGGGTGAAGAGCAGTACTGCGCCGTTCATGCGAATGACGCTTTCCGCAGGAATAATGTTGGGCGGAATGATGGCGATCAATCCCTTAAGGCCGGCCCAGGCGAGCAGTGCGCCGAATAAGGCGCCTCCAATGGCGAGCATCATGCTCTCGACCAGGAGTTGTTGAATCAGGCGGAGTCGCCCAGCCCCGAGTGCCGCGCGCACCGCGAATTCTTTTTCACGCGTGGTGGCCCGCGCCAGAAGCAGATTCGCGACGTTGCCGCATCCGATGAGCAGCAGCAATCCAACCGCAGCCAGCACGATGAACAAGGTGGTACGAAATTGACCGACCACCCCATCGGCCAGAGACATGAGCTGCACAGAAAAATGTTTGGGGTAGTCAGTGGGATGTTGGGTGGCTTGCTGCTTGGCGAGTACCGCGAAGTCGGCGGCACCCTGGTCCGTGGTAACCCCGGGCTTCAAGCGTCCCAACATAAACCAAAACACCGGAAACCCGTTGAATGTTTCACCGCGGACGGGAGTCTGGGGAAGCCACATGTCGGCGTCGCCCCAGGCAAAACGAGGAGGCATGATTCCCACGAGAGTGCGTGACACCCCGTTCAACGTGAAAGTCTTGTTGAGGATCGAAGGATCGGAGCTGAAACGGCTTACCCACGTTTTGTAACGCAATACGAAGGTAGGTGGCGCGCCAGGCTGGTAGTCTGCGATTTGCGCGGCACGTCCCAGCAAAGGCTGAACGCCCAGAAATTCGAAGGTATTGGGCGTGATGAGCATGCCCACGAAACGTTCGGTACCCTCACCGGAGGTATAAAGCACATCCGTTTGAGCCATCCCAATGGCGTTTTCGAACACGTGGTTCTGCGTCGAATAGTCCAGGAATTCAGCCCCGCTAAAGGCCCCACGGCCGCCCGGGTTGCTCTGGTCGGTGTCATGAATTACCAGGGACATCAAGCGTTGCGCTGCTGGGTAGGGAAACGGCTCCAACAGGATATTGTCTATCACGCTGAAAATTGCAGAGGAAGCCCCGACCCCCAAAGCCAGGGTGATGATCGCGATGGCGGAGAAAGCGCGGCTTTTCCATAGCGTGCGGGCTCCGAAGCGGAGATCCGAACCTAGTGACTCGAGCATGGATTTCTCCTGCAATCCTGTCGACGGCGGTGGTGACTATCCTTGAGACGAATTACTCTGAAAAAAGTTGAGTGCGAGCAGATCTTGTCTCTCTCAGAAACGCGGAGAGAGGGTGGAAAGTTCCAGGCAAAAGTTTCAATTGGGAAAAAGGCTACCGCGCGCTGGTAGACACGCGGCGCGTTACGTAATCGTCGATATACGCGTCGAAGAGCTCATTAAGACGCTGGGTCACCGGGCCTGGGGCAGCGGCGATTTTGTGACCGGCAATCTCACCCACTCCAATAACATTGCGGTTCGTTGACGAAATGAAAACTTCGTCCGCGGAATACAAGTCTTCGGGGTGCAAAGATTGCGCCGCAACGGATACGCCGGCTTCAGGAGCGATTTCCATCAAAATTCCGCGAGTCACGCCTTCAAGGCATCCGGAGCTTAGCGGAGGTGTCAGCACCTTGCCATTTTTCACAGCGAAAATATTGGCGGAGGTGCATTCGGAGACTTCGCTGCGTTCGTTCAGCAGCACAACCTCGTCAAAGCCTTCCTTGGCGGCTTCCGCCACGGCCCAGACGTTATTGAGCCAGGAAATACTCTTGACCCCCGAAAGCGCGCCAGCAGCGTGGCGGCCATGGGCACGCAGTCCCAGGCGGGCAACGTTGGCATACTCAGGAAGACCAGCCGAACAAATGAGGAGATCCACTTGAGGACGCGGTTCGTCGCTTTGCCAAAATCCCACGTTGTTATAAATGAGGTAGATCCTGGCGCAGCCTTCGGTAACTTTGTTGGCGCGGATTACTTCGTGAAGATGCATGCGCACTTTGGCTGCCGCGTAGGGCATCGGCAGGCTAATGATGGCAGCATGTTTGTCTAGCCGGCGCCAGTGGCGTTCGTACGCGAAAGCCTCGCCACGCGCTATACGTATGGTTGTAAAGATGCCCCAGCCGCAGATGAGGCCAGCCTGGCCCATGGAAAGGCGGGCTTTCTCGATGAGTAACAAGCCTTCATTGTGAAAGATGTGGCGATGAATCAACGAATCCTCGCGGAGACCTGAACGGTCATTGCACGATTATTGTAACCGATAAAATGGCGCAAAAACTTGAGTTGCCGCTTCTTGAAACGCGGGAACAGGTCGAAGTTAAGAATCAGCTTAGGGCTCAGCTATTTTGTCGACGGGGTGTCGCAGGTCTCCGGCACCGCGAGAACTTGCCCTGTGTAGATAAGATTTGCGTTCTGAATCTCAGGGTTAGCTTTGGCAATGCAGCCCCAGAAGCCGCCGAAGCCCAGCTTTTTCCGCGCAATTTTCCACAAGCTGTCGCCTTTGTGCACGGTCACGTTGGAATCCGAAGGCGTAGTGGGGGCAACCGGAGCAGTTGCCGCAACGTTGATTGGCGTGCCTGGCACAATGTGCTGCGGATTGACGATGCCAGGATTTATCGCCGCCAACTCATGCCAGCGGTGGCCGTCGCCCAAATTGATTTGCGCCAACTTCCACAATGAATCGCCATACTTCACGATGATGCTGCGTGGTGCTGACGCGTTCGAAATCGCTGGAGCCACGAGTGTTGGTTGTGTAGTCGGCGCAACAAATCCCGGTGCCGGCAATGAAACGACCTCTGGGTTTGCAAATACTGGAGCAATTGGGGCCTCATGCGCTGTCGGTATAAGCATGTTCGGTTTCGAAACAGCAAACGTGATCTTCGCCGCGACCGTCCGCGAAGCGGAAAACGTCTTAGCGGTGGGCGCCCGGTTAGGCGCTGGTGCCGGAACGATAGGTGTCGGCGGCACCACCAGCGTATTCAACCTCAGCGCAGTCAAATCGGTATTTGGGAAGACCGGTGCGGCAGGTGTGTTATACGGCACCGGATCTACCACGTGCGGTCGTGGTACTACGAATTCCGTCTTGTCATAAGCCAGCACAGCATTCGCAACCGGAAGATGATATTCCGCGAGCTCGCTCGTTTGCGAATGGTTCAACTCTTTCATGGCGCGGTACATGCGAGCCACATCGCCCAGAGGAAGATGTTCCAAGGCTTGAACGTCTAAGGTAGAGGCGGCTTCGGCTCCGGGTGCTACCGCGTCGCGCCTCTTCGCGGCCAGCAGCTCCTGATCTTCGCGAGTAAGAATTCGAGCGCGCTTTAGATCTTCTTCGGTGTAGACGTGTTTCTTATGTTTGGTTTGCTGAGGTTTATGGGCTTGAGCCCGGCGCGCCACTTCGGCCACGTCCTGCGCCCAGATTGGCGCTCCGGCGGCAATCGCGCAAGCTGCGAACAGAATAGCTCCGGCGTGCAGGCGTTGCCTGGACCGATCCCATGCGGTGACATTAAAGTTCGGCAATCTTTGGTTGTTTTGTTCGTAATTTTTCACGGCATACCCCAAGAATTAAGCTTGGAGCCAGTTTATCGAAGGCCGGAGAGCGTCAAAAAATCGATTCGCGAGAGTGCTCTGTTCGATATGGAAACATTCGACACCAAAATTCCGCGTTCGGAAATCATGACGGCGAGCCATTTTTGTTATTCGCAATCACTGCCATCACAGTATTGCGGCACAAGCCGACGCTCCTCCAATGGCTGCACGGAGTGCGAACTTGACGTAACATGTCTCCGCCCAAGTTACTTTCACGAGGTCACTAATGAAGGATGAATCAGACGTGGACGGCGAATCGCCGTTGCGCAAGACTTCGCAGCCGGATGAGCGCGAAGACCACAACGTAGCCGATCCCGAACTTCCTGCGCGGAGAAAATTTATCCAAGCGAGCCTCCTTGCTGGAGCGTCCGCAGCGGTGCTGTCTTCAAATCCTGTATCTGGTGCATCTCTGAACATTTCGCCGGCGTTCCAAACAAAGAGCTCAGCCGGATCGTTCGAACTTGACGAGATTACCGTTGGCGAACTGCAAGAGGGCATGACCTCCGGGCGTTTCACCGCGCACTCCATCACTGAAAAATATCTCGCGCGTATCGAGGCCATCGATAAACATGGTCCGGCCATAAACACCGTCATCGAAGTAAATCCCGACGCGCTCGAAATTGCTAAGGGACTCGATAAGGAACGCAAGCAGAAACGTCTTCGCGGACCGCTACACGGCATCCCGATTCTGATCAAAGACAACATCGATACTTCCGATCGCATGATGACTACTGCTGGTTCACTTGCACTGGTGGGCTCCAAGCCGCCGAAGGATTCCACGGTGGCGCAAAAGCTGCGCGAAGCCGGCGCGGTAATTCTGGGTAAGACAAATCTCAGCGAGTGGGCCAACATTCGTTCGAATCAATCCACCAGCGGCTGGAGCGGGCGCGGCGGGCAAACAAAAAATCCCTACGTGCTGGACCGCAATCCCTGCGGGTCGAGCTCTGGCTCCGGCGCGGGTGTTTCCGCGAACCTGTGCGCCATCGCCATTGGAACGGAAACTGACGGCTCGATCGTGTGTCCGGCTTCGGCTAACGGCGTCGTGGGCTTAAAGCCGACCGTTGGGCTGTGGAGCAGGACCGGAATCATTCCCATTTCACACAGTCAGGACACCGCCGGTCCGCTATGCCGCACGGTGCGTGACGCGGCGATTTTGCTTGGCGCACTGACGGGCGTCGATGACGAAGACAGCGCCACCTCTGAAAGCCGCGGAAAATCCTACGCCGACTACACACAGTTTTTGGTGGCCGACGGATTGCGAGGCGCGCGCATCGGTGTCGTGCGCGGAACTTTCGGTTTCAATGCCGCAGTCGACAATCTCATGGGGAACGCGCTTGAGATGTTGAAAGCGCAGGGCGCGGTGCTCGTTGATCCTGCGGATATTGAGACGCGTGGAAAGTTTGACGAGACCGAATCCATGGTCTTCATGTACGAATTGAAAGCCGACCTGAATGCTTACCTTGCACGACTTGGGCCGCGCGCGCCAGTACACACGCTGCAAGAAGTGATTGAGTTCAATGAAAATCATCGGGAACAGGAGATGCCCTATTTTGGGCAGGAACTATTTCTGAAATCCCAGTTGAAGGGGCCGCTGACTAGCCAGGAATATCTCGATGCGTCAAAGAAGAATCATCAGTTGGCGCGCACCGAAGGAATCGACGCGGTGATGGACAAGCATAGATTGGACGCCTTGGTGGCGCCGACCGGTGGACCCGCGTGGCTTACCGACTTGGTGGCTGGTGATCACTTTGGTGGCGGGAGCTCCAGCTTCGCCGCGGTTGCGGGTTACCCGAATATCAATGTTCCTGCTGGTGAGGTATTCGGCCTGCCTGTGGGTATTTCATTTTTTGGACGCGCATGGAGCGAGCCGGTGCTCATACGCATTGCGTATTCATACGAACAAGCCAGCAAACTGAGGAAAGCGCCGCAGTTTCTGCCAACGCTGGGTCCAAAACCTTAGTTCGAATGATCGAATGGAAAGACGGGCAGTGCCGCGTTTTAGGCTAGCCCGCCTGAGCGCGCCAGCTTCAGGGCTTCGATCGCCGCGCCTCGCGCGCCGGCGGTGTCGCCGTTAGGCATAATAAAAATGGGAATGTCAGCCTGCTCTTCGCGTTGGGTAGGCATGCCCGCATGGATTTCTTCGATGAACCAGCTCTGAAATTCGGGGGTCGTTTCGATCGCACCGCCGCCAACAATCAACGCGTCGGGATCAAAGGTATTGACCATTTCATCGAAGAAAAGTCCTAGTGCCTGAGCCTGCACGCGGAAAATTTCTCGACACATCGGGTCGCCTTTGTCCGCCAGACCGCGGACCATCTTGGCTGCCCGACTTAGACTCTCTGTTTTGCCTAACTCGTGTCCCGGATATTTCGGCAGAAAGAATGGCAGAAAGTCTCTTTCGATGGCAGTCAGCGAACACACCGACTCCAGGCACCCGAGGCGACCGCAATTGCATTTGGGTTTCATCCCGCTGATTCCCGCGATGCTCTGGTAGGGAATCAACACGTGGCCCAGTTCGCCGCCGAATCCTTTTCTGCCTTTGATGACATTGCCGTCGAGAATAACGCCGCCGCCCAGTCCCGTTCCGATCACTACGGTCACCGAGGTTTGTTTTCCGGTAGTGCCAAAAGTATTGAAATGGCCCCACAGCGCACCAGCATTTCCATCGTTGAGATAACTGACTGGTTTGCCGAGCCGCTGCGCCAAGCCCTCGCGAATATCGAATTCCGCCCAATTGGCATGCACAAAATTCGTGGAGCCTTTGGCGCTCAGTTTTCCCGCGGCACTCGCCGGACCTGGGGTGTCCAGCCCCACGGCCACAATCTCCGACATCTGCACCCCTGCGCGGTCAGCGGCAATCTGCAAGCCATCTTCAATCTGCTGCAGACATACTTCGGGCCCTTGCTTGGCCAGGGAAGGGTGCTCGCACAAACCATCAATCAGAAACTTTTCCTCGCGATCCACCAAGGTGTAATTAACAGCGGTTCCGCCCAGATCGACTCCGGCGACGACTTCCACGTTTTTCTCCTTCTGCTTCCCAACGCGACCGCAAAGACGAAGATTCCTCTTGAGTGAGGCGTTATACTAGCCCGCTCGCCTGAGGAGAGACTCACAAAAACTGTGCGCCACATTGTGCTTCAGCATCCTGCTTGTACCAGAAAAGCTGCCTAAAAAGAAAGGAAGTGACCTATGGGAATTCTAGCCGCTGCAAAACCAGTTGCGATCATTTGCACGAGAGATCGCGCTCGCGCGGCAATATTTTATCGTGATACGCTAGGGCTCGCATTGAAATTAGAGGACGATTACGCCGCTATTTTTGATGTTGGAGGAATTGATTTACGGGTTTCTACTGTTCCAGACTTCACGCCTCACGAACACACCGTCCTTGGGTTCAGCGTTCCGGACGTAGCTGCGGCCGTAAAAGCGCTGGGTGAGAAGGGTGTGACCTTCAACACCTATAAAGGTTTTAATCAGGACGAACTAGGCATCTGGTCGCTGCCAAATTCAGCGTCACGTGTGGCTTGGTTTAACGATCCGGACGGGAATGTTTTGAGCGTGACGGACGCGTAAGTCTACGAGCCCAAAAGGCCGCGCATACATTCGCGCATACATTCCTTTGACAATACCCCCTGGGTACTCTAAGATTTATGTTTGTCGCTACAGGGAAAGGTGTGACCGTTTCAATGAGGACGTACGTAGCCAAGGGTGAGGAAGCCGAGGCCCTAAAAGTAGGTGCCAACTGGTTTGTAATCGATGCGACGGATATGGTTCTGGGGCGGCTGGCCACCAAAGTGGCTCGCATTTTGATCGGGAAAGATAATCCGAGTTTTACCCCTTATCTGGACTCCGGGGACCACGTAGTGGTCATCAATGCGGATAAAATTCGCATGACCGGAAACAAGGTCGAACAAAAGGTTTATTACTCGCACAGCGGTTATCCGGGCGGCTTGAAGGAAGTTCCAGCCAAGCGTTTACGCGTGGCTAAGGCCGACTGGATGGTGCGCGAGGCAGTGCTCGGCATGTTGCCGAAAAATAAATTGCGAGCACGGCGTGCCAAGAAGTTGCGCGTTTACCGCGATGCCGCCGGGTTAGCGCGTCACGCGGGGCAAAAGCCGCAGGCGATGGCAAATTAGCTGTTGAGAACTGTAAGGGTTCGGGGATTGTTGTTCTGGTGGGTATAACAACCTGCAGTATTCCAGTCTCCAGGTATTTTCCATCGGGTTTTTCGAGATACACGCACTAAGTGTCTCCGAAATCGCTTTCATCGTTTTTCGGGACGAGTTCTTGTTTTGGAGTTTAGGAGGAACGTTGAGTTCTACTGGTTCACCCCTCATGGGCAAGCAAACTTGGATTCTGGGTACAGGTCGCCGCAAGGAATCTGTTGCGCGAGTTTTTCTGCGCGCCGGGTCCGGCAAGTTCAAGGTAAATGGCAGAACGGCGGAAGAATATTTTCCAAACGTGGCGTGGAAGCATAACGCCACTGAGCCGCTGAAGTTCACGAGCCTGCACGACCAGGTGGATGTGGTCATCACCGCCAAGGGCGGCGGGGTTGGAGGACAAGCTGGAGCGGTCCGCATGGGCTTGGCTCGCGCCATTTCCGTATTCAATCCGGAATTGCGGCCGGCGCTGCGCAAGAATGGATTTCTGACTCGCGATTCGCGCATGAAGGAACGCAAGAAGTACGGCCAGAAGGGCGCACGCAAGCGCTTCCAGTTCACCAAGCGCTAAGCGCTGCCGGATTCCGCGGTCTTGGACCGCAGGTATCCGCGAGTTGTTTCGAGTTTTGCTGGGTATGGAATTTTTAGGCACCCAGCTTCGAGCTCCGGCGGTTTTGCGCAAGCCAAACCGCCGAGATCACGGCCGGCATGGAGCCGGCAAAAAGGCTGTTCTTTCGCGAGAGCATTTTCGCTCGCGAGCGCAAACAGCAATCCTTAAAGGAGGAAACTTGGCAGTAGAAATTACCATGAAAGAGTTGCTGGAGGCCGGAGTTCATTTCGGTCACCAGACGCGACGCTGGAATCCGAAAATGAAGGAGTACATCTTCGGGGAACGCAACGGCATTCACATTATCGATCTTCAAAAGACGCTGAAAATGTTCCGCGAAGCGAGCCGCTTCGTTGGCGAACTTTCCGCGCAAGGGAGGAACGTTCTTTTTGTGGGCACCAAGCGCCAGGCCCAGGAAGCGGTCGCCGAAGAAGCCAAGCGCTGCGGCGCATTTTTCGTGAACCACCGCTGGCTGGGTGGCACGCTGACCAACTGGTCGACGTTGCAGAAATCCATCAAGCGTTTGAAGCTGCTGAAGGCCATGAGCGAAGATGGCCGCATGAACGAGCTTTCGAAGAAAGAAAAAGCGCGCCTCGAGCGTGAAATGAAGCATCTCTTTCAGAATCTGGAAGGCATCGAGAATATGGCGCAATTGCCTGACGCCATGTTCGTGATCGATTCCAACGCCGAAGAAATCGCGGTCAAGGAAGCGCGCCGCATGGGTGTGCCGGTGGTTTCGGTAGTAGACACCAATTGCGACCCAGACGTGGTCGACTGGATTATTCCGGGGAATGACGACGCGTTGCGCGCTATTCGCTTGTTTACTTCGAAGATTTCCGAATCGGTGTTGGAAGGCCACAACGCTTACCAGCAGTCGCAAGTGGCGGAACAGAAAGCCACCGCGGACCAGGCCCTCGTCGATGGGGTCGAATATGTGGATACCAGCGCCTACGAACAATACGAAAAACAGGAAGGCGACTTCGTGGAAGGGGTTGTGGAGACGCCGATAGATGCTCCCGTGGAGCCTGCGGAAACTGCCGAAGCGACCGTTCCCCCCGACGCAGCAGAAGCGCACCGGTAACGGGTAGTACCTGCGCGCGAGAAGGTAATCTTGAGCCCGTGTGAACGGGCCGAGGAAATACCTGTATCACCATCCGGGTCATCAAACTAATAGTGAGAAGAGAGCACGAATGAGCACACAGCCAACACCCAGCAGCAACAATATTCCCGCGCAACTGGTGAAAGAGTTGCGGGAGCGCACCAATGCGGGTTTTGCCGATTGCCGCGCGGCGCTAATCGAAGCCGGAGGCGACATCGAGAAAGCCATCAGCGTCTTGCGTAAAAAAGGCCAGGCCGCTGCGGCAAAAAAGGCGCAACGCGAAGCCAGCGAAGGTTTGGTGGGCAGCTACATCCACGCGGGTGGCAAGATTGGTGTGCTCGTGGAAATCAATTGCGAGTCTGATTTCGTCGCGCGCACTCCGATTTTCCAACAGCTTTGCCACGACATTGCCATGCATATCGCTGCGCTAGATCCTCGTTACGTGCGTCGCGAAGAAGTGACGCCCGAGATGCTGGAGAAAGAGCGCGAAATCTATAGCGCTCAGGCGCGCGCAACCGGAAAGCCCGACGCGGTGATTGAAAAAATCGTGAACGGCAAAATGGAGAAGTTTTACGAAGAGAACTGCCTCTACGAGCAGCACTACATCAAGGACGAAAGCGTCACGATCGGCGAGATGATCAGCCAAGCCATCGTTAAACTCGGCGAGAACATGGGCATCCGCCGCTTCGTGCGTTTTAAAGTCGGCGAAGTAAGCGGCAGCGCGTCTTCGAGTTCCGACAACGGCGCGGTTCCGGTTTCCGCATAACTCTCAACAACCATAAAGAAGTACTAGAAAGCGTCTCGACGGAAATTCGGGACGCTTTTTTTGATTCGCTTGCCGTGCGGCGACTAAGATAGTTTGTTACAATTTCGAAGCTTTCTGCGTACCAACCGGAGATTCATGCCCGCAAAGATTGTGAAGCCCAAAGTCACCGCTCGCTTACCAGCCACAGCAAAGCGCGTGTCATCGCCCCCGCCCCCGGCTAATCATGTTCAACCCATTTACAAACGTATTTTGCTAAAGCTCTCGGGAGAATCGTTCCAAGGGCCGCAAGGCTTCGGAATCCATGGCGAAACTATCCAGGCTATTGCGCGAGAATTAAAGGACGTGCATGCCTTGGGCGTGGAAGTGGCCATCATGGTCGGCGGCGGAAATATTTTTCGCGGCGCCCGGCAAAAAGGTTTCGAAATCGATAGGGCCACCGGCGATTTTATGGGCATGCTCGCCACGGTCATAAACGCTTTGGCCTTACAGGACGCCCTCGAAAAAGAAGGGGTACATACGCGGGTACAAAGCGCCATCGAGATGCACCAGGTTTCCGAGCCTTTCATCCGCCGGCGTGCAATTCGCCATCTTGAAAAAGGCCGCACGGTAATTTTCGCGGCTGGCATTGGCAATCCGTACTTCTCGACTGATACCGCTGCGGCGCTTCGGGCCATGGAAATCAAGGCCGACGTGATTCTAAAGGCCACGCGGGTGGACGGTATATATGATGCCGATCCGGAATTAGTGAAGGGAGCGAAGCTGTACACCGAAGTGACTTATCGCGATGTGCTGCATAAAAGTTTAAAAGTAATGGACGCCACAGCGATTTCTCTGTGCATGGACAATGGTATGCCTATCGTGGTGTTTAATATGAATCGCCACGGAAACATTCAGCGCGTGCTATTAGGGGAGCGCGTTGGCTCAACCGTGATACCCGCGTAGAATCTGACTGCAACATCGCGGATTCTGACGCGGCGGATGTAAACGGCAGCGGGAATCAGAAAACACAACCAGTATCGATTCACCTTCGCATTTCTTAAGAGGTGTTTATGAGCGCGATCTCAAACACAAAAGAAGCTCTAGCCGCGGCAAAAACTCGCATGGAAAAAGCGGTCGAGGATTTTCGCAAAGAGTTAGGCACGTTGCGCACCGGCCGCGCCAATGCATCCCTGCTGGACAGCATTCGCGTTGATTATCACGGCTCGCCCATGCCCTTAAATCAGCTGGGCGCGCTCACTGTGCCGGAGCCCAGCATGATTGTCATCGCTCCATGGGATGCCAGCGTGGTGCCTTTGATCGACAAAGCCATCCGCACCTCCGAACTGGGGCTTAATCCCACTAATGACGGCAAAATCGTGCGAGTACCGATCCCGGCGCTTACCGAAGAGCGCCGTAAGGATCTGGTGAAACAACTGCACAAGATCCTGGAGAATCACCGGACCGCTTTAAGGAACGTGCGCCGCGATTTGAAGGAAGCGGTCGAAAAACTAGAAAAAGACAAGAAGATCAGCGAAGACGAAAAGAAGCGCGGCCTCGATGAACTCGAGAAGATCTCTCACGCGGAAACAAAAAAAATGGAAGATTTGTCAACCACGAAAGAGAGAGATATTTTGCAGGTGAAATAAAGTTACTTGCTGTTAGGCCGGAAATCTTCGTTCGGGTGGTTATAAACAGAATTAATGGTTTGTTTGCGCGGAAGTCTTTTTCGCTGCGGGCTTCGCTGGATCATCCGCGGAAGCTGGGCGTTCCAACGTGAAATCCTGCGCTTCATCGTTCTGCACTGCGTGCACGAAGGCCTTGTAATCCGAAACACGCGCAGCCGGAACTTCTCTCAATAAAAAACGGACACGCCGCGAAGCAGCCAGCGTCGCATTCCCTGCAGAATCCGGGCCCTGAATCGTGTATTTCGAGGTAAAGGTCGCGTAGTCGCGTTCCACGGACGTACCCGTAGGCGCATGAGCGATTGTTCCAGGAGGCAATTGCAGCGTGGCGCGGGTATCAACATCGAGCGGCGTGCCCAGATCGATCGGCGCAGCCGCTGCTCCAGTGACGACGGTAGTGGATGCATCGGGCAAACCTAGTTGAGGAAGCAACGCCGGGATGCGCACTGGTCTTTTGGACCAATCCACAAACTTCGGCGTAGCAATTTCATAATCCACTGTGAAAGGCTGACGCGTATTCGACGGATCCGATGCGCTTACGTTCGTTACTTGCCCTCTAAATCCGTCGGAGATCGAGAGCAGTTGAGCCAGATCACGCCATTTCTCTTTTGCCGTTTGATGAAATGCCACGCGCAACAACAATTCATTGTCGCCGCGCAAGGAGTAATGCACCTTGGCGGTCAGCTGGCCGTCCACCGCCAGAACCGCGTCCACATTCACTTGTTGCGCTGCCGCGAACGGTAAATCAACCGGTACGCTCAGCCATGGCGACAACGAAGAGTTTTCTTTTGTGTCGGGCAAAAGCAAAAAAGCAGCCTTGCCCCGCAAATTGGCGCCGACCACGCGGAATGGCGCCACTTCCATGCTGGGGTCCAGCCAAAACCCTGGACTTTCTTTGCCGGTCCCGGCCCAAACCAGCGCATGACTGAACAGCGAAGGGCGAGGAAGCAATTTTTCGGCGTCATCGGGTGCACCTGCGAGCGCTACGATCGCCGGCATATGTGCCGCACGTGTGAGCGCCGAGAATAGAACCATCTTGTCTTCAGGCGTGGCGTAACCAGAGGAGAGAATCTCCGCCGGCGCACGTGGCCGAAAGCCATCGGATTCCAGCGGCAGCTCAACGGTGGTAATTTTCTGGGACACGAAATCGTAGATGGCCTCGATTTTTTCTTCAGGTTTTTCGGCTGACTTGGTCAAATCGCTGGATTTCGCGAGCACGGCCGGCGCAATATTTTCCGTTGCTTCAAATTTCTCCGTCAGCCGCGTGGAAAGCTGCTTCCAGGAAGTAAATGTTGTGAGAGCCACGTCCGGTTCAGTAGAAAGATCCAGCGAGCTCTTCGCTCTGCCTTCCGGGGAACTCCAGCGATATTCCCAACGACGAATCATGCGCGCTTCCGATCCCTCTCCGGTTTTGCCTTGGTAGCTTGGAACCATGGTGGGATTTATGCGCAGCTGCACGGCACGCGAGGAAGGCAGTTCCAGTTCAAACTGCTCCTGCGTAACGATCGCGTCCTTGGCAAAGGTGTGGAACAAATAAAAATCCGGTTGGAGCGGGGCGTGCGCCGTGGTGACCACGCGATATTCCAGCATGTCCGTGGGCTGTAAGCCGAGAATTCGAACGGTTTTGCGTCGAATATCCTGGTAAGCGGGGGCCTCCGCTACGGTGGGATTCGGTTGATCGGTCACCGCGCTGGGCAAAATATCAGCGGTGCCACCACCGGCATGCGTGATGCGCGCCAAAGGAATTTCCACCGTTTCGAATGCGCGATTGTAGTCAAAATTCAGGCGCGCGAATTGCCGTGTTCCCAGTTCCGTATTGATGCGTACTCTCGCGTGCACTTCTTTAAGGCTTGCACCATCCGCCTCAAAGCGAATTCGCGTTTCGAGCAACTCTATTTGTGCGGGAGTTTGTGCGGCTCCCCTCGCAGGCTTCTGGTCGGTGCTCTGACCGGAGGCGGCCGGCGTCTTGCTGGACAGGTCTGGGGACAACTGCGCGGATAATATCGGCAGAGTGGCCGTTAGAAGAAAAAGGGCCGCCGGTGCGCATCGCAATTTCATAAAACTGAATGATCGATTGCCAAACACACCTCGCAGTTTAGGTGCTCCCGCGAAAAGACGCAAAGAAGAAGGTTGCGCCGCCATGTTGAAACTGTGGCAATGCCACTGAATTTCGCCGCAGCCGTAAACCCTTTTACAGCCACATCCGTCTCAAGTGCATAGCACAGGTGCGTGCTATAGACTGGATATCAGGAGAGAAATTAATGCGCTGTGTTTTCGAGATTCTCGCAGTTCTGTCTGTGCTTCTTACTCCATCCGCTGCGAGTGTGGTCTCGAAAGAGACCGACGAAGAAGCGACTAGAGCCGCGCTGGTGAAAATTGCCGGCGAAGGCCTGGTGGAATCTCGCGCCTACGAATACCTGACGCAACTCAGTGACGACGTGGGCGCCCGCGTTACCGGTTCGCCGCAGTCTCAAAAGGCTGTTGAATGGAGTCTCAACAAAATGCGCGCCATCGGTCTGGAAAATGTTCACGCTGAAAAATTCCAAATTTGGCGCGGATGGACGCGAGGTACCGCGCAGGCGGAATTAACCGGTCCCATCCATCGGCGGCTCAACGTTGACTCCATGGGCTGGACGGGATCAACGCCCGCGAGCGGGGCCGAAGGCGAACTAGTGGCCGCCAACGTTTTTAATCTGGATGAAGAATCGAAAGATCCCCCCAAATTCACTGGAAAAATTATCTTGATGGTTGCGCAGGGTGAGCCGAAAAAAGGCCAGGATGGAATGCTGATTTTTACGCAGTTCGGTGATTTCGTGAAGCTGGCCGCAAAAAACGGAGCAGTTGCGATCTTTGGCGGCCAAGGTGGATTCAAAAGCGAGGGCATGAACCTCACCCACACTGGCATTCTAGGGTTTGCAGCGGATTTCGCGATACCGGTTCTCTCTCTAACCACTGAAGATCAGAGCCAATTGGAGCGTTTTTTGGACAGCGGTAAAAAAGTTCACGTGCGCGTGAATGTTCACAACACCTTCAGTGATGGCCCGGTGGAAACCGCAAATGCCGTGGGAGAAATTCGCGGCCGCGAGCATCCCGACGAAATTTTAGTTGTCGGGGCGCATCTCGATTCATGGGATTTGTCGGAAGGAGCTACTGACAATGGCATGGGTTCTGTTAGCGTTCTAGGCGCTGCCGAGGCCATCCTGCGATCCGG
>DATHGV010000021.1:0-5221 GCA_035490135.1 Candidatus Methylomirabilota bacterium
GGGGATGGCTCGGAGTTGAGCGGTTGTCCATCCCAGATCAGCTCGACATTCGAAGTGTTAAACCGGCGCTTTCCGGGCAAGCGCAGCTCCAACTCGGAAAGTGGCCGTGTTCCATTATTGGTGAGTTCATAGCTCGATTTAATGGTGATCTGCGGAGGCGGGCCGGGTTCAAAATGCACATCCATGTCTTGTTTGTTGATGGTGTATCCGGGGCCGAAGGATGAGGTGCACCCAGCGGCAAAACTCAAGCTTGCGACTAAAAAAAGAAATGCCACTGCGCGAAGGTTAGCGGGGAGCTTCAACTCTTCGATTGTAGCGGGGATTCAAGCGCGGCAAAAGGAGGGTTCGCGGCCACGATTGCGTTACTTGCGCCATTTTGGCTCAACGGTGAACGTATTAACGCTTGCGGCCACGGATACTAACAAATCCCGTACCGTAATGATTGCGGGCCGTCTCGCGCGCCCGTATTTCCTTTTCCGCCTGGTTGTCGTCCATTCCGCGGTCAATCCGTTGAAGAATCTCATTCTCCGTCAAGCCGGTATTTTTCAAACGCGCAATCTCTGCGCTCGAAAGCGTCGGCTGGTTCTGAAGGTGGCGTTGCAATAGAATTTGTACCGTGGAATCCGATAATCCGATCAAGCGCAAGGTAACGGCATCGCCGCTAATGGTATCCAGCTTATCGAGGCCCGCGATCTGCAGAATCTGCGGTTCGCCGAAACCCGCCCCAGCCAGGCTGGTAACCGCCTCAGCGTTTGAAAAAGGATGGTGATACTGGTGGGCATTGCTCACCAACGTGACGCAGGTGTAATCCGTGATTCCAGCTTGCTTGGCGCTCACTAGCTGCAGCATTTCGTTGTCGGAAGTATCCAATTTTTTCAATTGCTCGATGCTCGCTGAGGACATTCCGGCGTTCACCAGCGGCCGGTAATCAGCTAAGACGTTATGTCCGCAGCCTGTGGAAAGGGCCAAAGTGGAGGCCATGACTACCGCCAGCAACGACAGGTTGACCGACGTGGTTCGAACGCGAGCGATCCCCGAGGGCAAATTTCGATGAAGATCCATGATTCGATTGTAGCGGGAGGTGTTGCCGTCAATCGGCGCCAATAGGAAGGTGTGTAGTGGGAGATACCCGCCTAAAGGACAGGTAGGCCGGGCTGTACTTCGCGAATCATCAAATTTCAGGTCGTTTGATACACGCGCTCAACGCCGTAGACTGCGGCAATCTTGCGAATATTCACGAGTATGGTTTCCAGCTGACGGCGGTCCACGATTTCCAGGCTGGCATCAATGCACGCATTTACGCCGTCCGGCCGGCTGACCAGGTTGCGGATGTTCGAACCAGCACCGCTGATCACGGTGGTGATGTCGGCGAGCAATCCAGCGCGATCGCGCGCGCGAATCTGCAACTCCACCGGGAAGGTTGCGGCGTTCTCGCCACCCCACTCTACCGCGATGCGACGTTCCGTCTGGTAAAGCAGATTCTGCACGTTGGGGCACGTGCGCGTGTGCACCGCGACGCCGCGGCCGCGCGTGATGTACCCAACTATTTCATCACCGGGAATCGGATTGCAGCACTTCGCGCGATAGACCAACAAATCGTCATGCCCTTTGACGATAAGCGGCGCTTCGCCGAAACCCAGCATGCGTTTGACGGTTTTAACCAGGGTGGGCTTGGCATCGGGCGCTTCAATTTGCGCGGCCTTGGCCGGCTCGCCGAGCACGCGGGTCAAAATCTGGCGCGCGGAATATTTCCCAAAGCCTACCGCGGCGTACAAATCGTCAATCTTCGAAAGGCCGTGATCGGTAGCCACCTTCAACATATCCGCTTCCGGAATTTTCTTCAGGCTGCGATCGAAGTGGCGCGCTTCATTTTCAAGCAGCTTGCGCCCCATCTCGGTAGCTTCTTCTCGCTCTTCGAGGTTGATCCAATGGCGAATTTTGCTCTTGGCGTGCGAACTCTTTACGAAGCTGAGCCAGTCGCGGTTGGGGTGATGGCCCTTCTGAGTGAGAATTTCCACAACATCGCCGCTGGTAATTTCATGACGCAGCGAGACCATCTGGCCGTTCACTTTAGCGCCGGTACATTGATGCCCAACTTCCGTGTGCACCGCATACGCGAAATCCACCGGCGTGGCCCCGCGTGGCAGCTCCAGCACGCGGCCCTTGGGAGTGAAGGCATACACTTCCACTGGGGCGAAATCTACCTTTAAGGTGGATAAGAAATCGCTGGGCTCCTCGAGTTCCTGCGACCATTCGATCAACTGCCGCATCCACGTGAGGCGCTGGTTCTCTTCCTCGGAACCGGGCTTTCCGCCTTTGTATTTCCAATGGGCGGCCACGCCTTCTTCGGCGATGCGATGCATTTCCTGCGTTCGAATCTGTACTTCCAGAGGCTGTCCGCCGTGCAGCACGGTGGTGTGCAGCGATTGGTATAGGTTTGGGCGCGCCATCGCGATGTAGTCTTTGAATCGTCCAGGCACGGGATGCCAGATGTGATGCACTACGCCAAGGGCCGCATAACAATTGCGCTCGCTGTCGGTAATTACACGCACGGCGAGCAAGTCATAAACCTGCTCCAGTTCCCTTTCGTGACGCACCAGTTTACGGTGCAGCGAATAAAGTCCCTTGACGCGCGCTTCCAGCTCGGCCGGGATGCCGCTCTCTACTAATTTTGTCTGGATGGTCTGTTGCACTTCTTCCAGGAATTTTCGGTGGATGTCGGCCTTTTCCGCCACTTCCTTCTGCAGCCGCAGGAAGGCTTCCGGCTCGAGGTAGCGGAAGGATAAATCCTCGAGTTCGTTGCGGATGTTCCCCATTCCCAGGCGGTGCGCGATGGGGGCATAAATATCCAAAGTTTCGCGGGAGATGCGCTGCTGCTTGGAATTCTCGAGATATTCCAGCGTGCGCATGTTGTGCAGCCGGTCAGCCAGCTTCACCAGTACGACGCGCACGTCGTTCACCATGGCCAGCAGCATTTTGCGGATGTTTTCGACCTGGCGAGTTTCCGGCGCCATCATGTTCAGCCGGCTGATCTTAGTTACGCCTTCGACCAGTCGCGCGACTTCCGGCCCGAAGCGTTCTTCGATGCGTGACAAAGGAAATTCCGTGTCTTCAACAACGTCATGCAAGAGCGCGGCTGTTAACGTTGTAGCATCCAGCCGCATGTCCGCCAGGATGTGGGCCACTTCTAGAAGATGAGTTAAATAAGGGTCGCCGGAGCTTCGTAACTGGTCGCGGTGACGTTCCGCGGCAATTTCATACGCGCGCCGCACAACCCAAGGGTCTTCGGAGGGGCGATTCTTACGCAGCTTGGCCAGCAACTCTTCGAGACGCGCGTCGAGCTGCCGCTCGGTACGGTCGCGGTGGAAGTGCAGGGGCAGATTGTTCGGCGACGACGGCATAACCTGTTGGATGACCTCTGGAGCGTTCCGTTACAATATCGTTCTTTTAGGCTATTGTAGCGCAAGACGGGCTGATACGAGTGCCGTCCAACTGGGCTCGGATAAAAGTAACTTCTCTATAGAACCGCTTTATAGATCCGGCAGTTTGTCCGCAAGTTCACTGGCCAACTTACTGACGTCGGTTGTATCGCTGAAATTTTTCAGTTCATGAGCCGTGGATCCCGCCTCGATGCCTAAGCGTTGACAAATCTTGTGTTGCATTTGCAGCATGGCGGTCAATTCCTGCTCCGCCAACATGCCTACCTGCAGATCCAGGTGAGAGCGTCTGTCTGCCTGCCTGGTCATGCGGTTTTGGCTGATGAGCACAAAGATAGTCAGCAGCACGCTCTCTGAAGAGATCACCAGAGCCAATATCCCAAAAGGAAAAGGGTCGAAAGGTTTTACACCTGGAATTACCTTGAGGTTGATGGCACTCCAGGTCAGCACCAGCAAGACCTGCAGCATCAGGAATGAAACGCTGCCGATAAATTTGGCGATCGCGTCGCTCACCCGTTCGGCGGTGGTGCGCCGGTGCAGCGCTTCATGCTCAAGTTTGACGATGGCATCGATGTTTAACTGCGTGGGATGCGCAGCTTCGCTGCTGGTTGTGCTCTTAATTGCCATGGATACCTCGGGCGACTGCCGGTGGGTAAGAGTTTACCGAAAAGGATTGGGCAAATGAAAAGCGCATTTGAGAATGCCTTCCGGAAATTTTTCCGATAATACCGCGACACTTCCTCTGTTATTCTTTGCCCACGAAATTCAAGAAATTAAAGGAGAGCTGATGACGCACCCGCATGAAACCGATGAGAATCGCCAACCCGTCGAAACGGACGCAGACTCGCTGGATCGTCGCAAATTCCTGAGAACCTCTTCGCTGGCCGCTGTGGCCGGCGCGGCGACCTTCGGCTGGCCACTTCGCTCCAACGCGGCCCCCGCTGACCTCGACGCTATCAACGCTGAAATCGCCAAGCGCCACGACGAAAGCGTCAAGCGCCTGCAGACCTGGATTCGCCAACCTTCCATCGCCGCGGAAAATCGCGGCATGAACGAAGGTTGCGAACTCATCATGAACATGTTGCGCGAAGCCGGTTTCGGTCAGGTAAGCAAAGTCTCGACGGATGGCCAACCTGGAATTTTTGCGACACTCGATGCGGGCGCGCCGCGAACTGTGGGCCTATATTTTATGTATGACGTAAAGCAGGCGGACCCTGCGGAATGGTCTTCTCCGCCATTCGATGCCGCTTTGGTGGATAAACCCGGGCTCGGCAAAGCGCTCGTTGGCCGTGGAGCAGTAAATCAGAAAGGCCCGGAAGCCACGTTCCTGGCCGCGTTGCACGCGATTCGCGGCGCGGGCAAAAAACTCCCCGTCAATTTCGTTTTTGTGGCCGAAGGCGAAGAAGAAATCGGCTCGCCACATTTTCCGCAAATTGTTCGGCGTCCCGAGGTGGAAGCCGCGTTGCGCAAGTGCACCGGCGTCTTCATGCCTTTCGCGGCGCAGGGACTCGGTGGCGATGTCACCATGTACCTTGGCGCAAAAGGTGTGGTTGAACTGGAATTGACTTCCAGCGGCGAGAAATGGGGCCGCGGCCCGCGTAAAGACATCCACTCCAGCAATAAAGCCAGGGTGGACAGTCCGGCGTGGCATCTTGTCGAGGCTTTGGCCACGCTGGTATCTCCCGACGGAAATGATCCAGTGATCGAGGGCTACGCTGCCAAAGCTCGCCCGCTTTCCGTTGCGGAGAAGCAAATGGTCGCGGAGGCGGCAAAACGCTTAAGCG
>DATHGV010000022.1:0-32386 GCA_035490135.1 Candidatus Methylomirabilota bacterium
TTTGAACCGCATCAGCTGCACGCTCTAGTGAAAATTTCTCTCAAGTTGCATGACTACGGCTTTGGCATTGACCTCATATTTTTTGGCTTTGCATGTCTGGTGTATGGGTATTTGCTTTTCAGATCGGGTTATTTCCCCAGGACTCTTGGCGTTTTGATGGCGATTACCGGTCTGAGTTATCTGGCGAATAGCTTCACGCTCATACTCGCCCCCGCATACGCAGGGAGGATCTTCCTCATTCTGGTGGTTGCCTTAATCGGAGAATTGTCACTTTGCCTGTGGCTCATGGTGAAGGGCGTGAACGTCCCGAAGTGGAACGAGAAAGCACGCCTGGCGTTGGGCTGATCTTTTCATGACGGGTTGGATCTGATTGTGATTCCTTTGGCCCTATATTCCAGCAACTTTCGTAAAGAAGCCTGGAGATAGATGGAGATGAGTCTTCGGCCCGATCTCTGGCCTTGGACTCATCTGATTCGCATGCTTCTGATTCAATCGATCGCGTAAGGAGAAGCGATTATGGGCACCGCAGTGATGATGGAACGGATTGCAGTTGTTTTTTACTTGCTCACTCGAATTTCTAAGCAGCAAAAATCTAATTTGATGTTCAGGAGGACGCATGGAACCCCTTATTGGTGTTAACTGCTCAGCAATCGAATGCACTTCTCTTTTGACCCGTGCTCCGATTTGGCAGGACATCCTGGCACAGGCGATGACCGGGGAACTACTCGCGGCGATGAACTACGCCTCGTTATCGCAGATTTGTGACGATCCCGCAGAAGTAGCCGATGCATTTGAGCATGCCGAAGGGGAACGAGGGCATGCTGCTTCATTCGCTGCCGAGGGCCGCAAGATTGGAGTGGACGTCGCCAATAACATCGACGCAAAGCATTGGAAGCGGCTCCGCGAAGCATTCCTGCGTTGCATCGCAGAGCGCGACTTCATTGGCTGCTTGATCGTCCAGGAGATCATGCTGGAGTCCTTCGCTGTCGCCAGCTATTCACGCGTTGGGAAGGTGGCGCCAGGGAGTCTAGGCGAAACCTTTGCCCGCATCGCAGTCGAGGAAGAAGATCACGTCGATCACGCCATGGCGATTCTGAGAGCGGAGCGAGCCCGAGACGCTCAGCGCTTCGACGATAAGGTCTACCGGCTGCATCTGGATGTGATGACCACCCTCGCGCAGATGCTAGCGAAGGAATGCAAGGATGGACATTGTGAAGTGTGCCACGCCAGCTGTGTGAAGCCATCACTGTTCGAGGTCAGCTTGTCTGCAGCCGAGCTTCGCGGAGCGTCGCTGC
This sequence comes from Candidatus Methylomirabilota bacterium, assembly GCA_035490135.1. GTDB lineage: Bacteria > Acidobacteriota > Terriglobia > Acidiferrales > UBA7541 > Acidiferrum. Next base: position 1,296 of record DATHGV010000022.1, read on the forward strand.
AACAGTATCTGAAGACGCTCGACATGCTGGGGATACCCGGGGAGGTAACACTCACATGGGTGACTCAGCTGCCGGTGTAGCTGCGCAAGCGCGGACGGCCGAGGTCGATTTCGCTCTGATCGGGCATCAGGAGAGTTGGAGAGCGGCTGCGGACGTACTCGCGGTCCTGCGCGGACTGGAGCGTACGCCTCTGCCAGACGCCGAGATAAAGGACATCGTTCCCTGGATTCCGCCCAGAGCAGTGTGCCATGTCGAAGTCGGGTCGATCATTAGTACGAAGAGCGGTGGCGCGAAGGCGCGCGGCCTGTACATCGACTCCTTCATTCCTCCCGACCGTCTGGAAGCAGCCTACGTGCACGAGAACATTGCCCGCGTTCGAAAGGCGGCGGCCTGCGCCATCAAGGCAGGAGCGAAAATTGTGAGTCTCGGCGGATTCAGCTCTATTCTGATTGAGGGCAACTTCGATCAGCTTCCGGAAAGACACGATACGGTCTTCACGACAGGCAATACGTTGACAGTTGCTTTCATCGTTCAGGGTATCCAGAAAATGTGCGCGAGGGAGGGCCGGAACCTCTCTAGATCAACGCTGCTCATCGTTGGAGCAACAGGAGATGTGGGTTCCGGCTGTGCCCGTTGTCTTGCGCCTATCGTGAAGCGCGTGCTGCTCAGTGCACGCAAGTTGGAACGACTACGCAGGCTCGCAGCGGAGTTGCAAGACGATGGAGTTCAGGTCGAGGTCGCGACGGATCTCCAGCAATTCTCCGCAGAGGCCGACGTCGTGATCTGCGCGGCGAGTCTGGCGTCCCCGTCGCTTCTGTTGGGCCGGATCGCGCCTGACGCAATTGTTTGCGATGCGGGCTACCCGAAGAACTTGTCTCCAGCGGCGGAGATGCTTGACGCCAGAGTCTTCTTCGGAGGTCTGGGACAAATCACTGGCGGAATGAGGTTCGCGCCGGATTTTCATGGAATTCTGAATCGGCATCCGTTCCCCGATGTGGTTCATGGCTGTCTACTCGAAGGCATGGCTCTTGCTTTGGAACACCGGTTCGAGCCTTTTTCTCAGGGAAGAGGATTCATCACCCAGGAGCGCGTCGACGAGATTGAAACAATTGCTGCACGGCATGGGATCTATCTCGCACCGCTTTACAATGCCGACGGACCATTGGAGGAAGGACTTGATGCCAGATGGAATGGTCGAGAGGATGAGTCCATGGGCGAAAGACCGAGTCGAGCTGTCGAATCTTCTTTTTGAGATAGGTTGGGAGGATTGAGCGTCGGACCAACGGGCACTGTCGATCCAGCCATGTGAGACCTGATCTTATGGTGCGGACTGTTGACTCCGTACTTTTCTGATGCCAAGTCTCCGATTGTGTCTGACGTTGAAATCGAAAGCGAATACCAGTTTGAGCGGAGGTTGTTTAGCAGCAACCCTGAACAACTGCGATCGCTGGCGACTCATTTCGGCTTAAGCTTCAAAGATCTTTGCTTCTTAAACTACAATCGTAAGTGCTCATACAAGATAAAATAGAAAAAATTCTTAACTACTCCAGTGCGGCCTTCTGGAAGGCCAACCTGACCGGCGACTCGTCCGCATTTTTGAAATTGGAGCGCTGGATCATCATGATTAATGCGACGCCTCTCTTCGTGTCGATCCAGAACTGGGTACCGTAGCCTCCGCCGTGGCCGAAGGTTCCGGGCGAGAGCATTGCAGTTACACCCTGAGGTTGGCGGACGATGCCTACTCCCAACCCCCAGCCATTGCCGGGAGTAAAGCCGGTGACCATATCGCCAGTCTGGACAGTAGACATCATGCGCACCGACTCAGCCGTGAGGTAGCGCCGGCCATCGAGCACACCGCTATTCAGAAGCATTTGGGCCAAGCGCGCGTAATCGCGAGCGGTTGAGAACAAGCCACTGTTGCTTGCCGGATAGTGGCCGCGCCAAGTCGGAGGATGGCCGTACAGAAGTCCGATTCCCGCCGGCACCAGTTGTTCGCCTTCGCGTTTAGCGGGTATCACCCAGCGCGGCATCTGGGCCTCACTCAGGTAGAACGTCGTGTCCTTCATGCCTAGTGGGTCGAAGATACGTTTCCTCAGGAAGACTTCAAACGGGAAACCGGAAACGATTTCTATGATCCGGCCAAGAGTGAGAATGCCGGACTGAGAGTATTGCCATTTGCTGCCCGGCTCGAAGGCAAGCGGCTTAGAGGCAAAGACCGGGATCAGGTCGGACAGCGTACGCGCGGTTTTCGATTCGTCGTCGGTTGCTTCTCCCATTCCGGAAGTGTGAGTGAGCAGGTGCCGCAGCGTGATTCGCGGCGTCTTGCCATCCGCAGTTTTCTGTCCAGCAAGTTCTGGAACGTATTTGGCGATGGGATCGTCGAGCGAAAGTTTGCCATCCTCCATCAGCATCAGCACCGCTATAGCAGTAATCGGCTTTGACATGGATGCGATCCAGAAGATCGAATCGACGCGCATGAAAGATTTATGTTCCGGGTCAGCCCAACCCTGAGCGTTCATCCGAAGCACAGAGTCGCGCGTGGCGACCACCGTGACCGCGCCTGGAACTTCGTTGGCGACGATCATGTCGTGCATGCGTGCAGGAATGGAATCGAGGCTGGCAGTAGTCTGGGCTAATGCGAAAGAAAGGGGCAGAAAAATTACGGTTAAGAAAACGCCCAGACGAATTCGCATGTAGTCGATCCCCATAGCGGATCAGGGTTTGAGCATGATCATGATGGTAGACTCCTGCTGATAGCGGAGTATCGTGACGCTCGCGGGCTTCCCGGCAACATTTTGTCGCGTATTTTGCAAGAGGTCCTTCAGTTCTTTAATGGGCTTGCCATTGAATGCCAGCAGGACATCACCGGCAAAAAAACCGGCTTTGGCCGCATCACTTGTGTCGGGTACTTCGAGCAGGATCACGCCCGTTTCACCGGGACTCCCTGTGGCGGAGACTTCACCGAGGCCAACGATGTTGCGAACCTTCGCGCCTGCCCAAACCGCAATCTCTCGACTTCGAGTTTCACTGAGAGTTGGCGTGGTAGCGCTTGACCTCAAGGGCATCACCGGTTGCCGGGCAATGGCTTTGAGATTCGGGCTTTGGACGCCGAAATGGTCCATGTTGAAGTTCACGAATCCGAGGGACAACGCCTGAGAATTCGATTTGACTCTGTAGTCGCCTGCGGCCTCATCGACAAAGTGAGCGTCTCCTTGCAGGGAGTGGGCGTCCTGTGAACTTAGTTTTTGCAGCGTGGTGGCGGGGCTGGTTTGTGGAACCGTCGGCTGATGGAGCAGGTTGAAATCAATATCCTGCGTCCACTGCCTCATTTGAATCGGTTTGTAGGACGCGAAGACGATATTGCCGCGGAAAATATCATGGCTGTCGTTGTACCAGACATGCGGATGAAGTGAGTTGTTTACCAGAACGTTGTTCTCACAGGTACGGTAGAAACCTTCCCGCAGCTTCAGCCCACCATTAAGGCAGAGATTATTGTAGATGTGATAGTTGGTGGAGCCGTCGTCCAGATCGATATCCCAGCCGTGATCGCAGCGCCAGCGCGAGTTCGACAAAATATTCGTCTCGGCGGCATCCAGCACGGGAAGTTTTGCATAGGGCCCTTGTAGCACGGTGTCCAGGTCGAGATCTTTGACGCCCCACCAGCGGTCGCGCCCCCAAGAGTTGAAGGAGCCGTGGTCGCCGGTCTCTTTGACGGTGTCGAAGACATCGCAACGATCGATATGATGTCCTCCCCAGCAACCATCCCCTATGTTGATTCCCGCGCGAGGTACGTCGTAGATGGAACAGTGCCGAACGGTAATGGCTCTGGCGATGTCGATCTCAACAGGAGCTGTCTGCTTTTCGACCTGACCCGTCTGGTAGATCAACGTGTCTTCAACGAGGCACTCTGCCGGATAGTCCGCCGTACGCGGACCGGGAGTCAGATCGAGATCCCCGATGCCCAGCCTGTCGTCGTAGCTGTCCAGCGGATTTCGCACTGCCTTGCGCTCGCCGACAAAAGAGATTCCGTTGGCTCCGGCGCGGGCGATGTGAGTGCGTGAAATGCGAATCCGTGAAATGCGAATCCGGCGGTTGTATCCACTCACAAAAATACAATTCCCGCCGACCTGATCGAGAAAACAATCGTCCACGTAACAGTCTTCGGCGCCGGTGAAGAACAGGGCGCCGCCACGATAGATCCTCCAGTCACTGCGGAGAAGCGGTTCCCGAGTTTCCATAAAGGTGCGGGAAGCATGCTGGAACGTAAATCCACGCAGCTCGATCCATTTCACGGGAAAATCCTGGCTTCCGCGAAACTCCACCAGATGCTTCAAGCGCACGGCCTCGACAACCGCATTTTCGAGATCCAGCCCTGTGGGAGGATAAAAATACAAGACTGAATTAGCCCGGTCCAAATACCATTCGCTCGGAGCATCCAATTCTTCAAAAACATTTTCAACAAAACGATATTGAGCGTGCATCGGCTTGGGCCGGTTGTTTTGCCAGCCACCTTCGTAGACCACGTGGCCGTCTGCGCTCTTGCCGGTGATGACGTAGTGCATGTCGCCCCACAGGTGTTGGTGAATTGCGTGAATGTAAGCCCCTCGTGGATCAGCCCAACGCCTGGCACGCTCTGGGCTGATCGCGTCGGGCGCCCATCCGCCCAAATATTTGGCATTCGGATCGTAATTCGGGTAGCGGGCCAATATTTGTCGCTGACCATTTACGAAGAGTTGGTCGGTAGTGGTGCCGGCCGGAATAGAGGTCTTCATGATCCCGTCCCGATAGGCTGTCCACCTTGGAGACAACCGCGCTCCGCCGCTTAGTAGGACATGCTCGCCGGGGTATGGCGCATAAATGATCGGTGCTCCGGCCTCGCCCGAATCCTCCCGTGTGAAGACGATTGTATTAGGCAGGTAGTAGGTGCCCGCCCGGAAGTAAACAGATATAGTTCCGGTATTGTGCTGCTTGAGCTCGCGCACGGCGCTTTGCGCAGCCTGAAAAGTTTTTAGCGGTCTAGAAATCGTTCCCTGATTCTGATCATCTCCGGCGGTACTCACAAAAATGCTTTGGGTTGAATCGCCCGACGCCGGAGCGTCGAGTGGTTCGCGCACAAGTGACGCAGCGATCTTCCCCGACGTCGTTAATCCCGCGGCCGCGCCAGTTGCTTCCCACAGAAACTCTCTTCTATCCAAGCTAAATCCTTGTATTCCTCAATCCTGGCGAAAGCTGAGGCCTGATCCTTAAATCTCAGGGCACAACGGGAGTTGCATCAGTACGGTTTGGGTGCGCACATATGATGAAACTCACCTGTCCTTCCAAACCGGACCATCGGGGTAAGTGTAGGTTGACAACGTTTCGGCGCGTATTTCCGTGCTGTATCCAGGTTTTTCGGAAAGGAGATAATGCCCTTTGTCCACTCTGACCGGGTCAACGAAGTGTTCATGCAGGTGATCTACAAATTCCGTTACCCGATTCTCTAACGTCGCGGATACGCGAAGGTAATCAAAGGCCGCCAAGTGCTGTACGCACTCGCATAGACCGACACCCCCGGCGTGAGCGCAAACTGGAACATTAAATTTTGCCGCCAGGAGAAGCACGGCAAGGTTTTCGTTGACGCCCGCGAGCCGGCAACTGTCGATCTGAACAACATCGATTGCCCGGACCTGCAAAAACTGTTTAAACATGACCCGGTTATGGCAATGTTCGCCTGTAGCTATCCGGATCGGGGAAACTTCCTGGCGGATGCGGGCGTGCCCGAGGATGTCGTCCGGGCTGGTCGGCTCCTCCATCCACCAGGGGTCCAATTCGGCTAATTCTTTCGTGCGTTGGATTGCTTCGAGGACGTCCCACTTCTGATTGGCATCCATCATCAGTTTGTTACCGGAACCAATTTCTGCCCGTACCAAACGAGCCCGGCGCAGGTCGTCGGCCGGATCGCCGCCGACTTTCAACTTGAAGTGGGTCCAGCCTTGTGCAAGCGCCTCGCGGCATAGGCGGCGAATCTTGTCATCGCTAAAGCCGATCCAGCCCACCGAGGTGATATAAGCTGGGTAGCCATCCTGCTGCAAGTGCTGCAAGCGTGTGTCCTTGCAAGAGGCCCGTCCTTTCAGAAGATCGACGGCCTCCTCTCTGGTGATCGCATCCGTAATGTAGGTGAAGTCGATGGCACGGACGATCTGCTCCGGCTCCATGTCCGCGAGCAGTTTCCAGAGCGGCTTACCTTCAACGCGTGCATATAAATCCCAGACCGCGTTTATCAGAGCAGCAGCGGCAAGATGAATGACGCCTTTTTCGGGCCCAAGCCAGCGGAATTGACTATCGCCAGTGAGTTGCCTTGAGAAAGCCGCGAAGTCAACAGTCAGTGATGACAAATAGCGGCCCTGAACGAATCGGGACAAATACCTGAGTGCAGAGACGCACAGCTCATTTCCACGGCCGAGGGTGAACGTTAGCCCGTGTCCCTCCACACCGGCGTCCGTTTCAATAATGCAGTACGCCGCCGAATAGTCGGGATCCCGATTTACAGCATCCGACCCGATCTGCTGGCTGGATGTGGGGAAGCGGAGGTCAATTACGCGAACATTAGTGATTTTTGGGTCTCGCAAACTGGATCAACTTTCCTCGATTTAGAGAACTTACGGCCGCGAGGATATGGCAGCCGTCCGCATACCCAGCAGGCATTTCTATTCCTGAAAGACTGAGTTTGTCAATAAAAATCAGTTTGGGGTACCAAAATTTGGTGAATCGAGCTGTCTCAGGAAGAAAAATAAGAGGATCTTTCGTCGGCGCACGCGGCCTAATCACTTGTCAAAGGTTTGGCCACCCCGCCAATTGCTTCCGAAAGCAGAAAAGTGGCCTGTTTCAAAACCTTTCTCGCGGTCGCCGGAGTCGTCTGGTCGCCAATTCTTTGGATGAATGGAACGGTCATAGCGGCTATGGCGTTGCCACGATCATCGAATACCGGGCACGAGACGTTAACGATGCCATTGACCTGGTAACTTTCTCTCTCCTCATATCCCTGGCGCTTGATCTTCGTCAAATGTGCGGCCAGGTCTCGAGGCACCTGCGCGTTGTTTTGCCTGCTCCAAATCTGCATCGCCCTAGAGGTCACTTCAGGAGTTTGATGCGCAAGAATTACGTGCCCTGTAGCGGCGTGCATAAGATCAACGATGGCGCCGGCCTTAACATAAAAGCCGGGACTGATGGGAGAATCGACCTGCGCAATAATCACGACGTGGCCGCCATCGAGTATGCCAAGGTGGCAAGACTGATTCAGTTCATGCGTAACTTGCTGCATGATCGGGAGGGCTTCGGTGATCATCCGCTTGGTCGGCGGATATTCGTGCGCCAGCTTAAACAGCCGCAATGTCAAACAGTATCGTTCCCCATCCCTCGATTGGGAGATGTAACCGCGTTCTTCGAGGCACAATAGCATCCGAAAGATTTCGGATACAGTACGATCCAGGCTACGGGCGACCTCGCTTTTCGTGAGTCCAGTGGGGTGGCTGGCAAGAAGTTCCAGGATGTCCAAGCCCTTCTCCAGGGCAGGGGTAGGATAACGAAGCGCAATTCTAGCCGGCTTCGTCGGCATTAGCGGGGCACGCGAGAGATTCGTCTTGGTCAAAGCAATAAGCTCCAGTTCTCGCCCCAAGCTCTGATGTTTCGACAGTGGCGGTAAATCTTACAGGAAACTGCCTCCAACGCAACTCGATCTTGCCCATCGTCGGGTAACTCCTGCGGTGCGACCCACGATGCATAGAACCGTAGGAACTCCCCAACAGCTCCCAACAGACTACCTGGAGTGACATCCGTACGGCGCTCCGGAGAATCTGGGCCCTTTCCGTGGCCAAATTCTGAAAGACAGTTTTCATTTACAAAAAAGTGCTTGACAAGCTTCTTAAAAACTGACTATAAGGAAGCACGTTTGATGAATAAAATATTAATTTTACATATAAAAACTTTAGATAGCAACCGGGTGTGTTTCCGTTCTCGGCAAATTGGGCTTCCTCCGTAACAAGCCAATTTGCTGTCGAGGGGGGACGGTAGGCAAGCGCCGGTGCAAAGCAGTTCCGGGATAGATGGTGGGTGGGTCGCAAATTAAGCCGGTGGAGAAGCTTATGACCGAAGCGATAGGAAGAATAGATTCATTCACGTGGGGCCGGTCGCGTAACAGCATCGCCTCCGTCTTTGTTTTGATTGTATTAATGCTTGTTATACCGCGTAGCACCTGGGCACAAGCAACGGCCAGCGTGAGCGGAACAGTTCACGATTCCACTGGCGCGGTAGTGCCGCAGGCAGAAGTAACCCTGCACAATACGCAGACGGGCGCAGAAAGAAAAACTGAGACGAACGACGTCGGCGTTTACGTAATCGTCAGCGTGATGCCGGGTGAGTACAATTTGTCCGTGAACAAAACTGGATTTGCTGCTGAGACGCAGGAGAAATTGACTCTTCTCGTCAATCAGGACATCACTCAGGATTTCATATTACGTGTTGGATCGAGCGCGCAATCCGTGACGGTCGCGGCGTCCGCCGTTAACGTCGAGACCGGAAACGCGACTTTGGGCACTGTCATTGAGTCCAAGTCGGTGAGCGAGCTGCCCCTGAACGGGCGAAATTTCACACAGCTTCTTTCCCTCACGCCTGGTGTCAGTCCGATCAGCACCGCGCAAAACGTCGGGGGGGCTCAGGCAAATCCGATTGGGACCTTCACGTTTCCCGCAGTCAACGGTCAATCGAACCGCAGCAACTACTTCATGGTGGACGGCATAGACGATACCGATATGGTCTTCAGCACCTATGCGATCGCGCCTACGCTGGACGATATTCAAGAGTTCAAGGTTCAATCTCACAATGACGAGGTGCAGTTCGGCGGAGTAACAGGCGGCATCATCAACGTAGTAACCAAGTCCGGGACCAACGAATACCACGCAACCGTTTGGGAATATCTGCGCAACACCGTTTTGGACGCAAAGAACCCGTTTAGCGGCCAACAGAAATTAATACAGAATCAGTTTGGTGCTAACGGCGGAGGACCGGTGCGTTTGCCGCATCTTTACGATGGGCGCAATAAAACTTTCTTTTTCGGAAGCTATGAGGGATTTCGCCGTTCCCAGCCTTCATCGACCACCTTCTATAACGTGCCCACGGCAGCCGAGCAGGCTGGTGATTTTTCGGGTTTATGCCAGAGCGGCTTTACTGGCGGCATCTGTAACGACCGAAGCGGCGGCAAAGTAATAAACCAGCTCTACAACCCGTTCACGACAAGTCCCAATCCCTCCGGGCCCGGGTTTGTCCGTGATCCCTTCGCGAACAACATCATTCCTGCAGATTTGCTGAATGCTGGCGCTGTCGCCTATGCGAAGGATGTGTTCCCGGCGCCCCTTCCGCTGATTAACGGGTTTAACGGCTATGATTTTCGCCCCAGGCACACCAACGTAAACCAATACAGTTGGCGTGTGGATGAAAACTTTAATCCCTCCAACTCAGTGTTCTTCCGCTACTCCAGTGCGAACCAGCCGAGGATAGGTACTGGCGGCACCACTAGTTTCAATAACACTACGACCGTCGATGCGAAGCAATACGTCGCCAGCTTTTATCACACCTTCAGCCCGTCCACTTTTTTCGATTTCCATTTCGGACACGTGGAGATCACCAATAGCGGAACGAATTCGTTTATCGGAAGCGCGGACGCAGTCATCAGCGATGCGCAGATTGATAAAAGTTTTGCCTGCGGATTCACCGGGGGCGCTCCTTGCCTGGTCCCGACGGTGGGCATACCCAGATTCACTAACGTCGGAGAATTTCTCAGTGCCACCAACCTCACCAACATCTACGAGTGGAGAGGGGACCTTACAAAGGTTATAAGGAATCACACTCTAACCGCTGGTTTTAGCTTCGAGACCGATCACTTCTCGGTCGCGAGCAACGGCCTTGCTGCCAATTTCGAGACCACCCAAACGGAGGATCCGCAAAACGGCTCAGGCAACACAGGCTCTGCCCTGGCATCGTTCTTACTGGGCACTGCTGCTCAAGGACAGCGGCGGACGACCGTCGCCAAGGTACATGGTCAGCGTGGTATTGGCGCCTATTTTATGGACAAATGGAAGGCCACCAACCGGCTTACCCTTAATCTCGGCTTGCGCTATGACCTGCAGGTGTACCCAATTTACGGCGACCTCAAAGATGGCACGAGCGCCATCGGAGAAATTGACTTTAATAACGGAACCTATATCCTCCAGCGGCCGGTTGCGAGCTGCGCGGCGACTGGAGATGTTGCTCCTTGTATCCCCGGGGGCAGCCTCCCAGCTAACGTGGTTGTTTCCCCGGACGGCCACCTCTGGAGGAGCACAAAGACCAATTTCCAACCGCGGATCGGTCTGGCATATCGATTGACCGACAAAACGGTTTTGCGCGCGTCGTTCGGAATCACCGATGACCTTTGGGCCGGCATCACCCAGACGGTACAGGGTATCGGCGGTATCTGGCCATCTAACGCACAGCCTCAAGTCGCAGCGAATCAAACTGGCGGACCTGTAACTGTAAATTGGCAGAATCCGGTGGCAACTTCAGGCGCTCTCACTAATCTCCCTGCCCCTGATCCATTCAGCCAACTTGCTTTTTATCGGGATCCGCAAGCGAAGAATCCATACTCGGAGCAGTGGAATCTCGGAGTGGACAGGCAGTTTGGTGCAAACACCGTGGTGACCGCCAACTACGTTGGCTCCGAGAGCCACCGTCTCATCGTCGGCGGCTTGTACAACACGGCCCTGACTCCTGGACCAGATCTGAATCCCGATGGAACGACGGCTACCGGTGATGAGATTCCCGCTGCTTTTGCACGCAGGCAGCTATGGCAAGGTATCGCCCCCACGTTTTACGACCGCGGCGTAGGGAACGGCTCCTACAATGCCTTGCAACTTTCCGCCCGGCACCAAGGGCATGGACTCTCATACTTGCTGGCTTACACCTGGTCCAAGACCATTAATATGGGCAGCGACGGCTTCTTCGGTGTGGAGGGGACGTCCATTAACGACCCCTACCACTTGGAAAATGACCGCAGCGTAGCCGGGTACGATCTGACGCACGTTTTCTCAGCGAGCTTTATGGCTGAATCACCGTTCGGCAAGGGCAGGCGCTTCTCCAGCAACAATAGCGTCGTCGACTACATTGCCGGCAACTGGCAGCTCAACGGTATTTATACAATTACCTCGGGCCAACCCTTCACCGTGGCCGTATCCGGTGATCCTGCCAATATTCTAGGTGGAGTTGAACCTTTGGGTAACTCTCAACGGGCGAACCTTGTGGGAAATCCCAATACGGGATCCTGTCCAAATGGGGCTGCAGTCCATACCACCGCCTGCTGGTTCAATACCACTGCTTTTGAGGTGCCGGCCAACTTTACGTTTGGGAACGCGGGCCGCAACATATTGCGTGGGGCCCGTTTCCAGAATGTGGATATGTCCCTATTTCGCTCTTTTCCCTTCGGCGAGAAGCGTAGCCTTCAGTTCCGCGCGGAGGCCTTCAACTTGCTGAATCATCCAAACCTTGGACTACCGGACAACGACGGCCGACAGCATGCACTCGTTGGTGATCCTAACTTCGGGAGAATCACGAGCCTTCGTGGCACCTCGCGCGAACTGCAACTAGCGTTGAAACTTTTCTTCTGAGTCGACTGCTAGTCATTGCTTAGTGTAGAACCAAAGACCGGCTGGCTATATTGGTCAGCTAGTCTCTTTGGTTAGCGGTCCGCGTGCGGTGGATTTAATAATGTCTCACTTCATTTGAGCCATCCAGGAACTCCAATGCACCTGCCTCGGTTACTTGAATGCTGAATCACCATAAAGATAGGCTCCGGCAACAGCTACAGCTCAACCAGCACGATGTGGCTTGTAGATCGCTGCTGCGACTTGGCACTCAACAAGAGGAGAACCCTACGAAAACATTTGCTCAATCCGACGCCCTGAGCCGGGGAGGCTTTCTAAAGGTCGTGTTTGCCGGAGCGGCTGGCGCGCTTGCCGCCGGTGCTGGTTTTGCGCGATCACTTCGATCAACAGTCTCCCGCCAGTCCAAAGCTCTTGTCCGTGGACTTACACAGGATACCCGTCTCTACGGCTCAACTGCCGTGGAGATTGGCGGCCAGGCAAAGTTAGATGACCTGAGGATCTCCGTAGAGTGTAGCCACTCAGGCAGCATGACTTGGAATGTTACTGTTCCGGAAGAAGGTGAATTCGATCTGTTCCTTTCCTGCGCAGTTTCCGTCCCAGGCTTTGAACTGGAGATTCGCTCCGGATCCAGTTCCGTTAAAGTCGCGTTGAGAGTCACCGAAGGCGTTTATCACCAAACGGAGGGCGGCTGGTATTTCAATTTTGAAAGGATCAGGCTGGACGCCAAGCTATATCTGACGCGGGGAGTAAACCCTGTAACCGTCCACGTATCCGGACCAGAATTGAGTGGATCGGTTCGGTTCCGATGCCTGGAGATTCTTCCCGTCTCTGGCCGTGTCGCAAACATTACTTCGGAAGAAAGTGTCCGCGCGCATCAAGCGAATACCGATTGGTTTGTAAAAGCGGGTTACGGGGTGATGTTTCATTGGACGGACTTCACCCAACCCAGACAGGGCGAGAAGAGGTCCTATAAAGATGCGGTCGATGCTTTCGACGTCAACGCTTTTGCCAACATGATCGACGAGATGAGAGCAGGTTACGTCGTTCTCACTTTGAACCATGCTCATCCGCACTGCGCTGCCCCGATCCAATCCTGGGAAGCGATTCACCCAGGATGGACAACGCGGCGCGACTTACTCGGTGATCTCGCCGATGCACTGGAGGCGCGCAATATCAGATTCCTCCTGTACATCAATTCCCCGATATTGACGAAGCTTGGCAACATCGGGCCAACCGGGCTCTACCAGTTGACTTTCAGCGAGGAGCAATTTGCGGAAATTCACAGAGATGTTCTGGGTGAAATCGGCGCCCGCTACGGGAAAAGACTCGCTGGGTATTGGTTCGATTCCTGGTATCAATCATTGGCTGCCTATCCGGATGTTCCGATTGATGCCGTTTACCGCGCTTGCAAAGTGGGAAATCCAAAACGGATTACCTCTTTTAACTTCTGGATCTTCCCGGTTCTAACCCCGTATCAGGATTATTGGGCCGGCGAACTCAACAGTCTGCATAATCCGTTCGCTTCTCGTTACATCCAACGGGGCGCTGGCAAAGGATTTCAGGCGCATGGACTGTTATCGATGCTGGAGTCTTGGGTCCACGCCAAACCAGGGCCGATTCCCGCGCCTCAATTTAGCGCGGAGGACCTGATCGCCTATGTCAGCGCCAACATCGAGCATCAGGCGGTCACCACGATCAATATCGGAATATATCAGGATGGCACCGTTGAACAGAGCTCCATGGACATGATGCGCCAGTTGCGGCGGGCAATCAGAGGGAAGTGACCGGCGAAAGCAGTCTCTAATATCTAGCCACTTGCTGTTAGTTTGTGGCTAAAGGGCCGCAGGATTTTAGCTTCTCGGTAGTGAATTTGTTCAGCGGGGGGATTCAGAATGTTTCTCTTTCAGGTTTGTAGATCGAGCAGGACGGCTATCATTCTGCTGTTGTGTTTTCTCGTTTCCCCCTGTCTACAGGCGCAATCCCCTTCGCACTTCGAACCAACTCTCGAATCGCTCAACAAGCATCCGCTTCCACAATGGTATGCCGACGCAAAACTCGGGATATTCATTCACTGGGGTCTTTATTCGGTTCCAGGCTGGGCGCCGCTCGTTCACCCGGAGCACGACTTCACTTCGCAGGACTACATCACTCACAATCCATATGCGGAGTGGTACCTGAACAGCATGCGACTCGACGGAGCGCCGACCCAGGCCTACCATCGCGAGCATTATGGAGCTGACTACGATTACTACAACTTTGCTCCGGTCTTCGACCAGGAGATTCAAAAGTGGAATCCCGGTGCCTGGGCCAAAATATTCCATGACGCCGGCGCGAAATATGTGGTGCTCACCACTAAACATCATGATGGATTTACGCTCTGGCCCAGTTTGACGCCGAACCCTAAACTGCCAGCCGAACGGCAGCATGCTACGCGCGACCTCGTTGGTGAGTTGACTGCTGCCGTCAGCAAGCAGGGTTTGCGCATGGGTCTGTACTACTCCGGCGGCTACGACTGGACATTTGTCCCTGGTCCTATCCGTCGCGCAGCTGATTATGAAGCGGTGAAGCCGCAAAGCGAGGCTTATGGCAAATACGTTGACGCGCACATGCGGGAGCTCATCGAGCGCTACCATCCGGCGTTGCTTTGGAACGACATCGACTATCCTAAGTCCGGGCATCCTCTACAGATTATGGCGGAGTACTACAACACGGTCCCGGACGGGGTCATCGACGACCGCTTCGGCGTCAAACATTCTGACTTTACATCTCCGGAGTACGTGACCCTGGACAAGATCAGTCCCACCAAGTGGGAGGAGTGCCGTGGGCTCGGGCGCTCTTTCGGCTATAACCGCGCCGAAGGTGAAGCCGAGACCATCGCTCCAGCCGATCTAATCTATCTATTGGTGGACATTGTGAGCAAGAATGGGAACCTTCTGCTCGATGTAGGCCCGGAAGCCGACGGCACCATTCCCCCGGTCCAAATGGATCGTTTGCTTGCACTCGGTGCGTGGCTTCAGACGAATGGCGACGCGATCTATGGCACACATCCGTGGAAACGAGCTGCTGGCGAGACCGCTGAAGGCATTCCCGTCCGTTTCACCGAAAAAGATTCTGCAGTTTATGCGACCCTCCTCGGACAGCCAAAGACAACCGGCATCACGCTCAAGTCTCTCTCCCTGAAGGCCGGCTCGCAGATTTACCTGCTCGGCCAGGCAACTCCACTTGTTTGGTCTCAACAGGACGGCGCCATCAAGGTCAGTTTGCCCGCTACTCTTCCAGGGCGCTACGCGAACGTCCTGAAAGTTATGGGACCTTTGTCCTGAGCCATAAAGAGGATTGGTGGGAAATGAAACGTCGTCCGACTGATCACTCGGAAGGCCTCGACCGCAAGGCCTATAGGATAGGCGATGAATGATTCGCATTGATGCTCATCAGCATTTCTGGGTTTATGACCAACGCGAATATGGTTGGATTGATGATTCGATGGCATCGCTACGTCGTGATTTTCTTCCGAATGATCTAAAACCCGAACTGGAGCGCAACGGATATCAGGGATCCGTTGTAGTTCAGGCGCGGCAGACGCTGGATGAGACTCGATGGCTTCTCGAACTGGCCACAGACGCTTCGTTCATTCTCGGTGTGGTCGGATGGGTTGATCTGCTGTCCCCCGACGTCCGTTCGCAATTGGAAGCTTTTGCAGGAAACCCCAAGCTGGTTGGGATTCGTCACATCGTGCAGAGCGAACCAAACGATCGATTCCTGCTGCAACCGGAATTCCTCCGGGGCATTTCCTTGCTTGGAGATTTTGATCTCGCCTACGACATACTCATCTATCCCCAACATCTTCCTGTGGCGGCGGAGTTTGTGAGACGCTTCCCTCGCCAACGCTTCGTTTTGGATCATCTTGCGAAACCGCCGATCAAGAGCGGAAACCTCCGCCCCTGGGAACGCGGGATGCGGGAACTGGGGGCATTTCCGAACGTCTTCTGCAAATTATCCGGACTAGTGACAGAAGCCGACTGGCAGAACTGGAACCCTGAGCATATTGCTCCATATATAGATGTTGCGTTGGAATGCTTCGGGCCCGGCCGGCTGATGATCGGTTCCGATTGGCCCGTGTGCACGTTAGCCGCCTCATACACGCGCGCGATCAATCTGGTGGAGAGTTACCTCAGCCAGCACCCGACCGAGCTGCAAGAGGCTACATTGGGTGGAAACGCGCAGCAGTTTTGGAAGCTAGGGATGCGACAAAAGCAACTGAGCCGCGAATCGCAGCACACATTTGGAAATGGCTAAAACAAACGCGAAGATGATGCCGCTGATGCTTCGCAATGAGGGCAAGAAGACTTCATCTCCCGAAAAGAGGCGTCTCTCTGACAAATCAAGACACCCCTACGAAGAGTTTCCGACTGGACGGCAAAGTCGCCGTCGTAACCGGCGGCGGTAGTGGCATTGGACGAGCTATCGCCCTGAGGTTCGCGGCGAATGGTGCGACGGTTCGCATTCTGGACGTTAATGAACACGACGCGACAGCGGTTTGCCAACAAATTACTGCCGAGGGCGGAAATGCGTCGGCGCTTCTATGCGATGTGACGAACCAGAAAGAAGTGACTTCCCGGTTCGATGAACTTTGCGCTTCAGGGCCCATTCACATTCTCGTGAACAACGCAGGTATTTCGCACATCGGATCACTGGAAAACACGACGGAAGCGGACTTCGAGCACATTTTCCGAGTGAACGTAAAGGGATTTTATAATTGCATGTTCGCATCCATCGGGCACATGAAAGCCAGTGGCGGCGCCGGTGGCGGCGGCGTGATCCTGAATATGGCTTCCATTGCGGGATCCTCTGGTCTTTCCGACCGCTTCGCTTATTCGATGAGTAAAGGCGCCGTGATCGCCATGACGTACTCCGTCGCAAAAGACTATCTGAGTTACAACATTCGCTGTAATTGCATCTCACCGGCCAGGGTTCACACGCCATTTGTTGATGGCTACCTGCGAAATGCTTATCCCGGACGAGAAAAGGAAATGTTCGAGAAACTGTCCAAAGCGCAACCCATCGGCAGAATGGCGGAGCCGGATGAAGTGGCCTCGCTTGCGCTCTTCTTGTGTTCAGATGAAGCATCCTTCATCACCGGCGCGGATTATCCCTTGGATGGCGGTTTTTTTAACCTACGAGGCTAACCCGTGGAGCTGCAGCCAAAAGATAAAGCCGTGATCGTCCCGGGGGCGGCGCAGCTTCCCAGGTTCCAAGGTTCGTGTTGTGGAATGAATAGAGAGCAAGTCGCGAAAATTGGAGCAAGCACAACCAAATGAATCGGCGCTTCTGTTTGACACTGGACCTAAAGGACGATCCGAAACTGATCGCGGAATACCGGCGATATCACGAAAAAATCTGGCCCGAAATCACGCGAAGCATCAAGGAATCTGGCATTGAAGCCTTGGAAATTTATCTGTTCGGCGCGCGCATGTTCATGGTGATGGAAGTGAATGAACATTTCTCTTTCGAAGCCAAGCGCAGGGCCGATCAATCCAACCCCAAAGTGCAGGAGTGGGAAAATCTGATGTGGAGATTTCAGCAATCATTGCCCCAGGCCAAACCCGGGGAGAAATGGATGTTGATGGAAAAAATTTTCGCGTTGGAGAGCTGACCCTCTTTGGTTATGAGGCGATTCAGTTTCTGAAACAAATCGGCCTGAGCTAACGCTAGGTTCGCGAACTCACCGAGGAAAGATAGAGCAAACGGCATCCCCGACGTCTGAGAATCATTGCAGTTCGAGAATGCGAGCCATACGAACTGCCTTCGAGACAATTCGTCGAATGCATACGCAAGACAAGAGCAAGCAGTTTGATCGAAATGAAGACCGGTTACGGGAGGACTGCGAGTGCTGCAATAAACACTCGCTCACAACATGAAACTCATTCGATTTGGCAAACCAGGAGCGGAGAAGCCGGGCGTGCTGTTGGACGATCAGATGCGGCTTGATGTCTCGAGCTTTGTTTCCGACTATGACGAGGAGTTTTTTGGAAGCGGCGGTCTGGCACGCCTGCGGCAGAGGCTGATGAATGGCGACGTCTCTGCGCGGCATCGCATAAGCCCGCAAGAGCGCCTGGGATCGCCCATCCGCCGCCCGAGCAAGATCGTTTGTGTGGGGCTCAATTATCGCGATCACGCGGCCGAAAGTGGCATGCAGCTTCCTTCCGAGCCGGTGCTGTTTTTTAAAGCCACCTCCGCGCTGGTGGGGCCAAACGATGCACTTGTGATTCCCAGGGGCGCGGAGAAAGTCGACTGGGAAGTGGAACTGGCGGTGATTATCGAAAAAGAGGCCAAGTATGTGCCGAAAGAACAAGCCAGCGAATTTATCGCGGGTTATGCGCTGCATAACGATTATTCCGAGCGGAGCTTTCAGTTGGAGAGGGGCGGTCAGTGGATGAAGGGAAAGAGCGCGGACACGTTCGCTCCGCTCGGGCCGTTTTTGGCAACCAGGGATGAAGTCCCGAAACCCGATCAGCTGGGGATGTGGCTGACCGTGAATGGCGAATTCAGACAAAAAAGCAACACGGCAGAAATGGTTTTTGATGTGCCTACGCTAGTCAGCTACGTAAGCGAGTTCATGACGCTTTTGCCCGGTGACATTATCAGCACGGGCACTCCCGCCGGGGTCGCCCTGGGTATGCGCCCGCCAACGTACTTGAGACCTGGAGATGTCGTAGCACTGGGAATCGATGGCCTGGGAACATCCCGGCAGGAAGTCACTGCCTGGAAAAACCGCAGCTAAGACATTTATATCCACAACGAAACGACGAATCCCCGCCCGGCTACAACCAGAAAGTCATGGCGTCTGATACAAAATTTACGATTAAAACTGTCGTTTTATATGCGAAAATATGGCCGCGAGGACGCTGGTACGTAATGAGGATTTACACTACTCGTCGCTTGCAGTGCGCTTCCCAAGAGCGTCCATGAGTCAACGGAGAATTAGACGAGCGCGTGGTATCTATTCCGAGCACGGGCGGAGGCATGTACGAGGGGCTTAGGGCTTTTTCTTTCTGGTATTTTGGCGGCGACGGCGCTTGCTTTTGCACAGGCGCCGAATGCATCGAAAAACAACCAGGCCACAGTCAAGCCGAACGCAGTCCATTTTGAGAATATCGCCCGTCAATCTGGCCTGACGGCACTGAATGTGAACGGGAACGATCAGCATAATGTGTTCCTGATCGAAGGTACCGGCATTGGCGCGGTAATCTTCGACTACGATAACGACGGATGGCCCGATATTTTCCTGCCGAATGGCACTCGCGTCGAAGGATTTCCCAAGGGACAGGAACCGACTGGACACCTCTATCACAACAATCAAGATGGCACCTTTACCGATGTAACAGAAAAAGCTGGACTCGCGCATCCGGGATGGGGCCAGGGTGGCTGCGTCGGCGACTACGATAACGATGGGTATTTGGATTTATTCGTTACCTATTGGGGGCAGAACATCCTGTATCACAATAACGGTGATGGGACTTTCACTGAGGTGAGCGAAACGGCCGGGCTGAAAACTAGCAAAAGTGAATGGAGCACGGGCTGCAGTTTTCTAGACTACGACCGCGATGGCAAAGTCGACCTTTTCGTGGCGCGCTACGTGGATTTCAGTTATGACACGGTGCCCAGGCCCGGCGAGGGCGAGTGGTGCAGGTGGAAAGGGATATACGTCATGTGTGGACCGCGCGGCCTCAAAATGAGCGTCAACGCCCTTTACCACAATAACGGAGACGGCACATTCACCGATGTTTCGCAAGCATCCGGAATCACAAGAGCCTCCGGCTGCTATGGGTTTACTGCGCTGCCTGCCGATTTCGACAATGATGGATGGTCCGACGTGTACGTTGCTTGTGATACGACGCCAAATCTTCTCTACCACAACAATCAGGACGGTACTTTTACCGAAATCGGTAAAACGGCCGGCGTGGCGTACAGCGAAGACGGCTCCATGCAGGCGGGTATGGGCGTCTCCGCAGGCGACTACATGCACGATGGCCATCAGAATATTGTGAAGACCAACTTTAGCGACGATACGCCAACAGTCTTTCTCAACCGCGGCAACGATGCATTTGACGACGTCACACGTACAGTCGGCCTGGGAAGGATTAGGAGCTGGCTGGGATGGGGAGTGCAGTTCTACGATTTCGATAACAGCGGGTGGCCCGGTATTTTGATTTGCAACGGCCATGTCTACCCGGAAGTGGACGGCAAGAATCTGGGAACGAGCTATCGCCAGCCGAAGGTGCTCTACTCCAATTTGCACGACGGAAAGTTTGCCAACATTACCGCGCACTCCGGAGACACGCTCAATGAGATGCACTCCGCTCGCGGCTTGGCTCTTGGCGACTTCTTTAACAACGGTCGCGAAGAGGCGCTGGTGAATAACATGAACGAAACTCCTTCGCTTTATTACAACACTGCGCCGGTGGGCAACTTCATCAGCATTCAACTGATTGGTGTGAAATCAAACCGCGCCGCTTTGGGAGCGCAGGTGACCCTCAAACAAAATGGCGACACGTACCAGAAAGAGATTCGGAGTGGCGACAGTTTTATTTCGCAAAGTGACTTGCGCGTTCACTTCGGTCTTGGGAAAGCCGAAAAGGCAGAGAAGGTCGTGATCCGTTGGCCTAACGGGCTGGTTGAAACGTTGAAGGATCTTGAGGCAAATCGGTACTACGTTGTACGCGAAGGCAGTGGAGTGGATTCAAAACAGACCCGGAATGTCAATAAGATGCAAATCAAAACCCCTGGAGGGTGATTTTACCGAGGAGGGTGTGGAAGCGTGCGTTTCGTCGGGCTGGGCACGTTAATAATTCTCGCGGTCGCAATCCCGGCCGTCGCGCAGAATCACGCGACTATTGGCCGCAGCGCGGACTCCTCTTCCAAGCATACACAGCAGCTCCCGAGGTCATGTCTGGTTCAGGAGAATTCGTCGGAGCAGATCAAAGTTTTGCTCGACGCGATTAACGATCACCCCACGGCCGGCGCATACAACGCGCTCGGACTTTTGTACGCCCGGGGCCCTCGCATAGCATGCGCCATCTCGGCCTTCAGAGCTGCGCTACGCCGGGACGGTCATAATTGGCAATCCCACTATTACCTGGGCCTCGCGCTTCTAACGAAGGGCAATCGGACCGGCGCCGCCAGCGAATTGCAAGCTGCGATTCGAGAGAAACCCGATTCAGCGTCTTCCCATTTGGCCCTGGCTATTCTGCTTGAGGAAGAAGGCGGGCTAGACGAAGCCATAAGGGAATTTGAAGCCGTCCTGCAAATTGACCCGAAATCTGCACATGGACACCTGAAGCTGGCGGCCTTGTACGCTCAACAGGGGAAGACTGCGGAAGCGGAAGCCCTTCTACGGCAGGCGATCCAGAACGATCCAAATAATGGACAAGCTCATGCGAATTTGGGCATGACAATGATGAAGCGAGGCGAATTTACCGTAGCGGAACAAGAACTCCAGTCGGCAATACGGATCGACCCTCAAATGGTAGAGGCTTACACCTCGCTAGGCAAGGTGGAAACCAAGTTGGGCCGGGGAAAAGAGGCGGTCGAAAACTTTCGAAAAGTAATAGCGCTGCAGCCGGATTCCGCCGACGCACACTTGAACCTGGGCATTGCGCTCGTGGACCAGTATGATCGGAAAGCCGGATTTGAAGAGTTCACAAAAGCCGCACAGCTCAGTCCTGATTCAGGCCGACCCCATTACAACCTCGGCCGGTTCTATTTCGAGACCGGCAAATACGATGAAGCACGCAAGGAACTCGAAAAGGCCACGCTTCTGGAACCGAACTTCGCGAGCGCATTCTATTTTCTAGCTCTTACGGAGAGACAAGACAATAACTTCGAGCGGACAACAGAACTATTGCAGAAAGTCGTCGCGCTTCAGCCCGACAACACGGACGCACAATTCCTGCTGGGGCAAAGCCTTGAGCGCATGGGAAAAGCAACTGAGGCAATCGAGCACTGGAAAATGGCCGTCAAGGCCGATCCCAATCAATCCGAAGCTCTCTACAGCCTGGCCAGAATTTTGAATAAGTTGCACGACCCCCAGGCGCAGCAATTTCAGGACCGCTACGACAAACTACAAAAGAATGAGCAGACGACTGACCGGGTGGCCAACTTGGGAAATTCCGCGATTCAGTCCGCCAACGCCCAAGATTGGCCGCGAGCTTTGGCACAAATGAAAGAAGCAATTGCTGTTTGTGGGGACTGCGCTGAGGCCGCTCACCTTCGCAGGAACCTGGGATTGATGTATTGCCACACCGGGAATGTCGAAGATGGAGAAAAGGAGCTTCGGGCTGCGCTGGAATTAGACCCGAGTGATGTTGCCACGAAGAAGGCGATGGATGCGCTTGAGAGACTGCGCGGCGCGAGTGACAAGAAACGGGAGTGAACAAGAATTAACTCGTTCGAAATTTGAGTTCAGTCCAGGTCGGAAATGCGCAAAGACTCTGATTTCATCATGACGAAGGACGTGACTGAGCAGCTTGGACCCGTCGAAGCATGAGCCTCTGGAGGCGTTCGATGAAAGATCCTCACGTTCAAAAAAAGCTGAGTCACGAGTCAGCGTCCACTTCCAACGGACGGCGTTCCTTCATCGGCGGCATGGCAACCTTGGGAGCAGGGTTAGCCAGTTCGGTCTTACCCACAGCCGCGATCGCACAGCCCCCGCGGGAAATCCACACGAAAACAAAATCCACAGCAAGTGGTTGCGGAAGCAGCACGGTCGTTGCTTCCGACGCGGCAACGGTTGCAGAAACAAACGCTGGGAAGATCCGCGGCTTCAAGCGGAACGGTGTGTACATTTTCAAAGGTGTGCCCTATGGTGCCTCAACCGCTGGCGCGAGGCGCTTCATGCCGCCAGCCAAGCCCGAACCCTGGAAGGGAATCCGGAACGCGCTGCAATATGGACGTGTGTGCCCGAACCAGGACTCTGCGCATTTTAATACTGACGGGAAGAACCTGGCGAACTCCGACGAGGATGCCTTCGTGCTGCATCGTGGCGCGGCCGAGACAGTTCCAGGCGAGGACTGCCTGCGCCTCAATCTTTGGACACCGGAGATCAATGGCTCTCATAAGCGCCCGGTAATGGTCTACATGCACGGCGGAGGATTTTCCGGCGGCAGCGGGCATGATCTTCTTTCTTATGACGGCGAGAGTCTCGCCCGCAATCATGATGTAGTGGTATTGACGCACAATCATCGGCTGAACGTGTATGGCTATCTCAACCTCGGGGCCCTAGGAGGAGAAGAGTATGCCAGCTCCGCAAACGTTGGCATGCTTGACCTTGTAGCGGTCCTGGCGTGGGTTCGCGACAACATCGCAACGTTCGGGGGTGACCCGGGCAGAGTAACCATTTTTGGCCAGTCGGGCGGAGGTGGAAAGGTCCTCGCCCTTATGGCGATGCCAGCGGCAAAAGGCTTGTTTCACCGTGCGATTGTGCAGAGCGGACCCTTTCTTAAATCGCTCTCTTCTGAATACTCAGGACGACTGGCTGAGCTGGTGGTCGCAGAGCTGAGTTTATCCAAATCGCAGATGAGCGAACTGCAGCTAATCCCGGTTGATCGGCTTTTGGGCGCCGCGGCGGACGCCATGAAGAAAATGCCTCGGCCCAAATCTTCGCTTCGCAGAACATACGGCGAATACGATTGGGGGCCGACAGTGGACGGCCGCATACTTCCTCGTCATCCATTCGATCCGGGAGCTCCGGAAATATCTTCGGACGTTCCCTTACTCACGGGCACAAATCTTCACGAGTTTGTGAGTGGGCTAGACCGTCCCGATGCTCAATCAATGGGCTTAGAGGAAATGAACCGGCTGGTGAGCGAAACCTTCGGCGACCATGGCGAAGCGATCGTCGAAGCCTACCGGCGCGATTACCCTAAAGCGAGTCCATTTGACCTGTATGCCATCATTGCCGCTGCTTCCTTTCGCCGACCAGCGTTCGAACAGGCCATCAGAAAGGCTGCTTTGGGCGACGCGCCGGCGTACTCCTATATCTACTCCTGGCGGACTCCAGTGCTAGACGGCCGTCCTGGCCCCTTCCACGCCTGTGAAATCGCGTTCACCTTCGACAACGCTGCGATTTGCGACCATTACAGTGGAGGCGCTCCCGAGGCATTCGTTCTGTCGAAGCAGATCAGTACTGCCTGGGTGAATTTTGCCCGAACCGGCAATCCCAATCACGACGGCCTGCCTCATTGGCCCGCATACACCGCTGAAAACCAAGTAACCATGTATTTCGACACGCCCTGCGACGTGCGCACCAATCCTGAACGAGGGGGATTGCGGCTGATGGGACAGTCCTGAACTACGTGGTGCGCCACGCAGGTGCAAGTGCGAAAGTGCACTAACTAAAGTTCCAGATAAGGACAAGAGAGAATGAACAAGGTTACTCAAAATGAAATGATAGGTTCGCCAAGGCTACCTTGTCTGGAGTCGCCGTCGCGACGCTCGCTTATAAAAGGGATGGTAGGCCTTGGCGCGACGCTTGCCGCTTCCCCGCTCTCTCCGGCTATCGCTGCTCAGACTGAGGGTCATCAGCCGGCAACTCCTGACCATCAGGTTTCTCCAGTCCAGGGCGGTTGGGGACCTTTTACTCCATCGAATAGCGCAGGTCGATATCTCCAACTCGTTTACCCGCCGTCCACAACCAAAGGGGAGCTGCAACTTGGTGTCATATACACTTTGTGGCTCCCTGACAGCATCAAGACCGTAAGGGCGGTTATCGTTCATCAGCACGGCGCAAGCATTCCAGCCGCTCAGGCGGGCGCAACCTCGGCTTACGATTTGCACTGGCAAGCTCTGGCAAAAAAATGGAACTGCGCCCTTCTTGGGCCCTCATACCAGGTTCTAAACGATGCGATTGACTTAACTCCAGGCGGCGCAGAGTTGTGGTTCGACCCGAGACAGGGTTCTGACCGTGTTTTCCTACGGGCCCTGGACGAGTTTGCGACAAAGTCGGGCCACGCGGAGATCGCTACGGTCCCTTGGTGTCTCTGGGGACACTCTGGTGGGGGGATATGGGCCAATGTAATGAGCATTCTCCACCCCGACCGAGTGCTCGCCGCTTTTCTTCGTTCTGGTACTGCAGCGATGTTTCGTCCGAGACACGAATTCATCCAGCCCGAAGTTCCCCCCGCGGTTTATGAGATTCCCACGATCGTCAACTTCGGCATAGGAGAGAGGGGAAACCATCCCTGGGACGGCTCCATTGCCACTTTTCAGGAGTACCGAGCCCATGGCGCTCCCATCGGGTTCGCTCCCGATCCGCGTACAGGACATTTCTGTGGGGATTCCCGGTATCTCGCGATCCCATTCTTCGACGCTTGTCTTCAAATGCGCTTAACGGAATGGAGCAAGATCTTAAGGCCGGCGGACCTGAGCTATGCATGGCTGGCAACTCCGTTCGGGAATACCGCCATGCCTGCATCGGAATTCAAAGGGGATCCTAACAAGGCTGCATGGTTACCAAATGAGGCCATAGCGAAAATCTGGATGGAGTATGTTAGAAACGGAACCGTAATAGACGCACGTGCACCCATCGCCCCCGTCAATGTGCGAGCGAACGCCGATGCAGATCGTGGCAATGAGATCACATGGGAAGCTGAGGCTGATATCGTCAGCGGACTCGGTGGCTTCGTAGTGTTTCGCGACGGGCGTGGGATAGCGAAGCTTCCGTTGCAACCTCCAGAAGCGGTGTATGGACGGCCACTCTTTCAGGGGCTCTCATATCACGACACGCCATTCGCACCGCTCCCTCAGATGAGGCACGTTGATACATCTGCACAACGTGGCGCCAAGCACGTCTACACTGTGGTCGCTTTGAGCAGCGCGGGCGTGCCTTCAATGCCCTCTTTGCCAGTAGCCGTCGAATGAAGAAATTATCAGGGTCCTCCGACCGAAAAGGGATCGAGTCTTCATGTGACCCGTCTTGGGCATCGTCCGGCTTGCCTTCGGGGACTTAGCTGATGGAACAGGCAAAGTTAGCTTCAGCCTCCAACGAAACTTTTGGTATGCAATAAAACTCCTTGACAAGCAGAGACCGAGAGAAATATACACTTTGAGTGTTTTTATTACCAAATAACTATTTTTATACACTAAAGACTCAGCCGATCGGCAGATTGGGCAACTGGACGGGTAGCCTCCCCCCTCGCCCTGTGTTCTTACCGGAGTGGATTACCCTTTGGATGGCGGCTTCCTAAATTTGCAAGGCTGATTGCGAGAGAAGAGTGGACCTGCAACTTGAAAATAAGGTTGTGCTCGTCACCGGCGGAGCCAAAGGCATTGGCGCCGCGATCGTGCGAACCTCCGCTGCGGAGGCTGCGATTCCTGTCATTGTGGACCGTGACGCCGAAGCCAGCAAAAAGCTTCACGCCGAGGTGCGCACCAGCCACGTAATCCTCGCGGATCTGTCTTCCTCTGCAGATTGCCAAAAGGCAGTTGATTCGACAGTTGAGAAATTTGGCCGCCTTGATGCTCTCGTGAATAACGCGGGGATAAACGACAAAATCGGCCTGGAGCACGGAACCCCACAACAGTACGTAGAGTCACTTGGCCGCAATCTGCTGCACTATTTCAACATGGCGCATTTCGCGCTTCGCCATCTGAAAAAAACGGGCGGCTGCATTGTAAACATCAGTTCAAAAACAGCCATCACCGGCCAAGGTGGTACGTCAGGATATGCGTCATCGAAGGGAGCAATATTGGCTCTGACGCGCGAATGGGCGGCAGAGCTGCTGGGCTACGGCATACGCGTGAACGCGGTTATTCCTGCAGAGGTCATGACACCGCTCTACCGGCAGTGGCTCGACACATTCCCCGATCCCGAACAGAAGCTTCAGTCTGTCCTGTCCAAGATCCCTCTGGAGAAAAGAATGACCGCTCCCGACGAGATCGCGGCAATGGTAGTATTCCTGCTCTCTGCCCGCGCCTCGCACATAACCGGCCAGCATGTGTTCGTGGATGGCGGCTACGTGCACCTCGATCGAGCGCTAACTTAAAAGATGACAACCTCAGCACCCATCACCGAGCGGCGGTTCGTCACCCCACTGATTCTCGTCACCATCCTATTTTTTCTCTGGGCGCTGGCGGTCAACCTGAATGATGTTCTCATCCCACATTTGAAGAAGGTTTTCGACCTGAACGACTTTCAATCGGCACTCATCCAGGTGGCATTCTTCGGCGGTTACTGCCTTTCCGCGTTACCTGCAGGACGGCTGCTGGAAAAGATCGGCTACAAGAATGGAATAATCGTTGGTTTGGTTACATGCGCGGCGGGCGCGCTACTGTTTATTCCCGCGGCTTCAATTCAGGTGTATGGATTATTTCTTTTTGCCTTATTTGTGATGGCGTGTGGCCAAGGAGTCCTCGAGGTGGCTGCCAACCCTTACGTGACACTGCTAGGGCCAGCAGATACCTCAGAGCGGCGATTGAATCTGGCACAGTCGTTCAATGCTGTGGGCGCGGTGGTGACGCCGTTCATTGGCTCGGCTTTTATCCTGTCGGCTCTCGAGTACTCGCGTGAACAGTTGACGACCATGACGCCCACAGAGATCGCTGCGTATCGCACGACTGTGGTCAGCACCGTTAGGATGCCTTACGTCGTTATAGCAGGAATTTTTTTCGTCTATGCTGTTGTGATTTTTTTTTCCAAATTGCCAGAGGCCGGCGCAAGTGACGGAGCCGTGAAGCAGGAATCAACCGCGGAAGAGCTGCGCGATATCCTGCGTTATAGCCACCTAGTAAAAGGAGTTATCGCACAATTCTTCTACGTGGGCGCTCAAATCGGCGTGGCAAGTTTCGTCATACGGCTGGCGCAGCATAGTATTCCTGGAATGCTCCAAAAGGATGCTTCGTTCTATTTGAAGTTGCACTTGATTGGATTCATGCTCGGAAGGTTTTCCGGTTCCTACATCATGAAGCGGGTGCCTGCTGCTAGTCTGCTTTCATTGTTTGCGCTCTCGACTCTGATCTGTCTCCTCGTAGTTCTTCTCGGCTCCGGCGTGGCTCCCCTCTGGGCGGTCGTCCTGATCGGTTTTTTTCATTCGATCATGTTCCCAACCATCTTTGCCCTGAGCATTAAGCATCTTGGGCGATACACAAAACTGGGATCGTCCTTGTTGGTGGCTTCGATCCTCGGTGGGGCCATCTGCCCCGCCGTTATGGGGTTTATTTCTGATCACAGTAACATTCGCGTGGCTTTCATAGTGCCCCTAATCTGCCAAGCCTATGTGCTCTACTTCGCGGTGCGCGGCTATCGGCCTGTTCTAGTTACGGGAACCCGAGCTGCTGAATTGAGTACCGTGAAATGAGCCACCGATTCGTACAATGACGCGATTTTCCGACTGCAATCGGCAAATGTATGGAATGCGTAATGGATTTGTCGAAGAGATATTTGAGATTTGAGTGTTAGCGTTGCCTGATTGCCGCAGCGTGTCGGCGAAGCATAATTGTCGAACCGTGATTGTGACACTATGACTGCCAAACAGGCAGCTGACGAGATCCGGCTCTCACGCGTGCTGCTCCTGCTCGCGCTTTCCGTTTTCATTAATTACCTGGACCGCGGCAATCTCTCGATTGCGGCGCCGCTGGTCAAGAATGAGTTCCAACTTTCGGCGACGCAGCTCGGAGTTCTGCTGTCATCCTTCTTTTGGACCTACTCATTCTTTCTGCCGGTTTCCGGCTGGCTGGTTGATCGCCTCGATGTGAAATGGGTGATCGCCAGCGGTTTTTTCCTCTGGTCCGCAGCAACCGCCGCTGCGGGCGCGGCGCATGCATTCGGCACATTACTCCTCGCACGATTGGCGCTGGGCGCGGGAGAATCGGTGTCTTATCCAGCATGCTCGACCATTTTGTCGCGGTATTTGCCTGAGCACAAACGTGGCTTCGCCAATGCGAGCATAGTTGCCGGTATGGCCTTGGGGCCAGCGTTCGGGACCCTCGCTGGCGGAATTCTGATGAGCCGATTTGGGTGGCGCCCAGTTTTTCTCGTGGTGGGCCTGACTAGCCTGTTATGGCTACTGCCATGGTTTCGCTGGATGCCAAAAGGCCATAAGGATTCCCCCTCGCAATCGGGACTCTCCGCGCCCGGCATGTTGCAGATTTTGGAACAGCGGTCAGCATGGGGAACGTGTGTAGGTCTCTTCTGTATGAACTACTTGATGTACTTTCTCCTGACCTGGCTGCCGTTCTACCTCATGCACGAACGCCATTTTTCCTTGGCCGCGATGGCGAAGATCGCTGGATTGGCCTATTTCCTGATGGCTGTCGCAGCCACCTCCGCAGGATGGGTCTCCGATTGCTGCATTGTCTCAGGAAAAACTCCAACGCTGGTTCGCAAGACGTTTATGGTCTTGGGACAGGTGGGGGCTGGGATCTCGCTTGCTGCCTGCGTCGTCAGCGGACCGGTGCTCTCGATAATATGTCTGCTGTTGGCGGCGGTGTTCTGGGGAATCAGTGCTTCCAATACTTGGGCGATTACCCAAACGCTTGCAGGACCGCAAGCCGCTGGCAAGTGGACCGGGCTGCAAAACTTTTTAGGTAATCTGGCTGGGTGGATCGCGCCTGTGGTGACAGGTTTGGTCGTGGACAAGACGGGACGGTTCTTGTGGGCTTTCATCATCACTGCGGTCATCGCCTTGCTGGGCTCGCTGTCCTGGATATTTATTGTCGGCGCGCTTCGACAGGTAGATTGGTCAACTCGCCCGGCTTACGCAGATTCGCCCTGATCTCTAAGCACGCTGCAAAGGCCGTCGGATCGGACTAGACCTGCAGTGCTGCGGTGAAAGAAGTGGCGTCACCGGCAGAGTCGTGGATATCAGCAGGTCGATAGCTCGATGCAGCAGCGAAGTCTCGAGGAGGAAACATGAACACATTTCCAACACGCTGTGGTTTTCGCCGCACAATGACCTCGATCTCGATACAACGGCTCTTTCTCTTGATCGTGACTGTCACGGCTTTCACCGTGTCCGCATTGGCGCAGGACATTCAGAAACTCGACCCCGCTCTCGAGCAGTTGGTGGGACCTGATTCCAAGCTGGAGCGCATAGCCACTGGCTTCAACAAGTGGACTGAAGGCCCAGTTTGGACGCACGAAGGAACTCTCCTGTTTGCGGAGATCCCAGCAAACAACATCGATCTGTGGATCCCGGATAAGGGCGCGAGCGTTTTCATGCACCCCAGCGGATATGCAGGAGCAGAGCCATTCAAAGGGCCGGAGCCAGGCTCAAATGGAATGATCTTGGATCCTGATGGTCGAGTGACCGTGGCGGGACACGCTCGACGCAATGTGTGGCGCATGGAGTCCCTCGACCCGAAAGCGCAAATCACGATTCTGGCCGACTCCTATCAAGGAAAGAAGTTCAATAGCCCCAATGATCTGGTGTACAAATCCGATGGGTCGCTGTACTTCACTGATCCTCCTTACGGTCTGCCCACTCAGCAGGACAACGATCCACAAAAGGAGCTGGAGGTCAACGGTGTCTATCGCATTCCCGGAGCACGGCACCAGAAGCCTGGGACAGAACCGGCACGGGAGCAAGTCCAGCTCGTAATTAAGGACCTTCCGCGTCCGAACGGCATCTGTTTTTCGCCGGACGAGAAGTACTTGTACATCGCGGATTCTGGCAAGAAGATCTGGATGCGCTATCGAGTGCAGCCTGACGGATCGGTTACGGACGGCGCATTGTTTCTCGATGCCTCCCACGATAGTGCGCCTGGGGTGCCAGACGGCATCCGTGTGGACAAAAAAGGAAACCTCTACGGCGCCGGTCCCGGCGGCGTGTGGATTATTTCTCCCGAAGGGAAACACCTCGGCACAATCAAAGTCCCCGAGGCCGTGAGCAATGTGGCCTGGGGCGACAAAGATGACAAGACGCTCTACATTACGGCCAGCACCAGTGTGTACCGCATCAAGTTGAAAGCTCCAGGAGCGAAAACCTGAGTATTGTTCACATTCGAATCAAATATCCTCTCCATTAAGATGCCGTGAGTAGTTTAGAGAGGCATCGAGCGCCTTGCGATGCTGCCATCCAAGGTGTATCCGTTGTGCTCCCCCAATCCGGGCAACTCCGAGAAAAACGTACTGGTACCAAGATTCTTTCTCCTTTTTTGCTTTCTCGATGTTCCTTATATAAATAGGGGCCTCTCGCTGTGATTTTCCTCCTAGCCCAAGATCTCTCCGATGAGCAAAAGTTTTTTCTTACTTTTTCGGCTTTGGATGTTCCTTATATAAGTAAGGAGCCCGTTTTATAGGGAATGGCTTTGTGGCGCGGGTCAGGGCTGTAGGGGTCGTATACTGGAGCGCCTTTACATCGATAACTGCTTGCCTTTAACAGTGGAATTATTTCGTCAGCTTGCCTTTTTCATTCTGAGCTGCAAGCC
>DATHGV010000023.1:0-4083 GCA_035490135.1 Candidatus Methylomirabilota bacterium
CCACTCTCGAATCGAGAGTGCACGTTCAAACAGTTGGGCTGAATGCCGAGACAAAAAAAGTGTCGGCACCGAGCCGACGGAGAAGAATGTCTCTTGACATTCCCTTTTATAGGACTTCTCCGGTTACCGCGTCACAGCTTAGTCGGAACGCGCGTCCGATAAAGCTCTAACGTTACTCAGGCACGTGAATTACTTCCGGGTAGCCCGTCATCCTCCCGCAATCAGAGGCAAACTCCAAACCGCGTCTCCGAGGCAATCAAGGATTATGGTTGGGGGAGGTCCAGAAGCACCACATCCGAACGCTCCTGCACTCGTTCGAGGACGACTTCACGGCCATCCGGCGAAATGTCGAAGTCCCGGATGTGGAAGTCCGGAGCGAGATGAGTCAATTGCTGCTCGGTTCCCGTCTCCAAGTCGATCTGCCAAAGATCCTTATGTTGAATCTCTCCTCGCAAAAACACGAGTGCCCGTCCTCCGCGCAGAAAGGTCAAGTGCCGAGCTCCGCGAGTCAGTGTCAGGGCCGGCAGGGGATGCGCTGCGGACTCAGCCGTGGCGGCTTTCACCGAAAACGTCGTGCCGATGTCAGGACCTGAGTACACAGCGAAACGGCCGTCGGGCGTCCACGCGGGATCAACCGAGTACTCCCGTACGAATGGCGCGGGCGAGCTACCATTCACAGGCACACGGAAGAGGTGTGGCACGCCGTGATCTTCCACCGCCGAGGTGATCGATTGGCCGTCCGGTTCCCATGCGGGAGCGCCTTGCAGGTTCAGCGAATCGGCCACAATCCGCGCGTTTGTGCCGTCAGCCTGCATCACGTACAGAAGCGCCTTCCCATGTTGCCGCACCGAGAAGGCGATATTCCGTCCATCGAGGGAAACCGCCGGGCCGCCAAATACTTGCGCGCCCACGCCACTCCACAACTCCATGCCAGTTCCATTGACGAGCTTCCAGATACTCTCACTTGTCCCGGTCGCGGAAACATACAAAAGATAATTTGCGCCAAGTCGTGGAGAAAATCCCGTGTTGGTCGTTAGCGGAATTTGAGTCGCTGCGGGCGTCTCGCGGTTCGAATTAGCGATCCGCATGCGCCACAGTGTTCTTTTCGGACTCGCAACCGTGACAGCCAGACGGCGGCCGTCAGCGCTCGCCGCCAGCGACGTGTACCGATCAACTCCAGAAGTCAGCCGATGCGCAATGCGGCGCTCTACATCCATGCTGTAAAGCCATGGACCTGAACCGTCGGAATCGCTGGCTAAATACATCAGCGTCCGCTTATCCAATAGCACCGGATGGGTCACGCGTCCATTGTGCGACGTGATCCGTTCAGGAGCTCCGCCCCCTGGACGGATGCGCCAGATGTCCAATTTATCTGGGAGCGAACCCTGAACGAAGTAGATGAATGCCGCATCCGGCGCCCACAATGGAAAGTGACTGTGCAGCCCGGCAGGCGCCCTAAAAATGGGCTGGTCTTCCGGTCGGCGCTCACCGTTGGATACGAACAGCGGATCTCCAGGTCCAGGTGTGTGGTACGTGAGTTGGGAGCCGTCGTGCGACCAATCGAACTCGGCCACTCCTTCAAGGTAGGGCTTCGGCTCTCCACCCAGCGTTGGTACTGCCCAGATGCCGATGTCGGCGCTGCTTGACTCGTTCTTGTTGCGAACCCAAAACGTAACCAGGGACCCATCGGGCGAAAACCCCAATGTGCGGACCGACGGATTGACCAGTTCCGGCGCGCCGCCACGCGTCAAGTTGTGGAACTGTCCTGACCCGACCTGCGTCAGCCACACATCCATTTGTCCATCTCGGTCCGATAGAAACGCCACGAAATGGCCATCGCGGGACACCGTAGCTGCTTGCGCCACTGCATCCACGTCCGTGATCGTCTGAAATCGCGCGTCGGCGATCGGGTTCCGCCAGAAGTACTCCTTCCCCCGAAGCCAGAGGCCTCCGCCAATCACCAACGCGGCCCCCACCAGTGCCAACGGCAAAACGAATGTCCACCTGGTTCGGGCGGTCGTTACAGCAAACTGCGGCGGTGCAGAAACAATAAGCGGAGGCACATCGTTTTCATTTTCCTGCGCTGTTCGAAGATTCCGACCGCGTGCCCACGCATCCAACTCCGCGCGAGAAGCGTAAACCGAGCCCATCCTGTCGTGCACGTGGCGGTGAACGGGCATCCCCTCCCGCTTCTCCCAGCGCTGCACCGTGGTCACGTCGCGGTCGAGGTACGCCCCGATTTCCTTCCAGGAATCGAGCCGGTCTTCTGAGGGTTTTGTAGGTGGCTGTGTGCCTGGGACGGGTTCGCCCATCGCGCTCTCCTGCTTTGCTCCGCTGTCGTCGCGAATCCGGGAGCTCGGATTGTAGCCCCCGAACCATGTCCAGGCTACGGCAAATCACGGCATTCAACGGTAAATAGAGGGACGGCCACGAGTCCGCTCCTTGCGATTTGACGGCGCCTGCCAAAGTGTCTGATCGTGTCCGCGCATCTCCACTCGGCGATGCCAAATGAACCAAATGAAAAGGAAAAAAACGGAGGGCTCAGTATGCGAAGTAAACTGACGTGGGTAGTTTTCTTCAGTGCCGCGATCGTGGTCGCGGCCATTTTTTACGTGGGAAAGGTCTCCGCCACACCGGCGACCGGGTTCAAGGCCACAACGATCGCCACCGGTACCTTCGACGAAATTGAGGCCTTTAACCAGTCTTCGAAGAACGAACTTCCTGCCGGATTCGACGGTGACGTCTGGCTCTCGTTGCAAAAGACCAAGGGACGCTCAGATTTGTACGTGCAGAGCAATGTCTGGCCGGCTGTCAATCCGACAACGGGAGCGATAGCCAGCACGGGCTGGCATACCCACCCCGGCCACAGCCTGATCATTGTCACGTCCGGAAGCATAACGGACTATATGGCCGACTGCATACCTCACGTGTACACGTTTGTCCAAGGACAACCGGCCCCCACGCTAGTCGATCCTGGCAGCGGCCATCTGCACATCATCCGGAACGAAGGCTCCGTTCCGGCATCAACCATCGCCGTCCAGCTGGTTCCGTACGATCCGGCCAAAGCGAATCGCCGGATTGACGCTCTCGCCCCGGAGACCTGCTCCAACATTTTGTAAAGAGGATGGGCAAATCGACGCCGCTAGGATTGATCCCTGGACGCGCATCCGCCCCACGCGTCCGTGGAACGCTGACACCATTCTAGACCGTAACGACAACGACCGGAGTCTAAAGTCTGGCATGGCGGAGACCTGTCTGCGGTGGCTAGTTACGCTTCCTGATGAGCACACCTGCTTTGCATTAGGATTCTTCGCCCCGGGCTACACCGCATTGTGAGCGGTTTGTCGGCCATCCGGAGAGCGCCGGGATAAACCGGCATGTTGTAGGGGATGAAAGAGCCCTACAGGAAAGGAGAAAGCGAATCCATCCTGGCCTCGAGTCTTGCAGGCGATATCGCGAGGTATCGCTTGAAGCGTAGACAGAGGTATCGGTGGGCCGGGCTATTGAGCTTCGAAAAGCCGATGGAACAGGATGCCGACTCCATTCCGAGTGGAGGAAGGCAACACGACAACCACGCTAATCGCGAGTGAATTGTCAGCTCATGCGTAGTCTAAGAACGCGCGCACGCTGAGAAACAACATGCACGAGAACCGGGAGATCTCCCGCACGCCTTGGTCAGCAGAGCAAGGCCGGTCCGCGAAGGCCATAAACCAAACTGCGGACATGAACGTACGGGAGAAGTCGGACTGTGCCGTAGTACCAGTGAACCAGCCGAACAACGAAGGGCAACCTTCCGCGGAGGCCGGGGAGGGAAGGGCGCAGATTGAGGAGAACACTGTTCAATCACACATGCGACCGACACAGAGCGGGAAACGCATGTCCCAGGGATTGCATGGTGTGCGGCAAGCAGCAAAAGAAAGGAAGCAGGAACGGTTCACCGCCCTGCTCCACCACCTGAGCGTCGGATTACTCCGCGATAGCTTCTACGCACTTCAGCGCAAAGCTTCCCCCGGAATAGACGGCCTGACGTGGCAGGAGTATGAAACCGGACTGGAGGATCGACTTGTCGATCTGCACAGACGG
>DATHGV010000024.1:0-3065 GCA_035490135.1 Candidatus Methylomirabilota bacterium
ACCATTCGAGAGTTATCTCGTGCTGGCCCCGAATCAAAATGCGCAAAGGCAGGGCCACTTGCACAGCAGGAGAAGTAATCTCTAACTATTTCAACTCTATCAAATCTGATTGAGTAGACTAGCGTGCATCCACAGTGTTGCTGCGGCCGTCCGTCAAGACCGATCCTTTGGGCCCTGAAAGGCGGGCAAGTTTCCTCCTCAGACTGAAATCCGGCCGCGCCGCTGTTGGCGACGGGAGGAAGTTCCCACTCTCAATGAAAGCGAAGGTCGAGCGCGTAAATCTCCTGGACGCTGCGATCACGCATCAAGAGCGGCGCGTCGTCCGGAGTCAGTCCTATCCACGCAGCGAACTGATCGGCCAACCGTGGAACATTCTTGAGGCTTAAGATGTGTTCTAGCGCGCGATCTTTTATCCTCACGCGAACCAGTTCCCCAGCCCCGCCCCGGTTTCCCGTCACATAGACGTATTTCCCGTCATGCGACCATTCGTTACCGCCGACCTGCTCCCCATCGAGCAAGCTTGACCAGCGATTCGTGTTTGTATCGAACAGCATCAGTTTCGTGTGACCGTTTGTAAGGGCGCAGATATAGCGGCCGTCGGGCGACACTCTGGGCGAGGAAAGCCCATCGGAATCCGGAATGGAAGAGACTTTCCCCGTCTTCAGGTCCAACCGAAAAATCGCAATATGACCAGTGCCGTCGGACTCTTCGAAAGTGATGGACTTCCCGTCAGGCGTCCAGGTTGGATCAGCTTCAGCTTCGGCATCGTCCGTGCCGCCGTGAACGAGC
Source organism: Candidatus Methylomirabilota bacterium (assembly GCA_035490135.1). Classification (GTDB taxonomy): domain Bacteria; phylum Acidobacteriota; class Terriglobia; order Acidiferrales; family UBA7541; genus Acidiferrum. Next base: position 790 of record DATHGV010000024.1, read on the forward strand.
AGCTCAGGGCTCCCTCCCGACGAGGGAAGCATGCGAATTTTCCAGGGATGCGAGAACTGCACATCCATAAACGCGATCTTGGAACCGTCAGGCGACCAACGTGGCCCATACGCTCGCACGGGCGGGAACGTGAGCTGCATCTTGTCGCTTCCATCCAGGTGGCTTCGCCACAGGGTCATATCCGGATAGGAAACGTAAGCGATCCACTTCCGATCGGACGAAAAATCGACTGGGCCCGCGGAGAGACCCTGGAGATAAGAATCGAATCGCCGGGCTTGCATGTCATAGCGGAATAGCTCCACGCGAGGCTCCTCACCTATGACAAATAGTTTCTTGCCGTCACCGCTGGGGGTGGGACCGCTGAAACGCAGCGGCCCGGATATCAGACGCGAAGGGCCCGCTGCGGCTCGGTGAAAAACAGAACGTCGCTCGGGCATCACCCAGATCGCCTGGCTGCTCCCCCAGCCTGCCCGGAAATAATAATATTTGCCGTCCGGTGACCAATTTCCGCAGCACTGGTATGAGGACTCTTTCCAGTCGGGAAAAAGTGGGTGAATGTACTTTCCGTTCGCGTCCATTTCCCATATCGAACTGGACTCTCCCTTATTCTGAATAAGGTAAAAACGGATCCGCCGGCCATCCGGCGAAAATCGAAATCCGCGCGGGATCCCCGAAACCTCTGCCAGCCGATGAGACTCGCTTCCATCCTTGTTCGCAATCAGGATTGCATGCCTAATGGCGTAGACAATATGCATTCCATCGGGAGTCCAGTTTGCAGTGGACGCGATGATATTTCCGAGGCGGTGGGGCGCTCCCGCCGGTAATGGCTGCACCCAATATTCGCCTGCCCCTTCTAAACCCACGGCGACGCCATTTGCGACCAACAGCTCCGAGCGATCTGGGGAAATGCCAGCAATGGCCAAAGGTTCCCGGAGAGTAGTGCCGATCCAAGTCGTCTCTCCTCCAGTGGCCGACAGCTGCGCGATCCCGGATCCGGTTGTCCAAGGCTGCCCTTCGATGAAATAGAGATGGACGCCATCGGTAACTGGCGAATTAATGGGGACTTTCGGTTTTCCATCATTTGTGAGTTGAACTATATTGACGACGGTGGGCGGCCGCGGCTGACTGTACCAGTAGGCTACGCCTACGCCAGTTAGCAACAGCACCACAACAGCGGTGACTACGCTGTGACGCTTCAGAAGCCACTTCTGTCGGTGTGTTTCCTGCCGGTCAGCAGGACCGGGCATCCTTCCTTCCTGGTTCACCGGTATTTCGACCGGTGCTACGAATTTGTAGCCCCGGCGAGGAAGAGTCTCGATGAAGGTGGGATTATCGGCGGAATCGCCAAGCGTCTCGCGCAGGCGTTTGACGGCTGTATTTAGGCCGGTTTCGAAATCAACAAAAGTGTCCTCGTGCCAAAGCGTGGAGCGTAGTTCTTCTCGACTTACGACTTCGCCGGGGTGCTCGAGCAGCTTGAGGAGCACCTGGTAGGGCTGATCCTGAAGCCGCAGTTTCACACCGTTCTTGCGCAGCTCCGCAGCTCGCAAATCGAGCTCGAATACCCCGAAGCGACAGAAGGAAGTGTTCTGGGGCGACACAATGATATCTAAGCTACTGGTAAACTGTCGCTAGTCTAGCATTATTTCTCCGCAACAAGGCAAGTCCGGCGCACCACATTTGGCCGTAACCAGCTGCGGAATCGGCACTTGACGGGCCACAGACATTCCAGACAGTTGTCAGACCCCATCCATTGAACGGTATTCCCACCTGACCAATTCTCGGCGCTACCGCAACTGCGGTCGTGGTGAGCGCCGTGAAAAAAGTGACTTGCTTCTGCCTGATCATATGGATGTTCGTACGGAGTTCCGGTCAAGCACAATCAGGTCCTGAGACGACAAGATCAGGGACGAAGAACGAGATTCTCTCGTCCATGGTCACCGCGCTCCCCTCGCAACCGCGGACCGCTGGCGAGCCGTACCTGCCAACTCCGGCGCAGAAGTTTGTGTGCAACACAGGCTATAGCCAGACTAACTGCAACGAACAAGTGCTGGTCCTGAGAAAGGCCCTGGCCAACTATCCCGTAGCACAACTCGGAAATTGGACCTGGATATTGGTGCGTTCCGAGGACTGGAAGGCCATTCTGCGCTCCAGGAGCCTTGATCCAGACAGCCCAGCGTTTACGTATTATCCGAAACGCGAGACGTTCTTCGATGAAGCGCTAGTCACGCGAGTACCAGTGCGCAGCCCCGAATTGCTGTTGAAGTGGAACATGACAT
>DATHGV010000025.1:0-9227 GCA_035490135.1 Candidatus Methylomirabilota bacterium
GGTAATGATTTGTTTGTAACCGGCGATCAAATCGTCGGCGGAAATGTGAGTCCTGGCCAAACATGCGGCGAATTTCGGGTCAACCGGCGTGTCCGGCTGCCCAATATCGTTGGTGCCCTCGAAGAGAATCACCGCGCGTACGCCTGAGGGAGCAAAAACGTCGCGATTGAGCCTGGCGAGCACGTTTTCTCCAAAACACGGCGAACTGCTTAGCACGCGATTGCCGCCGATGCCGGCGTTTAGTACCGAGAAGGTTTGAGGTTGGTGATTTGTGTTGAGGCGGCGAGCAAGAACGTCCGTCCAGCGGTCGTAGGCGTCGTTGCGGGAAGAAGAGCCATCGGTGATGGAGTCGCCCAACGCTACGATCGCACCAGCGGCTTCTTTGGATGCGAGCACGTCCACCTCTTTCAGAAAAAACCATGAACCGGTGGTTTTCCTGAAAGGCTGGGCGTTTTCTTCAGCAGCAAAGTTGCCGGCGTCCGAGACGTAGTTGGTTTGAAAAGCGGAGCGGTGCACTGTGGCGGGACCGGTGGCCTTCGAGGTGTACAGACTAATGGCCAGATTTTGCTGTGCGTCAACTGCGAGCGGAATCTCGTCGCTAAGCGCTTCGCTGCCTTCGGGAATGGTGACGGCTTTTGCTCCGCCAAATGTTACGGCTTGCTGCGAGCCGGCTTGCTGCGATGCACCCTGTTTTTGCTTTCCGACATACATAGCGTCGAAAGTGACGGGGCGTGTGCCAAAAGTATTATCGAGCCGAATTCGAATGGCATGGCCAGCAATGGTGGTGTGGATAATTTCGCGAAGGGTTTGATTGTTGAATTCGGTAAGGTCGTGATAGGCATTTGAAACCAGGATCATTTGAGGATTTGAGAGAGCTTGGTTGGCAGTGATCCAAGTGGCAATCCAGTTCTTCGACGTTTTTTTTTCCGTACCCGTGGCGCTCGGCAGCGCTGTGGCAACGGCAAGAATCCACAATAAAACATAAGGGCCCAATACATGAGTACCGAATAGTTCTGGAAAGCGAGGCCGCATTGTTTTTCCCTGGCTCGTCGAAAAGATAGTTGTAAGAAACGGCGCCACATTTCTCGACGTGTTTATTGCTGAAGTTCGTTTTCCATTTGTTGCAGAACAGCCGTGTTGGTGTCGATGGCCTTAGCTAGAATTTCAGACTGACGCTGCGCCTCATCCCACTTTTGCAATTCGACGGCCTCGGTCAAACCGGGAAGCTCCAGGTGTGCGTAGGTATAACGCGCGCAATAGAGCAGATGTTTGAACCACGGGCGGCCGGGGATGCCATCGGGATTCAGCCAGTTACTTTCGACCTTTAGTATGGATTGGTTGAAACGCTCAGCGGTTTGCGGGTCTACTTCACCGGAGTCAACCTTGCGGTCCAGAAGTATTTTTACGTTTTTGCCGGCGGCCTCGAAGGCTGAGGCGCTTTTTTGTAAATTATCGAGATTGATTTTGTTCGCATCGTAGCGGGGATTGTTTTTTAGATCGTCGATAAAACTGTTTAGCGTGCGGCCGTAAAATGCAAAATCGAAAGGCAGGATATCTGCCTGCGCTAATCGTAGCGCGGTGACACCCCACAATGCGGACATGGTGGCGTGATATTTGTAACCAGGGTCGCCAAAGTGATTCATCCAATAAACATTGTCGTACATAGAATGATATACACCGTAGGGTCCATCGAATTGCAGAGTGATGACCGGGCGTCCGAGGAAATTTAGAAAGACAGTGTGGTCGGAGCCGCTGCCGATGCGGGTGTTTACCAAATTTTCGTCCTTCGGGGGCTGAGTGTGTTTCTCGTTTTTTCGCGCGGCGGCCGTGGATTTAATCCAGGCGTCATGCAGGCTCGTTCCGCTGGGGTCGGCAATGGAATAGCTGGTCTCCACCAGCATGGGAGCGAGCGAACCAACCGCGCCACCTTCGAAGTTCGGTCCGGATGCTGAGGAATCCACGTTGATATAAGCGACTAATTTTTTTCGTAAGTCATCCGCGAATTGTTCACCCCACTCGGTCGAGCCGGTCAGTCCTATTTCTTCGCCGTCCCAACTACCAAAAATCAGTGTGCGCTTGGGGCGAAAGCCATTTTTCAACATGGTTCCGAAGGCGCGGGTCAGTTCCATCATAGACGCGGTGCCGCTGCTGGGATCGACGCCGCCGTATTCCCACGCATCGTGATGATTTCCGAGGAGCACCCATTCGTCGGGGAATTGCGCGCCGTGGATGCGAGCTTCGACGACGTAGTAGGGCTGAATGGAATTGTCCATTTGCACTTTCAGGTGAGCTTGCACGGCTCCGGTGAGACGGTAGGTGATCGGCAATCCACCCTGCCAATCTTTTGGCGCGGTTGGGCCATTCATATTTTCGAGCAGCGGCTTGGCGTCGTGCCAGGAGAGCGGGAGCGCGACAATGTGAGGCAGCGAGCGAGCTTCACTTTCCGGAATGCGCTTCGCGCCGGGCACCGAAGCCCAGCCAGGAGTGAGCGGATCGCCGGGAACGATGAAGTCGTAAGTAATTGCGCCGCGCTGAATGTGCGTTTCAGGCCCCCAGGGGCCGTCGGGGAAGACTTTACCTTTTACGTAGCCGTCTTCGGCGGGATCGGAATAAATCAGCAAGGCCGCGGCGCCGTTTTTTTCCGCAGTGAGCGCTTTGAACCCACGATAGCTGTAAGGGTTCGAATAACGGACGAGAACAATTTTTCCTTTTACGTCGATGCCATTCTTGCGCAGCAGGTCGTAGTCTTCGGGATTTCCGCTGTGGGCGTAAACGACGGGAGCGGTAACATCTCCACTGGCTGAATAACCGAGCCAGGCGTTGGCGACTTCGGGATTTTTTGTGTCGGGGTCGACGTCGTATGGAGCTTCGCGGAGGAGAGCTTGGTAGTGAGTGGGCACGACCATTTCGAGACTGGTAGAGATGGGTCTGGTTCCTAGAACGTCGTACTGGCGGATGACTACATCTTCCAAACCTTGCGATTTCCATTGTTTCGCGATGTATTCCGCGACTTCGCGGTCATGAACAGAACCTGCCGGATGTGGTATGGAAGTGAAATAGCGATGCTGCTTGCGGATTTCTTCCGTAGAGATAGATTTTTTCAGCTGGCCTTCAAGAGCAGCCTGTTCCGCGGCATGTTGCGGTGAAAAACCGAAGATTTTTGCGGCAGGAGGTGCACTGACAATGCGTGGAGCACTCGCGGTCCATGCCAGGACGAATAATCCGATCATGCAGAAAACAACCAAACATCGATTCGCGGACCAGGACGTAGGTTTTTTCACAGGGATGGCATTCTCCGGAAATTTTGGAATCAGGCAAATGGACTGTATCGTTTGTAAATCGCGGTGTAAAGACTGCATCATTTGATTCTTTGTAATAAAAGGATGCAACGCTCTGCAATTCACTGGCGACAATTTACGGGAGACTCAATGAGATCAGGAATCCGCATGATGGCAATGGTGTCGATATTTGCATTTGTGAATTTTCCGGTTCACGCCCAATCCCAATCCGCGGGCAATCGCGGAATAGAGCTACTGCAAACACAAATACGGAATATCCGGCAAGCATTCCCCGGAAACATAGCGGTGTATATGAAGAATTTAAAAACGGGAGAGGAAATCGCCATCGACGCGGACACCACGTATGAGACTTTCAGCGTGATCAAAGTTGCCATTATGGCGGAAGTTTTTCGGCAGGCGGAGGCGGGGAAATTTTCGCTGGACCAACGAGTCGAATTGAAACCAGGCGATCAACGATTGCCGTCTGGTGTTTTGTATACCCTACAACCGGGATTGACACCCACGATTCGGGACCTCCTCACGTTGATGATAATTATCAGCGACAACGAGGCCACAGATTTGCTTGCCGACAAAGTTACTCGTCTGAGCGTAACCAACTTTATGCATGAGCTCGGACTGGCCAAAACCTCCATCGAATACTCCGATCTGGATTGGGATCGCAAATGGCTTAGCTCTATGGACGCAAGTTACGCGAATGCTCCAGGAAATAAAACGCTGCAATTTCCATTCGACAAATATCCGGACAACCAGGTGCAACACGCGTTTGGTGAAACCATCTACAACGCAGGCATTTATTTTGGACACAGTACCGCGCGCGAGCTTGGGCGCCTCTTTGAAATGATTCAGCAGAAAAAACTCGTTTCGGCGGCTGCCAGCGAATGGATGCTGTCCACCTTGGAAAAACAGCAAGTAAACAACCGCTTTCCAAAATATCTGCGCGATGTAGTCATCGCACACAAAACGGGAGATGGGCAGCCCTTCATCGCAAACGACGCTGGCATCCTGTTCGTCAAGGACCAGCCAATCGTGTTGGTGGTGTTGACCGGCCACCATCGGGGCGAGACCGAGTCTCTTCACGACGCAGTTGCACGCGTAGCCGCATCGGTGGGGAAGCATTTCGGGGCTCGATTGTCCGCAGACTACAAGCCGATGTAACGCGCCTGCTCAGCCGGCGTATTTCGGCGAGAAGAGGGCAGAAACATCTTCGAGCGCTTCAGTTGCATAGCGCGGCTCCTCCGGCGATGCCGGAGTTGGCGCCGTAGTGAGCGGAAAGCAGAGGAATTTCGCGGCAGCGAGAATTGATGCACCAGCTCGGTATGCGAGCGCGAAGTTCATCAAAGAAAGGCCGCAGCACGCCGGCGACACCGCCGCCGACTACGATTACGTCGGGTTCCAAAAGATCGATGGTGTTGCCCAAATAAACTGCCAAGAGTTCAACAGTTTCGAGCAGTGTAGCGGTGGCGACGGGATCACCGCCTGCATGTGCTTGATTAACGAACTCAGTAGTGACTGCGGCGATTTTTCCACCGGCCAAATCGAGCATCGGCGAGTGCGGCAAGTTGGCGGTTTGTAATTTTGCCTGAGCACGTTTGGCGATAGCGGTTCCTGAAATAAAAACTTCGATGCATCCACGTTTTCCGCAGCCGCAGACCGGGCCGCGATAATCGATGCTGACGTGGCCGCCCTCGGTGGCGGCGCCGGTACGACCATTATAGATGTGGCCATCCAGGATCAAACCTGTGCCGATACCGGTGCCGATGGAGATATAAAAAACCTTCGAATGACCTTTGCCCGCGCCCCAGAGAACCTCTGCCAAGGCAGCGGCGTTGGCGTCATTTTCGATTTTTACAGGAAGGTGATAGCGCTCTGAAATTTCCGCGGCGAGAGGAAAATTTCGCCAACAAGGAAGGTTGGGAGGATTAATGACCACGCCGGTATTGGGATCGAGAGGGCCTGGAGCGCAAATGCCGATGGCGCGAATGGTCCAATGGTTTTGTTGAGCCTTGGCCAAGAGAGAATCGATAGCCTCTGTTACCGAGTTAAGGCCCGCGGCGGCGTCACTGTCGCTCACCATGGGAACACGAGTGACGTGAGTAATTTCGCCGGCGTGGTCGACAAAACCAGCGGCCACCTTGGTTCCGCCAATATCTACGCCGATTACATAACCATTTTGATCGCTGGCGGTCATTGACGATTAATTTTTAGCGGGTCACTCAGTAAAAAGTACCAATCACTGGGCAACAGTCACTGGGTCAACGACGACTGGAGTCGGCCGCGAGCCCCACAGTGCGTAATACAGAATATAAATGTAGCAAATCGCGGGGATGATGAAGGCGTGGTGGATGCCGATGCGATCCGCGAGAGCGCCTTGTAGAACCGGCAATATCGCGCCTCCTACGATGGCCATGACCAACATTCCAGAACCGTCGCCAGTGAGTGGGCCGAGCTCCGCGATCCCAAGTGTGAAAATGCTGGGGAACATGATGGAATTGAAGAGACCTACCGCAATGATGCTCCACATGGCCACTTGGCCAGTGGTTAGCATGGAGATGCAAACCAACGCGCAGGCCGTGATGGCCGCGATGGCGAGCACGGTACCCGTTTTTACTTTCTGAAGAATAGCGGAGCCGATGAAGCGGCCAACCATAGCGCCGCCCCAGTAGTAAGTGACGTACTTGGCGGCGGCGAATTCCGGGAGACTTCCGATCTCCGGCTGACCAAAATAGTTGATTAAGAAGCTGCCGATGGAAACTTCCGCGCCCACGTAGACAAAAATTCCAATCGTTCCGAAGACGAGTTGGCGATATTTCCACAAGCTGGCTTTCACGCCAGAGCCGTCGTGGCGAGCGGCGCCAGGGACGTCCGGCAGTTTGAACATGGCGATCACGAGTCCGAAAATAATCAGCGCCAATCCGATGACGAGATACGGGAGCTTTACAGAGGCAGCTTCCTGAACGCGATAGGCCTGCAAAACGTCGGCGGACATCTGTCGAGTCTCGCCAGCACCTTTGAAATTAGCACTCAAGATCAAAAGGCCGCCCAAGCGGGGACCGATGGTGGTGCCCAAAGAATTGAAAGCCTGAGTGAGATTTAACCTGCTGGAAGCGGTTTCTGGCGGGCCCAAAACAGTGACGTAGGGATTAGCAGTTACCTGCAAGGCGGTGATACCCGCGGCGAGAGTCATGAGCGCTATAAGAAAAAGTGGAAATGAAGCGACGCTGGCGGCGGGAATGAAGAGGAGCGCGCCTACGCCCGTGGTGAAGAGGCCAGTGACCATAGTCTTTTTGTATCCAATGGCGTCGACGAGTTTTGCGGAGGGGATGGAGAAAATAAAATAGGCGGAGAAGAAGGCAAACTGAATCAGCATCACTTTGGCGTAGTTCAAATCGAAAATGGATTTCAGATGCGGTATCAGGATGTCGTTCAAGACAGTGACGAATCCCCATAAGAAGAAAAGGGCGGTCACCAAGGACAGGGCGGCTATATTGGTGGAGGCTGGGGCGGGGGAATAGGACGGTGCGATTTCTCCGGTGTTGCTGCTCACATTTACCATCAGATGGCCTCCCTGTGCATTTTTGGTGGGTGCTTACGGCTGCGCGGCAGGGTGAAGCCTGCTGCTGGCACGCTGGAAATATAAGCACAAAAGCACGTGCTGGCGAATAAATCTCACGGCGCACGATAATGCCACAAGAGAGGGCTTAGAAAAACGATATTGTGGTCGCGCAGCGTTGTTTGCCCAGGTGGCGCGGAGGATGGTGCTTGTCAAAGTCACCGAACAAGTGCGAGCACCGTCCGGGCGAATGCGAGACGTGAACATGCACTTAGGTCGTAAATTATCGGGGCCAATCATAGATCGCTCATGACCATTGCGCGTCGTGCGAATCACTTTTGAAGCGGATCGCTTAACATTTGCTTATAAGGTGGCGTAAGGCGGGGGAGAGCATAGGCGAATGAAGACGACGAAACAAATTGCAACGATCATCCTGATCATATTGCTGGGAGTCATTGCCTACGGATTGTTCCGAACAGGCAGGTCGCTGACGACATCGCAAACAACCGCAAAAATCGACCAATCCCAAGCGGCGCATGGGCCGGCGATTGATCAGAGCTCACTGGATGCCGCCCGTTCGTTGGCGCAAATGCCAACTAGCACCGAAGAATTGCCGTTGGCGCAGGAGGCTCTCCGGCTCGGCGATCGCGAGATGGACCTGGCATTTGCGGCAGGGGTGTCGGACGCCCGAGAGCATCCCGCGGTGTTGAGCGCTGAAGCGAAACAGATCCAAGCCAGGTTGCAAAACGCGGAGACAGCTCTCGACAGAGATAAGGCACGAGTCGAGCAACTTACCGCGGCGGTGGCAAAGGCGCGTGGTGCTAAAAAGGACAGCCTGGACGGTCAACTGCAACAGGCGAAAGTCCAGGTAGAGCTGGATCAGGACGAGGTCGACAACGCGAAGCAGGAATTGGAGGATGCTGGTGGCGAGGCGCAAGGCCGGATTGAGGAGTTGATTAAAGAGCACGAGGCGGCATCGAAGGTCGCCGATACCACAAGTGTTAACACTTCTACCCCACCCGATTTACACGGGATGATCCACCATTACCTGCGATGGTCGGAGCTGCACAATAAGACAAAGCAATTGCGGCAAGCCAAGCAAGATGCGGAAGCGACGGCAGCGGCGTTCACTACTCAGCGCACCGCTCTCCAATCGAGCATCAACACTAAGACACAAGCAGCTCCGGAGAAACCCCAGAGTGGACCTGCGAGTGGATCTGCGGCTCCCTCTGATGAAAAACCTGCCAACCCGCCCGCTGAGAGTTCGGCCGATGTCGTCAACGCTACGAGGCGCCGGTCGGCCGCGGTGAAAGCACTCACAAACGTTGACGAGCGCATCGAGGATCAAACGCGCCTAGCCGAAACATACCGAAAATGGATAGAAGTAGTTGCCGCCCAGGAAGAAGCGGTAGTTCATAGAGGGTTGAGAGGCGCAGCCATCATTGTAGGTATCTTGCTGATAGGGATTTTTTTCGACACCTGGTCAAAAAGCCTTCTCGGCAAAGTGAAATTGGACGCGCGTCAGGCCGAGACTCTTCATGCAGTGATAAGCACGGCGCTGCAAATCATTGCTTTAGCTCTGATCCTTCTGGTTATTTTCGGTCCACCAGGCCAGTTGGGGACTTTCCTAGGACTTGCCGGCGCAGGTCTTACCGTGGCACTGAAAGATTTCATCGTGAGCTTTTTTGGTTGGTTCGTGCTGATGGGAAGAAATGGAATCCGCTTAGGTGATTGGGTGGAAATTAACGGAGTAACCGGGGAGGTGGCCGAGCTGGGAATGTTCCATACGGTATTGTTAGAAACGGGCAACTGGACGGATTCGGGCCATCCGACCGGACGACGTGTCACGTTCACCAACAACTTCGCGATTGAGGGTCACTACTTTAATTTTTCCACTTCGGGCCAGTGGCTTTGGGATGAACTCACACTGGTGGTGGACTCGAGCCAGAGTCCGTACCCGATCGTCGACGCCATTCAAAAGACGGTGCTCGAAGCCACTTCGCAGAGCGCTGGCGAAGCTGAAAAAGAATGGAAGAATGCCGCGCATTCGCGAAACGTGGGCGCGTTATCGGCTGCACCGGCCATTAATTTAAAGCCGGTAAGCGGCGGCGTTGAAATCGCGGTGCGGTATGTTACGCGCGCCAACGAGCGCTATGCAATGCGGTCAAAGTTATACCAGGCCGCGGTGAGTTTAATCAGCAAGAAGAACGGGCAAGAGGCTGTGTCCATTACCGAAAAACCAGAAGCGAAACCCGCCTGAAAAGGCAAAAACTGGGCACGGCGTAAATGTGGATGTGAGAAGTGGCTCCCCGGGGAAGATTCGAACTTCCAACATTTCGGTTAACAGCCGAACGCTCTACCATTGAGCTACCGGGGAA
>DATHGV010000026.1:0-7011 GCA_035490135.1 Candidatus Methylomirabilota bacterium
AAGATGAATCCGATGGCGATGCGGGTAACGGAAATGGGAGCAAGCGAAAGCTGCCCTGTAACGGGGCAGATAGAGGTTGCGTCGCCAGGTTGGGACAAGATCACCTCGCCGGAAACGGAGCTGACTTCCTGTTGGTGCTCAACTCGAGAACGTTTGAGGAACCGATGCATGAAGCAAAGCAAATGACGACGGGGCAACCCGTTGGTGCGGCTTCACACACAGCGGGCGGAATTCCCTCCGCCGTGCGAATCGGCAGCAAGTCAGTATCGAGTAGGTCTGATTCGTTTTGCATCAGGCCGCGTCCCCGTTGTTCATGGGGGCGTTTTTTGAGTGCTCGAGCCGGATGAATGGGAAACCTTCAAGTCCGGTTCTTAGAGGGCTGGGCGCCAGCAATGGCGCCCGGCCACTCGACAGTTATTGCGGGCCAGAAGTCCGGTTCGCGGACATCAGCACGTTCCTCGAACCCCGTTTCTGGACCACGAGTGTCGGGCAGCCTTCCTATTGACACTCTATATGTGTATCGATACTATTCCTATAGAAAGACGATAGGAGATATGGCTTGCACTCTGGACCGACGACCCTTCTGCAAGGAACTTTGGACTTACTGATATTGAAATCACTGATTGCTGGCGAGATGCACGGATTGGGAATCTCACGCAGAGTCCAGCAGATCACAGGGGGCACGTTTGCCGTAAAGCCGGGCTCGCTCTTTCCCGCTCTACACCGAATGGAAGAAGAGGGTTGGATTTCCTCTTTTTGGGGAGATTCAGAAAACAATCGCCGCGCAAAATACTACCGTTTGACCAGGGCTGGACGGAAGCAACTCGAAGCCGAAACCAAGCGATGGGGCCGCATTTCTTGGGCGATTGCTCAAGCTCTCGAAACATCTTGAGGAGGAAGTAGCCGTGCCACGCCTTGCAAAATTCCAGAGTTTTCTTCGCAATCTTTTTTTCCCTCGGAGTGTAGAAGTGGACCTCGACCGTGAAGTCCATTCCCACCTCGAGATGCTGACCGAAGAAAACATACGCGCGGGCATGCAACCGAAAGAGGCGCAACGCGCCGCACGCATGGAACTTGGCGGCGTTGAACAAGTGAAAGAACAGGTTCGCGAGGAACGGGTCGGCAATTGGCTCCGCTCCGTGATCTCTGATTGCCGCTGCGGCGTTCGCCAACTCCAGAAAAATCCCGGCTTCACTACTGTCACCGTTCTGACCCTGGCCCTTGGCGTCGGTGCCAACACGGCTATGTTCAGCATGGTCTACGGCGTCGTCCTGCGACCTCTGCCGTTCAAAGATGCAGGGCATCTTTACACGCTCTGGGAGCGCAACACAAAAATGGGTTACGAACAAAACCCTCCTGCCGCGGGTAATTTTCGCGATTGGCGAGACCGTAACCGCGTGTTTGAAGGAATGGCGGCATTTGACGCCTCCCGAACCTTCAATCTGGCAGGCAACAGCAGCCCGGAGCGCGTGGACGGTGCCGCTATCTCTCCGGAGCTCTTTGAACTGCTCGGTGTATCACCCGTCATCGGCCGGGGATTTTCGCCTCAGGACGATCCATTGGGTCAGAACAGGGTGGTGGTCTTAAGTTACAGACTCTGGCAGCGTCGCTTCAATTCCAATCCTTCGATAGTAGGCACCTCCATCACTCTCGATGGCAGCAATTCAACCGTGATCGGTGTGATGCCTCCGGGGTTCCATTTTCCAGGGGACACCGGAACGGTTCTGAACATTTTCACAGCGCCGCCTGCCCAATTGTGGGTGCCATTGGCGCTGACTCCCAAGGCCTGGAGCGCGCGCTCCTCGCACTACCTCGAAGTCATTGGGAGGCTGAGAAGCGGAGTGACGGCGGATCAGGCCCAGACGGAAATGAATTCCATCGAGGATCAGCTTGTCAAAGAATATCCCCGCGATTACATCGGATCGGACGTCAATCTTGTTCCGTTGCACACGCAGATCGTCGGTACGTTTCGCTCTGCTCTGCTCGTCCTTTTCGGAGCCGTCGCGTTTGTGCTCCTTATTGTTTGTGCCAACGTGGCCAATCTACTTTTGGCCCGCGCCACTTCCCGGCGACGTGAAATCGCTATCCGTACTGCTCTGGGAGCCAGTCGCTCTCGTCTTGTGCGGCAGTTAGCCACTGAGAGCTTGACCCTGGCAATCGTCGGAGGAGCGCTCGGTGTACTGATAGCCGCTTGGGGTGTCACCATGCTTAAGCTGATTGTCCCCGATAATTTTCCCAGGACCGCAGACATTCACTTGGACGGACCGGCCTTAATCTTCACCGCCATCGCTTCGGTGTCCACAGGCTTGATCTTTGGACTGGCGCCAGCGTTCCAAACGTCTAGGACAGACGTCAACGAATCGTTAAAGGAGGGCGAGCGCGGGGTCGAAGGCATCGGCCGCGATCGCCTGCGCAGCGCCCTGGTGATTTCGGAAGTGGCCTTGGCGCTAATCCTTCTGGTTGGCACTGGCCTGATGCTTCGGAGTTTCCTCCGCTTACAGCAGGTGGACCCGGGGTTTAAACCGGACCATCTCTTGACCATGGAGATTTCCCTTCCCCGCTATTTGGCGGCTCAGAAAACTTCCTTCTACAGCCAACTTCTCGAGCGGGTTCGGGCGCTTCCCGAGGTCCAATCCGCTGGCGCCATCGGGCACCTCCCGTTGGGAGGAAATATCGACAGTTACAACTTGGAGGTGCTGGGACGGGCTCCACTGCCAAATGAATACGCCAATCCGTCTTGTCATGTGATCATGTCCGGGTATTTCGAGTCGATGAAGATTCCCCTCCGGGAAGGGCGCTACTTCGACGCGCGCGACAACGCCGATTCCCCACACGTCCTCATCATCAATGACGTTGTAGCGCGCAACGTATTCCCAACCGTAACCCCCATCGGCCAGCGCCTGCAATTGGGTCTGAACGGATTTACCGGCGAGATCGTTGGCGTTGTCGGGCATACAAGCCACCTCACTCTGGATTACGCGCCTGTTGAGGAAGTCTACATGCCGTATCCCCAGGTTCCCTTTTCGGACACTATGGCCCTCACTATTCGCACCGCGTCCGCTCCGCTCGCACTCTCTCGTCCCGTACAAGATCTGATTCGGGCACTGGACAAGGACCGACCAGTGTCAAAGATACGAACCATGGATGACGTAATGGGGACCTCGGCCGCTGCACCGAGATTTCGTACTGTCCTGCTGGGACTGTTCGGGTTAGCGGCCCTTTTGCTCGGCGGACTCGGAATCTACGGAGTGATTTCCTACTCCGTGAGCCAGCGCACCCGCGAATTCGGCATCCGCGTCGCACTTGGTGCTGATCTTGGTCAGATACTTCGATCAGTGATTGCTCACGGACTAAAACTCACACTTGCCGGGGTATTGATTGGCGTTGCCGGCGGGCTTGTTCTGACGCGCTTTCTCCGCAGTCTCTTGTTCGGCATCAGCGCTGCAGATCCGCTGACATTTGCGAGCGTTGCCCTCTTGCTCACAGTGGTCGCTGTCCTCGCCTGCTACATTCCCGCGCGTCGCGCTATCAAGGTCGATCCCGTGATTGCCCTTCGTTACGAATAGAGTCCGTGTTGATTGGCTGCCTAGCGAAGTTACGTAACCCGTAGACCACCTTGTCTGTAAATGCGCTATTCGTAAGTGCGAATCCAATGAAACGAGACGGAAGTTCGGTTCGAGGAAATGCGATGTTACTCAGTGCTGCTCATGTTCCAGTCTCCTCCAACCCCGTTTCTGGATAACTTCCGAATTTCCGACCACTCGACCGCTACAAGTGAGCTACCATAAAATCGCCGTGTGCGACCGCCGCGAGGCACGCGAGAGTAGTGGCAGGGCGGAGCTGAAAAACGAGGAAGACAACGATGCCTTCAGTGCGTGTGTGTGTTTGGGTTTCTGTTCTGTTCCTCATTTCCTCGACGAGCCTTGCAGCGCAGGTCTTGCGGCGAGATACAGCTGATGAACCAGAGGGTCTGGACCCGCACAAGACAGAATCCTTGGCAGCCGCAACCGTGCAACGAGACTTGTACGAAGGTCTGGTGATCTTTGCTCCGGATGGGAAGGTTACTGGCGGTGCGGCGCAGAGCTGGGAAATCAGCGCCGACGGTCTGCAATACACATTTCAACTGCGTCCAGGTCTGAAGTGGTCTAATGGCGAAGAGCTGACCGCCGACGACTTTGTTTACAGCTTCCGCCGCTTGGTGAATCCTGCAACAAAATCGACGTATGCATTCCTGGCGTTTCCCATACGCAAAGCCAGAGAGATCAGTGGCGCGAAAGATTCCGCAGTGGATCACCTGGGAGTCGCAGCGGACGGTCCCAACCGGCTACAGATTACCTTGAGCCAACCAACGCCGTACTTTCTGGTTGCGCTTACCCATCCAAGTCTCGCGCCACTACATCGCAAGACAATCGAGCAGCGAGGAGAAAGTTTCGGCAAAACCGGGACGCTTATTGGAAGCGGAGCATTCACATTGCAGGAATGGACTCATGGCGTGCACATCGTGCTGAAGAAAAACCCGAATTACTGGGACCATGAGCACGTGAAGCTCGCAGAAGTCCAGTATCTTTACCCTCCAACTGACGAAGAAGAAGCGCGACAATTCTTCGCTGGCGCGACGGATATTACCTGGGGTGTCCCGGCCAGCCAGCTTGCAGAGATTCGGGCAAAGCACGCCGACGAATTGACGTCGTATCCGGATCTCGCAGTCTTCTATTACCCCTTCGAGCTGAAGTCTAGGCCGTTCAAAAGCAGCGTCAAGCTAAGGCAAGCTCTGGCGATGGTGACCGACCGTGAGTACGTCACCCGCGAGATCACGGGCAGAGGCGAAAAGCCGGCATACGGCTGGGTACCTCCAGGGTTGGCGGGATACACCTTGCAGGAGTTCCCTTGGGCAAAATTGCCGAAAGCGCAGCAACTGGCTGTCGCCCGTCAACTCTACGCAGATGCCGGCTATGGTGCAGGCAAACAATTGAAGGTAGAACTCCGCCCCGGAGAAAGTGAATCCCGTCAGAAAGTGGCAAAAGCAATAGCCCGCCAATGGAAAGAGGCCCTCGGAGTCGAGGTGCAAGTGGCGGCAAGTCTTGATGCGAAAGCGCCCGAAGATCCAACGGTGGGAGTTCTCACGGCGAAGGGTTGGGTAGCTGACTACGCGGACGCCAACACTTTTGACGAGATCTGGCTTTCCGATTCGACTGAAAATACATTCGGCTATTCCAACCATAAATACGATTCACTGGTGAGCAAAGCAAACTTGGAACGCAACCCGTCTGAAAGAGCAAAAGTTCTTGAGGAAGCAGAACGGACGCTGCTGAACGACTCTCCGATGATCCCTATCTACGACTTTGTACAATTGCGACTGGTGCGCAAAACTGTTGTGGGATATGCACCCACTTCCACCGGAGTTTCATACTCCAAAAACATTGAAATTGTGAGTGGCCGATAGCAGGAGAATCGAAGCGCGCAGCCTTAGTAGACAAAAGGCGGCCCAGGCTTGAAAGGAACCTTCCTGGCTGTGGCCGGATGCGGCGCACCATCCCATCAGGTATCCCGGGCCAGAAGTCCGCTTCTAGGAAGTGACAATGATCACGGCATTTGGTGCGGACGCGGTGGTTTTCCAAACCGCCGCCGAGCAAAACGACTCTCACGGATGAAATCTCAGTTCGAGAAGCCACTGTACCAAGGACGAGCATCGCGCGGCCACCCTCGGCGCTGACGAGAAACAACTGCAACTTCAGTTTGCGTCCTTTTTGCGTTGTAGGATCGGAAATGATGAGTAGTGATGGGACGTGATGGGCAGCTAAGTCGTTGAATTTTCAGCTAAGTCGTTTGTTGAAATGGACCTGCCGCTGTTTACGAATCGGCTGCTCTACCACTGAGCTACCTCGGCCCTTGATAACACAAGACTTATTGCCGCGGTTAGGCCCTTGCTTCAAACTTGCGTTTCCACCTATCCAAGTTTCGGCGCCGCCTGGCCGTGCTTTCAATCACGAATGCACAGCCTCTTCGGAAGCGACCTCTGCTCCATTGATCGGCGACTATCGCGTTTCCGCCTTCCATGGCGCTCTTACTCTCCCTGAAGCGTACCAGGGAAACCGATCGCAGGGCATATAAAGGACGGCAAGTTGATTCTAGCCTCGTCTGCTTCCGTTCGCAAGCGCTTGAGCTTACTAGCTTTGGCGTCGACAATGCCGTTTAACTGCTAGCAGCACGAAAAACCGCCAGGGTAGAAACGGCGATTCCGATCACTTGTATTCCGCTCGGAGTGTTGTTATGTACTAAGGTGTAAATGCCAGGCCTACAGCTTCAGTATCACGCGGAACTACGCCTCAAAGTTTCGTAAGACGGGAGCCAGCCGATCAAAAATCGGTTGCTCTGTGATTGCTACTAAAGGGCTTGTTATCCGCTAAATTCGCGGCGACGGAACGGTGTTATATGACGGGCAAGCCTACGTCGGGACCACAGGGAAACGAAAGGTGCAGATTTCACACACGTCTTTGGTGAAGCTCGTGGATACGTTTCGTGGAGCGGATTATTTTTCTCTCGCCTCGGGCTATATGTCTGGGGTAACCGACATGCCGACGTACGTGTCATCGATCTCCTTTGATGGAGTGTCTAAGTCCGTGCTGGATTATGTGGGCCGAGATGCGGGGATGCCAGCCGGTGTCTCCGATGTGGAAGCTGCGATTGACCGGCTCGGGAGCTTCCAACTGGATCGGACGCAAGTAAGAGACTAGCTAGGTCCTGATTAACGCTGCCGTAATCGGAAAGTTAATTCTCAGTGTCCGGTAACCCGACAAATCAGATGGGATGAGAAGGCCGGTCTCCACGGGATGCGTTACGCTCCCAATGATCGACGTGCTTGTAAGCACAAGAAAAGGAGACCGGCGATGAAGAAGATTAGCACTGTGCAGGTATTTGGGAACGAAATTTTGAAGGAGCAAAAGCTAACGATCGGTGTAGATCTGGGAGATCGCTGGTCGTTCTACTGTGTTTTGGAGGAAGCCGGCAAAA
>DATHGV010000027.1:0-12395 GCA_035490135.1 Candidatus Methylomirabilota bacterium
CCAATGGCGCGTTCCGAAGTGGCTCGATCCGAGGAATATAACCCAAGGCGCGGAATCTCAGTTAAATCGTAAATCCGCGGCCATTACCCGCGCCAGCATGAATGTTTCGTGAATGTTCGTGTTCCACAAGCCCTCCCGAACCTCCTCAACCACGCTCGATACTTCAGGTGTAGGGGTTGTTACCGGAGCCAGGTCAGGGTAAGATTGTCTTACCATGGAAACCAAGGTTTCAACGAAAGGTCAGGTCGTTCTTCCAGGTCCGATTCGCCGCAAACTTGGCCTCCGGACAGGAGACCCACTCGACGCAAAGGTGGAGGGGGGGCGCATTGTGTTGACGCCACGAAGCACGCGCGCACGGAAAGTAAGTATTGTCGTTGACACCATTACCGGCCTTCCGGTTCTGAGTGCGGGTCCAGACGCTCGACTCTTGAGCAGCAAACAGGTCGATGAGATTTTATCCGACTTCCCATGAAGTATCTCCTCGACGTGAACGGTCTCGTTGCGCTGGGTTTCCTCCAGCACGAATTCCACGAGCGCGTCGCTAGATGGGTGCACACTCTGGCCTCAAGGGGAGTTTCGGAGCTGGCTACTTGTTCGATTACGGAACTTGGCTTCGTCCGGGTCCTCGCACAGGCACCGCAGTATGGATTCACCATTGCCCACGCACGCACTCTATTACTCCGCCTTAAAACAGGAAATTCCCTGACGTTCACTTTCATCCCCGACGATCATGATGTCTCGCACATTCCAGCTTGGGTCAAGACTGCAAAGCAAACTACCGACGGCCATCTCGCGCAACTCGCCAAGGCGAAGAGCGCAATTCTCGCGACGTTGGATGAGAGAATACCCGGAGCATTCCTAATCCCTACTCAAAAGTGAGGTAGCCGCCTTAGGTGTGGTGTTTTAGATTGGCACCAAGACGGGGCTGAGCGGTGCACAATCGTACGGATCGCCCTACGATTCCATTCACCGTTCTTCCCGTGGATTTTTGAGTCGTTGCGCAATCCTCGGTCACCTCAGCCCTGTCGGAAGACACCCAGCAAAAGTTCACTGCCACAGTTACTGAAACACTTTACTGAACACGGCAGTGTTGGCACCAATGCCCTCCCGCCCGGGGACTCACTGTGACTTTTCTGAGGGAACGCTGGCGTGAGCGAATCAGTGTAAACCCGTCTGCCACGGCCGAGCGTGTGTCAGCGGAACACGTGTCTTGGTGTCCGTCATAGTGGACAACGTTGCAGCAGGTGTACCGCGCGAAGAGATATTGCGGAACTCGGTCGCCAGGCCATGCGCTGGCCGATGCTCGGAACTCTGCGGTTCTACGAATCTTCTAAGAACCATTCTGGAAAGGGACGACAATCCGACAAATTACCAAAGGACCTTGAGACCTTTGTACAGGCTGAATTTCTCATCGCAAGTCATCACCGGGATCTCTTCCGACAAAGCTTGTGCGATGATTTGACGATCGAAGGGATCCGCGTGCAGGAGCGGCAGATCGAAAAGAGAGAATGCATGGTTCGCAGTGTACGGCAGTACGCGAAGGTCCAGGTCCTCAAGTGCGCGGCGCGTGTCCGCTGCAGAAAATTTTAACTTGCCGCGGGCTGCTTTGATGGCGATTTCGGAAAGAGAAATTGCGCTCAGTTCAAGGATGTTTTCTGTATTCTGCAAAATGGCGGTCGCGCGCTTGGTGAACCGTTCTGGTGACTCAACAGCGAAAATCAATGCGACCGTGTCCAGGAGCAACCGCACCTAGTCTCGCCCTTCTACAAAGACGTCTGCTTCGTCGTCCGACATGGGTTTCCACCAGTCGACGTCGAGAATCTGAATTTTGCCTTTCAGTGTCCCGAGCTTCCGCTTTCTGCGACTAGGCTTTTTTGTTCGGATGATATCCACGGCAGGCACGCCTCGGCGGTAGATGGTCACTGTTTCGCCATCCTCGACAGCCTTGATTAGTTCGGGAAGTTTGTTCTTGGCATCCGCCACGCTAACTTTCATACTCTCGATGATAGCTATCTAATATAGCTATGTCAACAGCGCGCCCGGCCTAGTACATTTTCTATCTAAAAAGTCGCGCGAAGGAACGCGCCACACGAGGGGTTGTTCCCGAGCGGGAACATTTTGGCCTCCTCAGGGCTAGAAGTGTATCAATGTTCCCGTACGGTTTAGACGAATCTCGCCGACTAGCCCAAGATCTGCCGCAAGGTAAATTGTCCAGCCTGTTCGCAGCGATAGGTAGACAAAGTTGTCGAGACTCGGAGAGCTTCTTTAGCCTCGCGCGGAACGATTCGCGGCAGACATTTTTCCGCGGAGGGCTTCCGTCGCTCTGCCCCTAATCCCGGACACAAAGGCCTCTTGGACCCGGTTGAGACTGCGTCCGCGCAAGACCGCGGCAACGATAGTACTCGTAGCCTGAGCGTCACTGAGGGGTACGTAACGGCAGCCCACGTTGCGGTCGATAGCCATTTCAGGGACGAGCGAGACACCGACACCGGCCGCAACCATCCCCAGGAGACTGCTGAACTGGCCGCTTTCGAAGGCGATGTTCGGAGTAATGCGGGCGCGGGTGCAGGTCGTAATGCTGAGGTCTCGGAAACAGTGGCCGTCGCGCAACATGACGAACGATTCTCCGCGGAGATCTTTGAGGGCAAGAGATTCTGCGGAGGCGCGTGGATGATCTCTTCTCATCACAGCGAAGAGGGGCTCTGTCCGGATAGGAAACAATTCCAGGTCTTTGTGGCGTAATGGGAGAGCAAGAATCGCGACATCGATGGACAGGTCCCGCAGACCTTCTACCAGAACCGATGTCGTTTCTTCGACGATGCGTAGTTTCGCGTCGGGATACTTCTTTACAAAAGCCGCCGTATAACTCGGGATCAGATAGGGCGCAACAGTTGGAATCACACCCACGGCGATGCTGCCGCGAAGGTCTGCGTTTTTGTCGGCCACGCTCAGGCGCGCCACCTCCATCTGCTCGAGAACCGCGCGGGCGTGAGGAATAAAGGCGCGACCGGCCTCGGTAAGGCGGACGCTACGCCCGAGGCGGTCAAAGAGCTTCGCTCCGAGATCTTCCTCGAGTTTCATGACTTGCTGTGAGAGCGAGGGCTGGGCGATCTGACAACGCTCGGCGGCGCGGCTGAAGTTGCCTGTGTCCGCGATGGCGCAAACATATCGTAGCTGGTGAAATTCCATAGGGTATGCCTATACCTAGAATGGGATTTAGATATTGGAACTATCTCCTGCTACGATGCTACTTTAAGTACGTCAAGATTGATCCATGGATTTCAATGGTCTCAATCGTTGAATCGAAACACCTGAGGAGAGAACGCATGTCACCCGAAGCAAAGTGCCCGTTCCATCATGGCAGCAGCGCAAGCACAACGAACCGTGACTGGTGGCCGAACGAGTTAAATCTGAATCTGCTGCATCAGCACTCATCGCTGTCCGATCCCATGGGCAAGAATTTCAGCTACACAGAGGAGTTCAAGAGTCTCGACTACAAGGCTTTGAAAAAAGATCTTTCGGGGTTGATGACAGACTCGCAGGACTGGTGGCCCGCCGACTTCGGCCACTACGGCCCGCTATTTATTCGCATGGCGTGGCACAGCGCTGGTACTTACCGCACCGGCGATGGCCGAGGCGGTGGCGGCAGAGGCCAGCAGCGTTTCGCTCCACTTAACAGCTGGCCCGACAACGTCAACCTCGATCGAGCACGACGTCTGTTATGGCCGATCAAGCAGAAATACGGCAAGAAGATCTCGTGGGCCGACCTGATGATCCTTGCGGGAAACGTCGCCCTGGAAACTATGGGCTTTAAGACTCTTGGCTTCGCTGGCGGACGTGCGGACGTTTGGGAACCAGACCTCGACGTCAACTGGGGAATTGAAACAACCTGGTTGGGGACCGACAAACGCTATTCCGGTGAGCGCCTTCTTGCAAAACCATTCGGTGCTACCACGATGGGGCTCATCTATGTCAACCCGGAAGGCCCGGAAGGCGTTCCGGATCCGGTTGCGGCAGCTAAGGATATCCGCGAGACCTTCGGTCGGATGGCAATGAACGACGAAGAGACCGTCGCCTTGATCGCGGGCGGTCATACCTTCGGCAAGACCCACGGAGCCGGTCCTGCCAAACGACACGTGGGAGCTGAGCCCGAAGGCGCTCCGATAGAAGAGCAGGGCCTCGGCTGGACAAGCGCCTACGCCTCTGGCATCGGAGGCGACGCAATCACCAGCGGCCTCGAAGTCACGTGGACCAGCACGCCGACGAAATGGAGCAACGACTTCTTCGAGCACCTGTTCAAGTACGAGTGGGAACTGACGAAGAGTCCGGGTGGCGCGAACCAGTGGAAACCAAAGGGTGACGCGGGCGCAGGCACGGTACCGGATGCCCACAATTCCTCAAAGCGTCACCCACCCGCGATGCTGACCACCGACCTCTCTTTGCGATTCGATCCTGTGTACGAAAAAATCTCGAGGCGCTTCTACGAGAATCCATCTGCCTTTGCGGATGCTTTCGCCCGTGCATGGTTCAAGCTGACTCATCGCGACATGGGTCCCCGCGCGCGCTACCTTGGTCCGGAAGTTCCAAAGGAAGAACTCATCTGGCAGGACCCAATCCCTGCCGTGAATCATGCACTGGTCGATGACAAGGATGTCGCCTCTCTCAAGGAGAAAATTCTTGCCTCGGGGCTGACGGTCTCGCAACTCGTGTCTACAGCTTGGGCATCGGCGTCCACCTACCGTGGATCCGACAAGCGTGGTGGCGCAAATGGCGCGCGCATCCGCCTTACTCCACAGAAGGATTGGAAGGTCAATCAACCGGAGCAACTGCAGAAGGTGCTGAAGGCGCTCGACAAGATTCAGAGTGACTTCAACGGCGCGCAGTCTGGCGGTAAGAAGATCTCCCTCGCTGACTTGATCGTCCTAGCTGGTTGCGCTGGTGTCGAGCAGGCCGCGAGAAATGCCGGCATCTCCGTGACCGTTCCATTCAGACCAGGGCGCATGGACGCTTCGCAGGAGCAGACCGACGTGCAATCTTTCTCGGTCCTCGAACCGGCCGCGGACGGCTTCCGCTCTTATTCCAACGGAAACGCCGACGCAACGGCCGAGGTCGAACTGCTGGATAAGGCACAGCTTCTCACACTGACGGCGCCGGAACTGACCGTGCTTGTCGGTGGCATGCGGGTGCTCAGTACCAACTTCGGGCAGACCAAGTTCGGCGTCTTCACCAAGAAGCCGGAGGCGCTGACCAGCGACTTCTTCATCAACCTGCTCGATATGCGTACCGTGTGGAAGGCGACCTCAGATGCGAACAATACATTTGAAGGGCGAGATCGCAAGACCGGCGAAGTCAGGTGGACGGCCACGCGAGCCGATCTCATCTTCGGCTCGAATGCCCAACTCCGGGCGCTGTCGGAGGTCTACGGGAGTTCGGACGCCCACGGGAAGTTTGTCCAAGACTTCGTGGGTGCCTGGAATAAAGTGATGAACCTCGACCGTTTTGACCTCGTCGCATCCCTTAAGTAAGACGCGCGACGTTTCCGCTGTTTAGCCTTGCCTTAGCCCGAGATTACTCTGGATCGGCGCGGAGGTGCGCAACCAATACATCCTTGGATACCGCCCGAGCAATAAATCACATGACGCAAGGTGACGAAAGATCAAGGTCAAGCTGCGCGCACCCAAAGGACTTCCGCCTCTCAGCGTCTACGCAAAAACAGGCTACGATGCGCCCAACCTCTAGATTGCGCTAGTCGCAAATGCAGTTCTTGTTCGGCAT
Organism: Candidatus Methylomirabilota bacterium; assembly: GCA_035490135.1. Lineage (GTDB taxonomy): Bacteria > Acidobacteriota > Terriglobia > Acidiferrales > UBA7541 > Acidiferrum. The sequence goes on from DATHGV010000027.1 coordinate 5,776, forward strand.
CCTGTGCGGCGTTTACAACACGGTATGCGCCTGTGCAACTGCGAAGCGTCGATCTGAATCTCTTGGTGCCCCTCAAGGTGAAATTCGTCACTCCGTGGGGCAAGCCGCGCCCATTTTGGTTTCCGTCAGTCGGATTTCGGACACCGACAGATCCAAGCTGCCGGAGGTTTCCAAACGGGCGATAGTCGGCGTCTTTCTCAGGTCCTGCGCGGAAAAGCACGACAGCGGCACGGCCAGGGTCGCATAGCCCCCGGCAGGTATGCCCTTCAGTTCGGCGGTCACCGGGACGGAAGCGGAACCGATGCCGAGTAGCACCTCGCTGACGGGAGCCGTATTCACCCTTAACGTGAGACGGAGCATCATCGCTCCATTAGCTTCGCGGCTGATGTCAGTAGGTTGGTCCGCGCCCATTTCCAGCCATGCTTTCGATTTGCCGTTCCACACCGCATGCAGCGCGCCGTCGGCCTGAGATTCCAGTGCGAGGCTCGAGGAGCCGTACAGCGTTGTGCGTGTCCCGACATACTCCATGTGCGGCGCGTTGCCGTCGCCAATCGAGAGCTTATAGCCGTTCCACGCGCTACCCTTGGCAAAGTAAACGTTTTTCTCGCCGTACTTGGTGGTTTCGGCCACTTCGGGTAAGGGGGGCGTCTGCGTCGGCGCGGCGTAACTCAGTCCGTACCCGTAGGCGAACTGCGGATCATACTTCGCGTCCCCTACATTCAACGGTGTCTGATTGGGGCGCCTCGGCCACGAAAAACTCAGCTTCCCCCTAAAATCGTACTTGCCGGTCAACACATCAGCAACGCCTTCGCCTTCCGAGCCGGGCAGCCACGCCTCGACGAAAGCATCGGCGGCATTAATCTGCGGATTGATATAGAGCGGACGGCCCGACAGCATGACGGCGACTACCGGCATGCCCTGCGCATTTAGCCTCCTTATCAGTTCCAGAGACTCGGCATTATCGTGATGCAGCGCCGCGTCGCTCTGGTCGCCCATGAATTCTGCATAGGGGGTTTCACCGAAAACGACGATGGCAACGTCAGCTTTTTGCGCCGAAGTGCCGTCGGGGCTGAGCAGCGCCAGTCCGCCCGCCGCGTCTATGTCGGCCTTTAGGCCTTCATAAATCGAAGTTGCGCCGGGAAAGTCGTTCGGGCCGTTATCGGCGCCCTGCCAGGAAAGCGTCCAGCCGCCCGACTGCATGGCGATATTATTGGCCCCGTCGCCCGCGATCAGCACGGTGGCCTTAGGCTTGATTGGTAGGACGCCGTCATTCTTGAGCAGTACCAGCGATTCGCGCACCGCTTGGCGCGCAACCGCACGATGACCGGGCGTGCCTATGGGCAGGTACGTGCCGGGACGCTTGTCCGGCGCCGGTTCGTCGAAAACGCCCATACGAATCTTGACGCGCAGGATCCTCCGCACGGCGTCATCGAGGCGCGCCTTCGGAATCGTGCCGTCATTCACTTCGCGCATCAGGTTGGCGTAGAGCGCCTTCCAGTCCTGCGGCGCGTTGAAGATATCGAGCCCCGCGTTGAACGCCTGGGCGCAATCAGCATTGGTGCAGCTGGGAATTTGGCCGTGCGCGTTCCAGTCACCCATGATGATGCCGTCGAAGCCCATCCGGCCCTTCAGCACGTCGGTCATCAGCACCTTATTGGCATGCATCTTGAGACCGTGCCACGAACTATAAGACGCCATAATTGATTGTGTACCGGCGTCGATGGCCTGGGTATAGCCGGCACCATGCAGCCGGATCAGATCGGCTTCGGAGGCGAGGGAGTCACCCTGGTCTCGGCCGCCGTCTGTCGAGCCGTCACCGAGGAAGTGTTTGGCGGTCGAGATGACATGATCCTTGTCGAGGAACGTCGAACCCGAGCCTTCCAGTCCCGTCACGATGGCAGCAGTATATTGGGCCACGATCTTCGAATCTTCCGAGTAGCTTTCATATGTACGGCCCCAGCGGTCGTCGCGGGCAACTGCAATCGTCGGCGCGAACGACCAGTCCATGCCGGTCGAGCGCATCTCGGCGGCCGTGACCTGCCCGATGTGGCGGATTAGGTCCGGATCGTGCGCCGCGCCTAGGCCGATATTGTGCGGGAAAAGCGTAGCGCCATAGACATTATTGTGCCCATGGACGGCATCGGAGGCCCAGATCAGCGGAATGATGACGCGGTTTCTCGCCGGATCAACCGAGGCGTCGTAATAGGGCTCAATTAAGTTGACCCAATCCTGAACGCTCGAATGCTTCTTGCCGCCGGGCACCGCACCGCCGCCGTTTTCAATCGAGCCGATATGGTATTGTGCCACCTCCGCCGGGCTGATCGACTTCCATTCGGGCTGGATCACCTGACCGACCTTTTCTTCGACCGTCATTCGTTTGAGTAGGCCATCGATGCGCGTTTCGACTTTCGCGTCGAGGCCAATCGGTGACTTGCTTTCCGGCCACAGGTTGAGATGGACGGGTGAGGTCTGATTATCGGATTTTGTTGCACCACGGAGTTGCGCGTCGCGCGCCTTGGCTTGGGCCTGGAAGCAAAACGGGTTCGTTGCAAGGCTAAGCCCAACCAGCAGCGCCGTCGTCGATGCGAATACATGCTCAGCGGCTGTAATCAAAGCACCCAAGCCAATTGACGTTAGCCGCGAAGATTTTTCTGCTGGCCAGAAACTCTTCCCCAACTTCACCACTTTATGTTTGTTCATTTCGCGCCTTTCGGCCGCTAGGTGAGCGTGAGTGTACAGTTTGGCAATTGAATCCAGCAAGCCCGTCGCACCAGCTTCCAGTGCCCGGAAGCGCGAAGGGCAATGCGCCTGCATGAGCACGGTGTGTTCGCGCGCTTTCGATACAACGACTTGCAGGAAGCCGCCCGCGATTTGCGGCGGACGCGGGCCCTATGCAAATTCAACGGTGGGAAGGAGGGGCGTCGAGTTGTGCCGAGACTTTGCTGCAGAGCGCGACAGGTGACTGTATGAGGCCGGAAGCTGGCCGAATGCGAAAAAGGACAGTGAGTAGCGTGGTCGAAGAGCTGGAAAGGACGTCCGTTCCGAGGGAAGGCACAGAGGTACGGAGCGCGTGGAAAAACACTTTCGAATTGGAGAGAGTCGCTTCATGCCGCAGTCGTGACCAACGGTGGAGAACGAAGTTGGATTTCAGAAGGGTGAGTCTTTCGACGACCATCATCGGCCCACCACACTGACAGAATGTACCGGCTACACAGGTAACACTTTCGGGCCGAACGGATTATCGATCGGTTCCAAGACCCGCGTATCAAGATCGAAGTATCCCAGATCATAATCCATACTTTTTTGAAATCCGGAGGGATGTGGTTTTATACATCAACTTTTTGCCGACCACAAGGTCCCGGCCCGCGCGTGGCGAAGCCTGAAGCAGGAACGCCATCCGAACGGTTATGACAATTCGTTCTTTACGGTTCACTTTTGGCTCACAGGGATCATGCGTGCGGCGACGGCGGCGCTGGCTACGGCGAGGGCGACGCAGAGGAGCGTGACCAGGCGGAATGCAGAGACGAAGGCGTGGGCAATGACGGCGCGAATGGCCGAGGAAGTTTGCGGGTCCAGGCCTGCCGGGACTTCCAGGCCGGCTAGCCTAATGACGCTGGACTGAATCTGGTGAAGGGCGGCGGGGGCGAGATTTAAACCACTGAGGGAATGCTGCAAGGTCGCGCTGAAGGCGCTGACCATGACAATTCCGAAAACGGCCACAGCCAGCACGCCGGCGACGCGGGATACCGCGTTGTTGATGCCCGAGGCGGTGCCTGCACGGGCCTGATCGACGGAACTCATGACCACGGTGGTCAGAGGAGCGACGCTGACGGCCATGCCCAAACCCAGAACAACGAAGGCGGGAAAAAACGTTAGCCAATAGCTGCCGCCGACGGACGGCACGGTGAACAATAGGAAGCCTGCCGCGGCAATGAGCGGCCCAACGATCAGCGGAAGCTTCGGACCGAAGCGGGCCACGAGTCCGCCTGACCATCGCGAAAGAAAAAACATCAGCAAAATTAAGGGCAAGGCCGCCGCGCCGGTGGCGGTGGTGGAATATTTCTGCACTTGGATCAGGTTCATGGGAAAAAGGAAAAAGAAAATCCCCAGCGCGGCATAGAGCAAGAGCGTAAGGAGATTTGCGCCAGCGAAGCTGCGCGATTTAAACAACGAAAGCGGAACCATGGGCGCGGCTACACGCTTTTCGACGAAAACAAAGGCAACGAGAGAAGTAAAGCCAACGAGCAAACTACCGAAGACAAGCGGGTGGCCCCAACCCAAATTCGCGGACTCAACAAATCCAAACACAATTCCACCGAGGCCAACGGTGGCGACCGCAGCACCGAGCCAATCGGTTTTTTGAGGAGTGGAACTGCGGGATTCTGGCACGTGCCAGAGCGAAATGGCGATGACCGCGGCGGCGATGGGAACGTTAATCAAGAAAATCCAGTGCCAGGAAGCATGCTGAATCAGCCAGCCGCCCAGCACCGGACCCAGAGCTGCGGTGATGGCGGTGAATCCCGACCAAGTGCCGATGGCGCGACCGCGAGATTTTTCGTCAAAGGATGCGCTGATAATGGCGAGACTACTGGGAACCAGGAATGCGGCACCGATGCCCTGGAGAGAACGGGTTACGATCAACTGCGAAATGCTGGAAGAAAGTCCGCAGCCGATGGAGGCGGCGGCGAATAGTCCCGTACCAATCAAAAAAACCGATCGCCGGCCAAAGGAATCGCCCATAGCGCCGCCGATCAAAAGCAGCGCCGCGAGAAACAACCCGTAGGACTCGACCACCCACTGGACGTCCACCACCGTGGCGTGAAGACTGGATTGCAGTGCAGGCAGAGCTACGTTGACGACGGTGCCGTCGATGAAGGCCATGCTGGAACCGAGAATGGTGGCCGCAAGCACCCAAGCCTGCGATGGAGTTTTGCACGAGGCGTTAGAACTGCCAGATCGGACTACGGCTTCATCGCAAGGCTGCTTCACACAGAATCTCGATTCTTATGGATCGCGCTCAAATTCCGAGGTTCAGCTTAGTGGAAAATGCTTCGACGCCGAAAACGAAATGATGAAACCCTCACTGAGGCGGCTGGTCCAAATGTGGTTTGGCGGGTTTGGATCGTTCGTCCAGGCTGGACTCTACATATCCGGCAACTGACCGCGCAACAAGCTCATTGCCCACGGGGGCCAGGTGCATCCACTTGTCGATGTACACCGTTTCCTTCACGGAATCAAAAACGTCTCCCAGAAAAACAAAGGCATGATCCGTTGCGGACCGCCGCTGCGCATGTTGATACACCTTCGCCAAAATGTTGAAGGAGTTTTTTGAGGCCTGATGGCCTGCGATGGTCGCCTCGAATGGGAAAAGTGACCTGTGACCGTAGACGAACGCCGGTTGCCAGAAGCAAAAAACTCGAAAACCATAAGCGTTGCCTAGTATGGTTGCGAACTGCAGATTGCGTTCGTAATTATCGAGCGTGGTCACCGCTTTTGATTCCGTTTCGTCAATGCCCGGTTTGGCTGCGCCCGCCAGACGAAGAGAATTCAAGACCGCAACAGCCAACTGTAAAGTGTACGAGCTTCTGAGGAAATCGAGCCTGCCAGCGAGCGTACCTTCAACGCGCGCTTTAATGTTGGACAGGGACATGTGAGCGGTCGGAACGCCAGGGGAAACTGCTCCAGCGTAGGCATCGTTCACGCCGTCATAGAAGATGACCATGCCAGGGCGCCGACCGGCCTTGAGCTGTTCCATTAGAAGGATCACTTCTTGATTCGTGACATAGCCTTCCACGCCGCCAAGTGCCGTCTGGAGAGTTGTCGGTATTTATGTATTTGCCGTTCCAGGGGGCTACTCCCCAGATGCGGAAAGGCTCGTAACTTCCGTGTTGCGAATTCCAGCGGGACCTTTCCTCTTTCCAAAATTCTGATGCCCAGGGATATCCACTATAGGCAGGGCTGGTGTCCGCAATACTCTCTTGAAGGTCGGGCCGAATCCAATGATAAGCAGTCAACACTAAGAAAGAACCGAACTCGAGCAGTCCAACCACGATCACTGAGGAAATCACGGCATATCCGAGGAGGGCAAAGAATGGCCGCAATCTAACTGGTGACACGTGCATTCGACCCTCCTCGAGCTTCTACTATCGAGCGTTCCACTTCTGTTTGAACTGATGCGACTCGAACGCGGCATATCAAGACGCCTTCTCAATCAGGAAATCGCCAATCACCAGAGAATCCATCTCACTCCTAAAGAATGTGCTTGCCGCGTCAGCCGGGGTGTTCGCGACGGGCTCGCCCTTGAGGTTAAACGAGGTATTGAGAACAACATCGACGTGCGTGACTGCGGGCAGCTTGTCACGCTGACTCTGCTTCGTGGGCACTACATACAGCATGTAACGGGCAGGAATTCGCATAGTGCTGGTTGATCCGGCACATCTCCGCGTAGTTTGCGGGCGGCTCGCCGAAATATTTTGGGTAACATGCGGTCAGCAGAATGATGAAAACAAAAATAGTCCATATCGAGTGCGAATGATCCGTCGGCGTTTTGGTGGACGAGTTTCCAAACTTTTTCGGCGTAGCGCGGCGTCCCATAAGGCGCCATGCCCATCACTTTGTAC